>JBHELF010000084.1:0-6933 GCA_046263155.1 Actinomycetota bacterium
AGGCGTTGACCGGGGCTTTGCTCTCCGAAGCAACTCGCGAGAAAAAAGAGGATGTAGTTGAGCGCACGCGAGAGCTCATGGATAACCCGCCTGCCGGCTTCATCGGCGCGCTCGAGGCTATGAAGAAGCGGCCCGACTCGAGCGGAGACCTGGCCGAGATCAAAGTTCCGACCTTGATCATCGTGGGCGAGAACGACGCGCCGACGCCGGTGGAGTTCTCACGCAAGATGCACGAGCACATCGGAGGCTCGCGACTGGTCGTCATACCCGAGGTCGGTCACCTCTCCAATCTCGAAGCGCCGGAAGCCTTCAACGGCGCTCTGGCCGAGTTCCTCACCGAGGTCTCCGCTTCGAAAAGCTAGCGCCCGCGCTTCAACTCGTTCTACCGGGATCGCGTCTCTCATAAGAGACCAAATCCCGGAAGAACGCCTGCCTAGCGCTTAGTCGCAGGGTGCGCTGGGGGCGGAAATCCACGAAAAATGCAGGGTCCGCCCCTAGGGTTTTTCGCATGGAGCAGGCGTTACTGAAGCTCTCGCCGTCGAGCGCGACCGATTTCAAGAACTGTCCGCAGCTGTTCAAGTACCGCGCGATCGAACGGCTGCCCGAACCGGTATCGGGCGTCGCCGCGCGCGGTTCGCTCGTGCACGCAGTGTTGGAGCGCCTTTTCTCGGAGCCCCCTCCCCATCGCACCCCCGATCGCGCGCTCGAACTTCTCGAGGCTTTGTGGGAGCAGGTCCGGGACGACGCCGAGTTCCGTCCGGCCGGTCTGGGCCGCCCCGAGGAAGAGGCCTGGCTCCAGGAGAGCCGCCTCTTATTGAGCAACTACTTCAAGCTCGAAGACCCGCGGCAACTGCACGCGAATCGGCTCGAGTGGTGGGTGGAATACGAGCTTCCCGACGTACATCTGCGCGGCATCATCGACCGGCTCGAGGAACGGGTAGACGGCACCTGGATCCTCACCGACTACAAGACCGGGCGCGTGCCGGGCGAGCAACGGGAGATCGCGGCCTTCTTCGGTTTGCGCTTCTATGCCCTGGTTTGCTGGCGTGCCTTCGGCATCCTGCCGAAGGAGATACGCCTGATCTATCTCGCCGATCCCGCCGTCTTAACTCTGAATCCAAATGAGGCCATGCTCGTCGCCTTCGAGCGGCAGATGGGTGCGTTGGGCAAGGCGATTCGCCGAGCCGTCGAAACGGACGACTGGCGCACGCGTCCCTCTCCCTACTGCATGGCCTGCTCGTTTCAGAGCAAGTGCCCCGCCTGGGCCGAGGCCCGTATCGGTCAGGTCGACCAGGCCGGCCAAGCCGAATAAGACTCAGTCCGGCGGATACTCGGGCTTCAGGATGGCGTCGCGGGCGCGTTTCTCCGTCTCGTTGATCACGCGCATGCCGTACACGTAGGTAACGGCACCGCCGATCCACCCTCCAACTAGCAATAGAGCGAAGCCGGCCAGCGTGGCCAACGCCGCGCCTCCCTCCAGCCGTGAGGCATGGAAGCCGCCGTCGAGGAGAGCGGCCGACGCGATGAAGGCGCCGTTGGCCAATGCCATCACGATCCAGTGAACCGTCGCGGTGTTCCACAAAGGCGTGCCGCGTCGGATCCTGAGGTAGTCGACGAAACCCGTGAGGATCGTGGCGACCGAGACCACGAGCCCGATAACGATCGCGACGAAGGCGGCCTTAGCCATTGCTGCCTCCTCCACACCGAGCCACCCGAGCGTCGCAGCCACGGTCGCGACCGTGTACGCGCCGATGGAAGCATCGGTCAGCGGCGGATGCGCGGGGTGTCCTCGAAATCCTCTGAGCAGTCGGATGATCGTCCGCATGACTAGAACGACACCATCAACTTCTCCCGAGCGGATACGGCGGCAGGCTTACCACTGAGATGCTCTGCCAGGCGGGTCGCCAACGCCATGATCGTCTGCGACGGTTGCGCTGCCCCCGGTGTCGGAAAAACGCTGGCATCACAGATGTAGAGGTTGGGATGGTCGTGCGTCTTCAAATCCGCGTCGACCACCGAACTCGACGGATCGCTGCCCATCCGGCATCCGCCCATCGTGTGGTCGTTGCCCTCGCTGACGATCACTTCGTCGGCGCCGGCTGCCTTGAGGATCTGGGTCGCGAGGCCATGGATCTCCTCGCGCATGGATTTCTCGTTGCTTCCGTAGTTGAACGTCACCTTCGGGCGTGCAACGCCGAACTCGTCCTTGTCATCGGAGAGCTCCACGCGATTGTCGTCGTACGCCAGGCATTCACCCTCCGTTCCCAGCACGACGAAATTCGGGTACTGCTGCAGGTAGCGCACGAAGTTCGAGCCCCAGTAACCATCTCCCGCTTTCGCAAGGGTCACCGCGAACTCGGCGGGAAAAAGACTCGCCGTCATCCAGCTCCACCCGCCCACGAAATTGCGGACCGGTTGGGTTCCGTAGTGCTCTTGCGAGAGCAAGGTCCCGGGGGCCGTCGACCACATGTGGACCGGCTGGGAGAACCGTCCGAAATGGCTGTCGGCGACATGGGCGAGGAGGTACCTCCCCACGGTGCCGGATGAGTTCGCAATCCCATTCGGGAACCGGGAATTGGCAGAGTGAAGGAGGAGCCTCGGGTTCTCGATGCAGAACGCCGACATGACGTAAACATCCGCCTCTTGTCTCTTGGTCTCCCCGTCCTGCATATAGACGACGCCTGTGACCTCTCCCTCGGAACCGGTCTCGATCTGCACCGCGCGCGCCCGCGTGCGGATCTCGGCCCCCGCAAGGACCGCTTTGGGGACGTAGTTGAGATGCACCGAGGTCTTGGCCCTGCTCTTGCAGCCCCATTGGCAGTACCCGTAGTTCATGCACGGTGAGCGGCCCTCGTGCTGGCCGGTGAGGATCGCCAACGGTGTCGGCACCCACCGGATCCCGAGCTTGTTCATGCCGCGCGCCACGATGATGTCGCGCGCGGTGGTCTGGTGGGGAGGCTGCGGATACGCGTAGCGCTTCGGCCCCCACGGCATCGTGTCCGGGCCCGACAGCGCCATCTCTTTCTCGACCAGGTCGTAGTAGGGCTCGAGTTCCTCGTACGAGATCGGCCAGTCCGCGCTCACGCCGTCGCGCGTCTTGCGCTCGAAATCCTCGGGCCACATCCGCAACGCGACGCCGCCGAAGTGAAGGGTGCCTCCTCCGACGCCCCGCCCGTCTCGTCGATGGCCGAGCTCCAGCTCTTCCTCACCGGTAAGCCACCGCCGGTCGTCCCAGTCGAACTTGCCGAGCATCTCGACCTCGTCCTGGCGGAGGTCTTGATCTGTCGAGAGCCAGTCGCCCGCCTCAAGCACGACAACCCGCCATCCGGCTTCGGAGAGCTCCTTGGCAAGAACGGAGCCACCCGCGCCGCACCCAACTATGCACGCGTCGACCTTGCCGTCGTAGTGGCGCATGTCGGCCGGACCGACGGTGAGTTCGAGCGGTTTCACAGCTTCAGGTATCCCGGTTTGCGCTCCACGCGCGCCTGTACCTCGCCCTCATCCAGCCAGATGTGGCCGGGCTTGTAGGACGGTCCGGGAAAACCCATCTCGACCATCCCGCGGGGATCGGATCCATAGCCGAGGAGTAAAAAGCCGCGGGTCCGCTTGAACCAAGTGGCCGACTCGAACCGCTGGGGGCCCTTCAGGTTTCCGCGCTCGGCCTCTCCCAGCAGCGTGTCTTGTTGGTCGCCGGTTAGCTGTGAGAAGTCCTTGCCGTGTCGCTTGCGCGCGTGGTCCTGAAGCACTCGGAAACCGGTCGGGATGAGCTCGCCCCGCGGCATCAGGCCATCCTTATCGTCGGCTCGACCAAGTTGCTTGTCGAAAACTTCATCGAGAAAGACGGCCAAGGCCTTTGCCGGGACCGCCCCGGGCAGGAGCCGCTCGGCGACCGCCACCACGGTGGCCTCGTCGCCGGCGCGCGTAACCCCAGACTTCTCTCTGGTCAGTCGGCGTCGAAGCTCCTCGCGCAGATCGGGCTCGACGTCGCGCGCGTCCAGGCGCTCGAAGAATTCGTCGAGTGTCGGATAGCGGTCGTCAGGCATTCCAGAGAAGGCCTCCGAGCCCCAACAGTCCGATCAGCGCGTAGGCGAAGGGCAGGACGGGGGGCGGGCCGCTCAGCACATTGCGCACCGAGAAGCCTCCAATCTGCTTACGCATTCCGTTGAGGTGGTAGTAGAGCCCGATCAGGCCATCGACGACGCCGAGCGCGAGCAGTGCCGCCGCGACCCAACCCCAAATGCCGTCTCTCGCAAGGCTGCCGGCGACCACGCCGCCCACGATCAGTGGGGTCATGATGACGGGCCCCCACATGGCCAGCTTCTTGAATCCACCGGCCCAATGAAAAAGCGAGACCTGGATCCAGATCCCGAGATACATCACTCCACTGAACGCGACCGCGGCGCGGTCAAAGGTCCACCCGTCCCACTCTGTCATGACGATCTTTTCATCGTTCCCCAGCCGTTGGAGGGGAAACGACACCTTAGGTGTCGCGCAGTGACGCGAGGTGGTTGTAGAGCGCGCGAGCGGAGGCCAGGCCAAGTCGGAGGCTCTCCAAACGAAAACTTTCGTTCGGGCCGTGAATGCCGTCGAGGGGAAGCGCGTATCCCGACACGATGGCCGGGATTCCGCGATCGGAGAACACGGATAGGACGGGAAGCGATCCACCGACGCGGGTGAGAACCGGGGCGACACCGTTCGCTGCCTCCAAGGCCTCTGCAGCGAGCCGGATCGCGGGACTGTCGGGCGAGAAAAGAGCGGGCTCGCCCTTAGAGAACACCTCGATCTTCACCTCCGCCCCCGGCGGAATTGCATCTTCGAGCAGGCGCCGCACGGAGGCGCCTGCAGCGGCCACGGTCTGGCCCGGAGCGAGACGGATCGAGAGCTTGGCCTGAGCGCTGCTGGGGACCTGTGTACGGATCTGCGCCGCGTCGCCGCCGGCGATGCCGTGCACGTCGACCGAGGCATCGCCCCAGTTGCGCTCGTAGTACTCCGCGCCCGCTCTGTCGTGGAGTGGACGGCCCCCGACTTCTGCGATCACCTCGTCGCCCGGCGGTAACTTCGCCCATGCGTCGAGTTCGTCCGGCTTCGCAGGGACGATCCCCGCGCGCAGTGGTTCGGGCAACCGCCCGTCGGGGCCCGGCAACACCGCGGCCACCATTTGATGCACCACATGTAGCGCGTTGAGGACGCTGCCTCCGTACATCCCGGAGTGAAGGTCCTGGGGAGCCGTACGGACCTCGATACCGAACATGACGATCCCGCGCGCCCCGAGCGTCAGCGCCGGGGTCTTCTCGTCCAGCATGTCGCTGTCGAAGACGATCGCCGCGTCGGTGGGCTCATCGTCGGCGGCCAGCCAGTCCACCGCCGCCTGGCCCCCGGTCTCCTCGGCTCCCTCTATGAGGACTCTGACGTTTACGGGGAGCTCACCGGCCTCCGCCATCTCGCACGCGACGTAAAGCAGGGGGAAGAAGTTGCCTTTGTCGTCCGACGCGCCGCGCGCGTAGAGACGGTCTCCCCGGATCGTCGGCTCAAACGGCGGACTCTCCCAGTCGGAGACCGGGTCGGCCGACTGGACGTCGTAGTGGCCGTAGATCATGACCGTTGGCGCGTCGGGCTCCCGGCTCCGGAGACGACCGATGACGAGAGGATTCTCGAAGGTACGAAGAACGTCGGCAGTTCCGCCCGCATCCGCTATGCACGCCGCGGCCCAATTGGCCGCGGCCTCCAGATCCTCGGGTCGACCGCCGCCCGACGACATCGAGGGAATACGCAGCCATTCTTCGAGTTGCTCCATGAACCGGGTTGGTAATGACGTGCGCATTACGAATTACCGACCCGACCTTCGTGCCCGGACCGCGGCACGGAACTCATCCGAACGAAAACGTTGCGGTTGGACCTCGGCGGCGTGCGCGAGGGCTGCGTTGAGACCCGTCTCGGAGGCCGCCACGAGTGCGCGCTTGTTTGCAGCAACTCCTTCCGGAGGATTCGCGATGATCTCTGCGGCAAGCTCCCTGCAGCGGTCGAGCAGCCGCGCCGGTTCGACCACTTCGTTTACAAGCCCGAGGCGGTAGGCCTCCTTCGCATCGACGATTCGACCCGTCAGCAAGAGCTCTGCGGCCGCCGTAGGCCCGGCAAGGGCCTGTGTGAGCCACGCACCCCCGGTGCCGGGGATCACACCGAGGCGGACCCACACCTGCCCGAGTCTGGCGGTCGCGGACGCGACGCGCAGGTCGCAGGCGAGGGCGAGGTCGAGCCCCGCTCCGACCGCGGCCCCGTTGATCGCGGCAATGACCACTGCGGTCGTGGCGCGGATGGCTCGGACCATGCCCTGGTACGACTGATACAGCTCCGCTCCGATCCGCTCCTCGGGCAGCTCGGCCCAGGCCTCGAGCTCGTCGAGATCCCCGCCCGCGCAGAAGGCGTCTCCGGCCCCCGTAAGGATCACGACGCGAGCAGTCTCGCTCGCCGCCTCGATCGCCTCCGCCAGCTCGGTGGCGGTCTGGGCGTCGAGGGCGTTGCGCCGCTCGGCGCGGTCGATGGTTACGAGGGCGCACGCCTCGGCAAAGGACTCGGTTCGCACGGTCACGGCGCCCGAGCGTAAAGGGGGAATGAAAAAGGGCCGCCCCCCTGGGGCGGCCCTCAGTCGTGAATGTGCGCCTAGGCGCTCTTCGGAAGCATCCGCGTCATCTTGGTACCGCACACGGGACACTGCCCCTGGGCGGCCTTGGAGCCGTTTGCCAGCGTGATTACTTCACCCTGGAAGTCACGCTTCTCACGGCACTTCACGCAATATCCGTTGTACGTCTCGGCCATCTCTCGACCACGCTCCTTCCAGCGCCTAGAGCTTCCCCGTAGACCTATACCTATCGTGCCACCTCGGCACGCCTAGCGCGGGATTTGTCGCTACTCTGCGTGGTCGGTTTGCGCCTGATT
>JBHELF010000085.1:0-13149 GCA_046263155.1 Actinomycetota bacterium
TGTGGTGCTTTGCGGCTGCCACCGTTGCCGTCTGTCTCGTCCTACCTCTGAGCGCTGCATTCGTCGCGCCGCTTTTCATGGGCATCGCAGGGTGGCTTGTCGACATGCTTCCCTTCATCGTTCTCGTGGGCTGGACGACCGTCGTCTTACGGTGGTCGTGGACGCTGCTGCGCGAGCGCCGGCTGCCCCGAGGCGGACGCTGGATCTGGATCCCCGCCGCGTTGATGGTGTGGACGGGGCTGGGCGTTGCAGTGATCTTCTCGAGCGACTTCAAGCATTTCCTGCTGTTGTTGGGGATTCAGTTTCTAGCGAGCGGTCTTCTGCTGGCGGTTGTAGATGCCGTTCTGGATCTGGATGGCCGCGTCGCGGTGATCGAAGGGCTCGCCGTGTTCATTGCTGTGCTGTCGTTCGGAGTGTTTCTTGAATGGGTCGGGGTCCCCATCGAGGAATTGCAGAACGAGGAGGTTCGGAGCCCCGTTGAGGAAGCGTACGCGCTCGATGCCTTCCCGAATAGCATCGGGATGATCAAGTACGCGCGCTCGACGCGCGCCGGTGCCGCGGAGCTGCGACAGAAGTTAGAACGCGTGGCCGCCCGGGACGGCCGATTCCCCGACTTCGAAGTCTTTCTTCCAAAGTTCGAGACATATGAGAAGCAATTAATCATTCGCTTCGCGGGATCCGCCCGTCCGGTGGAGGACGAACTCGCCAACCAGGAGATCTCGCTGATCTTCGATAACGTCGCCGTCGCCCCGTCCAACACCGTTCCTAGGTTGCGCTCCTTCCCGCGTAACGCGCTGACATACGCCGGTGTGTGCGCGGCCCTGTTTCCGCCCGCGTTTTGGCTGGCGTGGAGCGACGTGCGCAGGAGGCGCTGGATCGGAAGACTCGCGGTTGCCGCGTGCCTGTTCGGAGCTGGGTTCTCGCTCGCGCGCGGGTCGTGGGTGGCGATAGCCCTCGGCATCGCCTATCTCCTGGTCGATGGTGTTCTACCGGCACGGCGGAAGCTGGCGCTGGTCTTGGCGCTCCTTGTAGGGGCCGGCGTTCTGACGGCGGTCTATCTCGTTAAATACAAGGTCGATCCCGTGACCGCTCGTGCCGGTGGGGGAGGGAGCATTGCAACGCGCCAGGGCCTCTATCGCGACACGCTCGAGTCGCTGCGCGGGATCCACCTCGCGCTGGGTTACGGAACTGAAAGATCGCGGAGCGCAACCGGAACCTCACACGAGGGCACGCGTTACATCCCGAAGGCCGGTACGCACTCGACCTATCTGAACTACCTGTTCCGCACGGGGGTTCCGGGGGCGGTTCTGATCATCGCCATCTACGTGATCGCCGGACTAAGCGCGCGCGCGGGGGCACGAGTTCGCCGCGGCGGTGAGGCCACGCTCGCAACCCTGTTGGCGGCGGCTGTGGTGATCGCGGGCGCACACGCGGTCATCCTCAGCCTCTACGTGGAGCCCATCTACACGCTGAGCATTTCGTTGTTGCTGGGTTTGGCGACTGCTACCGGACTCCAGCCCGGCCGATCGATCCTGCCGTGGCGGACGAAAATTCAGGCGGCGTGAGAGAGGGGCCGCCGGAGCCCCCTATCGAGGACGGTCTTACGGAGACCGCGGCGCGCGACGTCCGGACGGTGACGAAGGGCGGCGCAGTCCAGATCCTCGGGCAGCTCTCGCAACGCGGCTTTTCATTCTTCTTCGGGCTGATCTACGTGCGCCTCCTCGGCAAAGGAAGCTATGGCTTCTACCGGCAGATAGCCCAGATCCTCGCGGTGGCCGGCCAACTCGGCCTGGCCGGCTTCAACTACGCCGCAATGAGGTTCATCGCCCGCGCGCGGGCGCGCAAAGAGCCCGCCGCCGTACGGGGAGCAGCGCGAGTTGCGGTCGCCAGCTCAATGCTGGCTTCGCTCATTGTGGTCGTCGGTCTTTTGGTGGCCGCGGGCACGATCGCGCAACATTTCGGCGATACGCCCGCAGACAGAGTCGCGATGGCCGAGTTGCTCCGGCTCGCGGTGTTGTACGTCCCGCTGTTCGCGCTGCTGCAGATATTTCGCTATTGCACGCAGGCCTACAAGACGATGGTCCCGTCGGTCGTTGCGGGAAACATCGTGCAGCCCTTCGTCCGCTTCGCGCTCGGCGTCGTTGCTCTGCTCGCGGGGTTCGCCGTGGCGGGAGCCGTCACGACTCTGGTTGCGAGTCTCGCGGCGGGAGCGATCGTGGCGGGATGGTCCTATCGGCGCATCTTGACCGACGAGGAACGCCGAGTCACTCCTCGCCTCGAGGTCGGACCGATGGTGAGGTTTGCGTTGCCCCAGGGGGGCGCTTCCCTGTTGGGTGTCCAGTCGTTGGGACTCGGCATCCTCGTTCTCGGCGTGCTGTCCTCCGACGCGGAAGCCGGCATCTTTGCGATCGCGCTCAACCTGCAAGGACCCGCCACGGTCTTTCTGAGCGGAATTGTGAACATCTGGGCTCCGGTGGTGTCGGATCTTTACGACCGTGGCGAGATAGCGCGGCTGGAAGCTCTCTATCAGACGATCACGCGCTGGGTTGCGACGTTTTCCTTTCCGGTCCTGGCGGCGTTGATTCTCGAGCCCGACCTCTTCGTCGAACTCTTCGCGGGGCGCCGCGGCGTCGGAGCGGCGGCGGTTGTCGCCGTACTTGCCGTAGGGAATTTTTTCTACGCCGGGACCGGACCGGTCGGTTACGTGATCTCGATGACAGGTCATCCCGGCGTGAACATGATGAACTCGATCGCCGCAGCGGGGCTCTATGTGCTCGGCGGGGTCATCTTCGTGCCGGAGTACGGCGCGTTGGGGATGGCCGGGGTGGACGCGGCGGTGACGGCGCTCGTGAACGTGGCCCGGGTGGTGGAAGCCAAGATCCTCGTGGGCGTCCAGCCATTCGGAAAGACCTTCCTCAAACCCGTGCTGGCGACCGGGATAGGGGCCGCGGTGCTCCTGGCCTGGAGGCTCGTGCCCGGCGACTCGATTCCGCTCGAGATAGCCGGCATCGTCGTGGCCTCGGGGGTGTATCTCGGTGTGCTCGGAGTGCTCGGCATGGACCCCGAGGAACGACACGTCTGGGAGCGCATCCGCACGCGCCTACGCCGCCCTCGCCGCGACGGCGCGTAGTCGTAGCGCCTCAATAGCGCTCAAAGCCATCTCGCTGGATGCGCTTCGTAGTAGCGCGAAGAAATGCTTCGGCGGGACCATTGATTACGAGGGGTCTGTCGGTCTTTACTACGGTCTTTCGCAAGTACTTCAAAGCTTGGCGGGAGGTCCCCTGAACCGGTACTTCGGCAGCTTGCGTCCGCGCACGCTGTATCAGCTCCGCGGCACCGAGGGTCTCTTCGAGGTGAGCATCGCTCACCCCCAGCAGCCGCGCTGGACTCGCTCGACTTCGGCAATGGAGGTCTTGCTACACGGCGGGCCGAACCTGACCGAGATCACCGAAGCCGAGGCCGACTATGTCCTCAGCTGCTGGGTCGACGCCGCCGAATCCAAGACCGGAATCGAACCCGCCGTCACTCTGACGGGCAAGGAGATCTCGCTCCCCGAGGGGGGCCCGGCGATCCTGCGTGGAGCGCCGCCCCCGCCACCACCTCTGGGAACCGAGTCTCGAGAAGTCGTGAATCGCCCCTCGGCTCTCTCGGCCTTGCACTCGCTCTGTGACGAGAATCCGGAGACTGCATCGACTGAAGTTGTGTGGATGCGACCTGC
The DNA here is from genome assembly GCA_046263155.1 of Actinomycetota bacterium. Lineage (GTDB taxonomy): Bacteria > Actinomycetota > CADDZG01 > CADDZG01 > WHSQ01 > DATADF01. The sequence continues at coordinate 3,719 of JBHELF010000085.1, forward strand.
GCGGCCCAAGCTCGAGCAGGCGCCTGTTGCGGTTGTCGAGGATGCCGAGGTGCGGACACTTTCCGTGGATGAGGCGCCGCTCAAGCGCTCGCTTCGCCGCCGCTAGCCTTTTCTCGTCACAATTACCGGCGTGCCGACCACACGCCGGGAACTTCGCAAGAGCCTCCAGACAAATTTTCGGCCCGGCCTGCGCGACCGTCTAGGGCGCGGGCTCTTGAGGGCGCGGCAGGCGATCAATTTGCCGGCTCTTGTCGCCGGGGGAAGGCTGGAGCGTCCTGTCTTTATCGTTGGAGCGCCGCGCTCCGGCAGTTCGCTCCTGCACTCGATCCTCGTTTCTTCCCGGCAGGTGGGCCATTGGTCGGGCGAAGCCCACGAGGTCTGGGAGGCGGAGCACCATCCCGCGCTGAGGGACTGGGAATCGAACGTCCTGGAGGCAGCAGACGCCACTCCCGAAGTGAGGGCCCGCATCCGGCGCCAGTTTTTCTTGGCGACCGGTCCGCGTCGACGATTTCTCGAAAAGACCCCTCGAAATGCGCTTCGCATCCCATTCATCGAGGCGATTTTTCCCGATGCCTTTTTCATTCACCTGAAGCGCGATGGCCGGGACAACGTGAACTCGCTCATCAACGCCTGGCGGACGCCGCGTTATCGCACCTACAGGCTTCCCCAGCCCCATCGGATTCCGGGCGTGGATCCGAACTGGTGGAAGTTCGTTCTTTATCCGGGGTGGCAGGAGGATCTGAACGGGCCTCTGCACCTCGTCTGCGCAAAGCAATGGATCGTCTGCAACGACCGGATTCTCGAGGCCGAGCAGGCGGGCGGGCAAAAGGAGCGCTGGACGTCGGTGCGATACGAGGATCTCGTCGCCGACCCGGTCGCCCAAGTGAGCAGGTTGCTCGATTTCATCGGGCTCGAATCAGATTCCGAGGTGGTTCAGGCTGCCACGGCGCTGGCGACGCGGCCGGTAAACATCGTGACGCCACCGGAGATCGGAAAGTGGCGACGCGAGAACCCTGACGAGATCGCGGGGATCCTGCCATTGATAGCGTCGACGATGCAGGCGCTGGGCTACGACGTCCGGAATGAAAGTGTGAGCGAATGAAGACCGAGGAGCTGTCCTTCGACACATCGGGCCGACGATTCGTCGATCTGACCGACGATGTGAAGAAGTTTGTGGCCGGCGAGGGCGACGGCCTCGTCCATGTCTTTCTTCCGCATGCGACCGCGGGCTTGGCCTTGATGGAGCTGGGCTCGGGATCGGAGGCCGACCTGGAGGAAGCCATCTCAGGGCTGCTGCCGCGCGACCACAGCTGTGTGCATAGCCACGGCTCCCCGGGCCATGGGGCCGACCACCTACTGCCGGCCTTCCTGTCGCCGTCCTTGACGCTGGCGGTAATCGACGGCCAGGTTGCGTTCGGGACCTGGCAGAGCGTCGTGATGGTCGACCTCAACCGCGACAACCCCCATCGCACCGTCCGCCTATCGATGGTTTCGGGCTGATCGATCCAGACCTGTCGGCGCCGGCGTCATCATCCCTCCAGGACGCGGGAGGGCGCATGACGCACACGGAACCCGAATCGTCCAAGGGCGCTGTCAGCGAGCATGCGGCATCTTTCCTGGCGACCGAGCACTGGAGCCTTCTCGCGACCCGCTCCATGATCTGGAACGAGGCGTTCAGCCGTGTCACTGTCTTCCTCACGGTGCTCTCAGCCGCGATCGTGGCGTTGGCCCTCGTCGCCAACATGGGTGGATTCGGAGATGCGTTCGCGTGGTTCGCTCTGGGACTGGCACCCCTCGTCTTGTTCTTGGGGATCACGACCTACCTTCGTCTGGTCGAGATCAACCTCGAGGAGTTCCTGTACGTCATGGCGATGAATCGCCTACGACACGCTTACGTCGACATGGCTCCGGAGGTAAAACGCTACCTAACCGCGGGGTGGCATGACGACGCGCGCGGCGTGTTCAAGACCCTTGTTCTGGCTCGGGCCTCTGTGACCACTCCCTTCGCCCATTTCTTCGTCACTACTCCGACGATAGTTGCGGTCGTGAATGCTGCCGTTGGCGGTGGCCTCGTCGGGCTAATTGCTCACCGCGCCGGTGCTGGTACCGGGAGTGTTGTCGGTATCTCGATCGCGTCATTCCTGGCCGTTGCCGTGCTCCTCTTCGTGATGCAGTTCCGAAATATCCGCGCCTTCAGGAGCCTCAGACCGCGCTTCCCGTCGGCCGAGGACGACTACGCCGACGAGATCGGTCCGGTTCCTTTCTGACCGTCATGGAGCGAGGTTTTCTGGCTCGCACACTCATGTATTCGGCCACCGGATATCTGGCAGAAGTCGTTTTCAGTGGACTGCACGATCGTGCGCGTGGTCGACCGGTTCGCCTGCGGACGAGTGCTTGGATGTTGCCGATCTACGCCCTCATCACGCCGCTGTTCGAGCCTCTGCACCGCGCCGTCCGAGAGCGCCGGATCTGGCAGAGAGCAGCTGTATATGGGACGGGGTTTCTCGCGGTGGAATACGCCGCGGGTTCAGTGCTTCGCCATGCCCGCGGCAGCGCACCTTGGGATTATTCGTATGCGCGCCTTCATGTGAATGGACTCGTGCGGCCGGACTACTTCTTCTTGTGGGCCGTCGCCGGGCTTGGTCTCGAACGTTTGCACGACGCTCTCACGTGAACCACGCGCTAGCGACTGAGGCGGCCGACCGGTAGGCCGATGCGTCCCAGGCCGCCGAGTACCAGGGCGCCGAGTCCCGGATTCGGATAGCGGCGTTCGTAGCCGAGCTCGGATAGCTCGCCGCCGGCGAGGGCCTCGAAGACCTCGATGTGGCCGGGCGGCATCTCGCTCTGCCATTCGCGCACTCCGGCTTTGGTGCCTTGGAGCAAGTGAGGGTTGTGTTCTGCCGAACGCGCCAGTACTGCATCGCGCGCTCGTTCGGTGTAGTGCAGCATCCCCTCGTCGAACGGGAGCCCCAGGAACTCGCACAGCCGCCGCATCTGGCCCTCGGGATCGTCCACTACGCGCTCGTAATGCAGTTCGAGGTAGCGGCCTGCGCCCAGCTTGCGGCCCGACGTCATCCCGGCGGCAACCCGCGTCCGCCACAGGTCGGCTGCCTTGGCCACGTTCTTAGGTCCAAAGGGCACACCCCCGTAAGACAGCGCCACGTTTCGCCCATCGCGCACGAGATGAACGAACCGCGCGTCGGGAAACAGGGCGGCCAGGAAATCGATGTGCTCTACATAGCGCGGTGTCTTGTCTCCCCAGACCGACTTCTCGTGCACATGCGCGTAGGCGCGATATGCGGCTTCGATCGCATCGCGGTAACGGAGTTCCGCCGTCTTCTCCATTTCCTGCGCGACGGCCTCAAGGGGAAGGTCCCACACTTGAAAACGTTTGTTCCCCCCGAGTGCCCGAAGGAAGGCGTCGCGCTCGACCGGGTCGGCTCCCTTCCACAGCTCCACGATGAAGCGCGATTCCGGAGGTACCGCGACCTCGGGATGGGCATTGAGCATCAAACGAAGCAGAGTGGTTCCCGAGCGCGCCGATCCGACCACGAAGAACATCGCCCCGGCCTACAGGTAGCCGAGGTCTTTCAGATGTTGCTCGACCAGGGCTTCCTGTTCCTCGGTCATCCCCGAGTCGGTGGTCGCGGGGGCCGAGGAGATGTTCTCCAGTACGGCATCGAGATGGCTCGTGATCTCGGGATGCTTGCTCGCCACATCGTGTTTCTCGTCCGGCGGCATGCTTCCGTCGAGCCGGTAGAGGCGCGGGGTCCCCGCGTCCCCCTCCTTAAGCAGCTTCCAATCGGGCGTGCGAACTCCGCGGATCCGTCGTCCCTCGAGCTTCACCCCGACCGCCTCCATGTAGGCGGGCTCTTCCGGCATCTCCTCGCCCGTCATCAAAGGCAGCAGGCTGCGGCCGTCGATGCCCGAAGGGATCTCCACCTCACAGAGCGCGGCGAGCGTGGGGAAGAGATCGATGTGGCGCACTTGTTCGTGGACTTCGGCGTGGGGAACTCCGGGCCCGGACAGGATGAGGGGGACGCGCACGAGATGCTCGTAAAGCGCAAAGCCGTGGCCGACTGCGAAGGCCGCGAGCCTGTTGTCCAGAACGGGAGCCCAGCGTGAGAGCCGCAGCTTGCGGCGGGCTTTGCGCGTGGCGCCGATCAGCTTCATCTGACGGTTGGACTCGGGGTACTCCTCCCCGTGATCGCCCGTAACGACCACGATCGCGTCGCCCCCCGCGGCTTCGAACACCGGTCCCAACCACTCATCGGTTGCCGCCACGGCGGCCTCGTAGCCGGCGCGGTCAAACCGTTTCACGAAGTCCGGAGGCGACCGAAAAGGTCGGTGCACCTCCCAGATGTGGAGCAACATCAGCCAGGGCTCGGTGTAGGCCCTCATCTTTTCGATCGTCGCCTCGCGCCAGGAAAAGAACGGGACGCGGTAGCCCTGACGATGGTGGGCCTCGTGGAACCCGCGCAGGACGCCCGTCTCGGGCAGCAGAGGGCCGGTCACCTCCGCGTACGTGTGGTAGCCGGCCGCACCGAAGGCCTCCGCCAGTGTGGTCACGGACTCGGATAGCCGGTAGCCCTGCAAACCGCGCACGCCGTGTTTGGGCGGGTAGCAGCCCGTCAGGATCGATGAGAACGAGGGAGTGGTCGTCGTGGTCGTGCATATGCATTGGTGGAAAGCCGAGCCGCTCCTTACCAGGGCGTCGAAATTCGGAGTCGAAATCGGGTCTCCGAAGAGCGCATCGGCACGCAGTGAATCGACCACCAGGATGAAAACATTTGGCTTGCTCATGGCCGCGCTCCGGTGCACTCCATGATCTCCGGCAGGGCGCGGCCGGGGAAAACACCGCGAAAGATCAACTCGTCGACTCGGTCGCGGAACTCTTCGGGCACGTCTGCATCCTCGGCGATGTTGTCGCCGATCGTGTAGGTGCTGAGGAACGACGACACCTCCTCGGGGGTCACCCCATTTCTCTTCATCTCCGTCACGTCGCTATAGAGAACGGTCGCGGTGGTGTCGTCGATGATCCCGTTGTGGTTGATGTGGTCGTCGAACTCGCGCGCGAGATCGGCCAGCAGCTCGTTGCGATTGATGGGCCATCCTCCGGCCTCGAGCGGAGTCTGTCCATGATCGGCTGTGAGAACGAGTAAGTAGCGGTCTCGACCGACGGTTTCGTCCAGCCATTTGACTAGATCGCCGATCGCGTCGTCGACGGAGATGAGCACGTCGCTTTGCTCGGGGCCGATCATGTTCCATTTGTGGCCTGCCTCATCCGGTGACTTGTAGTTGATGTAGAAGAGGTCGGTCAGGTCGTCGGCTCCGAATCCCTCCCGGGCGAATAGCTCCGTGATCGTCCGGGTCTGCCACGGAGCAAAAGCCGGAGTCGCATCGAGGGGAGCGATCTCGTGGCCGCGCCAGAGCTCGTCGTCGACCCCGTCGCGTAGATCGACTTCTTGGACGTCTTGCTCAGGCCCCGCGACCTCGGTGTTGAGGTATTCCGGCATCGAGTAGAACTCGGGATCGGTGGCCCACACCCCCTCGTCCTCGATGACTACGATGTCGTGGTCGCCTCCCCTGATCGCCGCGCCGCGACCGATCATGCCGAGGGGATAGCTGAAGGACGACAGCATCCCGGCGAGCGGCTCGTTGGAGTTAGCCCGATCCCACAGATCGGCCAGCGTCGTTACTCGTAAAGAGACGCCGGGATCGACATCGGGGCCCGCGTAGCGCTCATCCTGAGAGAAGGCGCCGGTGATGGAACCGTCGTCGCCGCGCACCAGGATCGCGGTCGCGCCGTGCCGCCGCGGAAAGGTTCCCGTTGAGAGATTCGTGTGTGTGGCCGGAGTTACCGACGGCGAAGACCCCACGATCGCGCCGTCGATGTTTGCTCCGCGTTCGATCAGCTTCGCCAGATTCGGCCAGGCATCCGGCCACCGGTTCAAGACGTTCCAGCCACCGCCGTCGATCACGCCCGTGACGATAAGAGCCGGCGGCTCTCGGTTGTCGCGCCAGATCCCCTCGACGGGACGGCCCTCGCGCCGAGGGAAGTCGAAATCCATCAACTGGGCATAGGTGGGGGCCAGATCGGCGAGCGTCGTCTCGCGCCCCAGATCGACGTGTCCCTGAGGATCGACGTACCCGCGGCCGTAGAAGACCAACGGAACATCCTGGAGGAAGTCGTAGGGCCCGGAGTGGCTCGTGTTTATGAACCCACCGATGTAGTTGGGCGGGTTCGGAATGATGATGATGTCGTCGTCGCGCGGCCCCCCCGGCATCCAGCCGCGATCCGTGAGGGTGACCCACTCCGGCGGCAACGTGCATGCCTGCTGCAGAAATAGAGGTCCCTCTTGAGCGTCCGCGGGAGCATCGCTCGTAACCGACGGGCCTCGCGATGACAATTCGACGAAGTACCAATTCGCAGCTGCAATGGCAGCTGCTGCCATGAAGAGCAGCACGACCACAATCACAGCAACTCGTCTCAGAGCGTCCAGAGCTCCTCGGGGGTCTTATTGACGACCTGGGCCGCGGCATCGATGCCCATCTTCACGGCATGGTCCATGTTGCCGATCTCGTACTTCCACGACCCGAAGCGGCCGCGCGAATAGATCGCGTTCTCCATGAGCCACGGCTGGATCTTCTTCAGCGCCGCGTCGCGCCCCAGCGTCGGGATCGGATAGGCATAGTCGCTATCGATGACGTGCGCCGAAACCACTTCCGGGTGACCCTCGATAACACCTGCGGCGCGCAACCCTTCCTCGACGCGCTCCTCCAACCCCTCCCGCGGCTCCTCTTTGTAACGCGAGTACGAGACCTCCGTCATATAGGAGCAGTAGCGAGCCGTATCGGCGTTTGGAACGTTGGCCGGGGAGTACTTGGCGAAGTTCGTGGCCCGATAGAAGGGTGTGTTGTCTTGAGGGAAGTAAAGCCACGACTTGTCGTCCTTGAGCGGCGTCTCGTAGCCGATCCCCACGATGAATACCCCATTGTGCTCGAGGTCCTCCGCCGCGGCCGCCCGCAAGCTCTCGGGAATGTGCACGATCCGATCCACCAATAAGTCGAGCGGCATCGTCGAAATGAGCGCGTCATAGCTCTCGCTGCTGCCGTCCGCAAAGCGGACGACCTTTTCCTCCGTGTCCACCGAGGTCAACTCCCGGTTGTAGAGGATCCTGTCGGGAAAGGTCCGGGCGATCCGGCGATAGATCTCGCCGGTGCCTCCTTCAGCGGGGAACATGAAGAGATTGTTGGGCCCCCAGGCGACGTCATCTTCCTCGAAGACGATCGTCCGAAGGGCGCCGCGAAAGTCGACGACGCTGACGCGCTCGCCGATCCATTGCGAGGCCATTCGCTCCGGCGGAGTGGCCCACACCTTGAAGTTGTAAGGCCGCATGAAATGATGTGTGATCCCCTCACCGAACACGGCCGCCATCCAGGTTGCGAAGTCCGACGCCGGATCGCCGCCCGGTGCCTCGATGAGCCCGAGCAGGCACTCGTACGCGACCTCCTCCGGCAGATAGCGAAGATTGTTCTGGAAGGGGTAGGGCACCCAGCGATCGTCGAACCTGATGTACGACGAGCGCTCGTGATGATAGACCTCGTCGCCCATCGTTTCCTCGAGCAGACGATCGAACTCGCCGAAATGACTGAAGACGACATGACCCCCCTCGTCCCAGGTGAAACCTTCGGGATCGACGTGTGACGAGGCATGTCCGCCGGCGTAACTCCAGCGCTCGCACACGACCCAATTCGTGTGACCCAAGCGGTCGAGCTCGCGCGCCGCGCCCAGCCCGCAGGGGCCCGCTCCGATGATCAGAACTCTCGGTTGATCGGCCATTTCCTCGTTTTCCCCTGACATACTCTGCCCGCCATGAGCGACGGTCTCCCGACCATTGACTTACTCGGCGTGCGCCTGGCGCGCCTCACCGCGGACGCGGCTCTCACAGAAGTGGAGAGGCTCTACGAGCTCGAGGCCCCGGCCCGGGTCTTCCACGCCAATGCGCACACTCTGAACCTGGCCAGTGTGGATCAAGGCTACCGGGATGTTCTGAACCGCGCCAACCTTGTCTTGAACGACGGAAAGGGAGTGATGCTGGGGGCGCGGCTCAAGGGAGCCCGGTTTCCGGTGGATCTCAACGGCAACTTCTTCACGCCGTTTGTTCTCGAACGTGCTGCGGCGCAGGGCTGGCCCGTCTTTTTCCTGGGAGCGAAACCGGGGGTGGCGGAACGGGCGGCGGCTCTGCTCGAGACGCGCTTTGAGGGCCTCAAGATCGCCGGGGTGCGAGATGGTTTCTTCGCGGGGCGAGAGTCCGAGGTGATCGAGGAGATCCAGTCATCCGGCACAGGACTTCTCTTGGTAGGCCTCGGCAATCCCAAACAAGAGATGTGGCTCGACGCGAACCTCGCCGCCACGGGGGCACGCCTGGGCATCGGTGTGGGTGCCTTCTTCGATTTCATCGCACAAGAGATCCGCCGGGCGCCTGCATGGATGAATCGCGCCGGTTTGGAATGGTTGTTCCGACTCGGGTTGGAACCGCGACGGATGTGGCGCCGCTATATCGTCGGCAATCCTGCCTTCGTCGTGAGGGTCGTGAAGGAACGTTCCTCTTGAGCAAGCCTCGGCCGCGCGCCTCGTCTTGCTTCATCATCGCCACCCGCAATCGGCCGCAGGAGTTGCTGATCACAATCGAGAGCCTCGTCGGACAATCCGTATTGCCCGCGGAGCTCTGCATCGTGGACTCGAGTGATGAAACGCCGAGCCGCGCGGCCATCACGAAGCTCTGTGAGAATGCCGGGCTCCCACTCGACTATCACCATCCTGCGCCGCGGGGACTCACGGTGCAGCGGAACGTGGGGATCGATTGCACGTCCGGGGACCCGGTCTTCTTGATCGACGACGACGTCTGGATGGCGCCCGATTGCCACGAGCAGATCCTGGCGGAGTACGAGCGCTGGGGCGACAAGGTCGGCGGAGTGCGCGCCTCGCCTATGCGCCCCGCGAACCCACCGCGCCCGGCCGTCCTGTGGCGGCGCCTGTTCGGGATCGGCGGCTGGTGGCCGGAGGCGAGCGGAAAGATGCGGCGCGGGTTCTTCGTCGAAGGAGTGAGCGAGTCGACGGGGGTGCGCAAGCTGGAATACTTCAATGGCTGGTTCATGTCCTACCGGCGGGCGATCTTCGACGACGTCCGCTTCGATGAGGCGCTCTCGGGATACGCCTACAAGGAGGACATCGACTTCTCCTACGCGGTGTCGCGCCGGCATACCTTGATCCAGACGCCGGCGGCCAAGGTCGACCACTTCAAGACCGAGACCCAGCGCATGTCGCCGCACCAGCTGCAGCGCATGAACCTCGCCAACCAGTTCTACCTGCATCGCAAGCACATGCCGCAGACGCCCCGCCACAAGCTCGCACTGTGGTGGGCCCT
>JBHELF010000086.1:0-28266 GCA_046263155.1 Actinomycetota bacterium
GGGTTCTGCCCCATGCGGCTCTCCCTCTTATCTCTCGCGGCCCAGGGTTTTTGCCCATTCGACGTCCTCTTTGATCGTCTGCTTGGTGAGTTCAGTGCTTATCGGGGTCGCCAGCTTCTTTCGCGCCCACAGAACGGCCCCAGCTCCGGACGCCAGCAACAGAACGGCCGTTGCGAGATCCGCCGCCCACACCTTCAGAAAGGTATCGAAACCGTCGCGTGCGGCGAGGAGGATGAAGATCAAGGCGAAGAACCCAAACGCTGCGGCGGCACCAATGAGCGCGGCCCCCTTGATCTTGGTGGCAATGGATTCTCCGAGCTCCTGCTTGGCGAGCTCGATCTCTTTGCGCACGAGGGTGGAGAGGTCTTCGGTGATCTCCTTCATCAATTGCCCGGCGGACTTGGATTCGTGCCCATCGCCGGCGTACGTCCTCGTATCCCGAATGTCGTCGCTCATCTGCGTCCTCCCTTGCGCCCAGATATTGATTCTCTCCCTTCCGACGCCTCGGCAAGCACTCCGTTGAACTCGGCCGCCAGAAGGGTGATCTGACAGATGAGAAAGGCGGCCACGAGCAACCCCGCTGCCGCCGCCAGGGCGCCAAAGGTTGCCTCGCGAGCCTGGCTTCCGCTCTCGAGGTAGATCGCTCCCACCTCCTTCAGGACCTCGAAAAGAGCAGCGGCCACGATCGCGCCGGGTAGCACGGCGCGCCAACTCTGCCTTGCCGCCGGGAGCAACTTGTAGGCGGAAGCGAAAAGCACGAGTCCCACGGCGAATCCCGCGGCATGTCCTAGCACGCGCGCCGCGATCGAGTCGGTCCCGAAACCCAAGAGGCCCGCGGAGAAAGACGCCAACGCGCCCAGGCTCAGGGACAGCAGCGCGCATCCGCCGAGCAGCACGAGCCAGCCCAGAGCCTTCAAACGCTTCTTGAGCCAGCCGGGTTCCTCGTCGATCGTTCCGAGGATCTTGTTCAACCCGTGCTGCAACGCGATGACGGCACCGGATCCGGAATAAAGAGCGAGGACCAAACCCGTCGCGGCGAGCTCCTGACGGCGGCGGACGATGGCTTCGATCGCCGCCGGCTTCAGAACATCTCGGATCATCGGGACCGCGTCCACACCCGCCGTGATGATGCTTCGCTGCAACTCCTCGTGCCCGCGTGTGACGTAGCCCAGGACCGCGGCGCCGAAGAGGAGAAGGGGGAAGATCGAAAAGAACGTGTAGTAGGTGAGAGCCGCAGCGTAGGTGCCGCCGTCGTCTTCCGAGAACGCTCTAAAAGTCCGGACTATGAGGTCGAGGGGGCGACTGCGGCGCCGTAGATCTGCGAACCAGAGCTTGATGCGGTCGACGGCTCCCACCGCGCGACGTTACCCGGAGCCGCGGAATGACGAACGTTTAGGACTTAGTTCGGGACCGGACGGCTCTTAGAGCCGGGACTCGCCGACTCGGTGGTCGGCAGAGATGGATCGAGAAGGTCAGCCGGCGCGCGCGACCTTGTTGGCCTTAAGGCATTTTGTGCAGACGTTGAGATTCTTGGGCGCGCCGTTGACCATCGCTCGCATCTTCTGGATATTCGGATTCCAGCGACGGCGCGTGCGTCGATGGGAGTGGGAGATGTTGTTCCCGAATCCCGGAGACTTACCGCAGATATCACAAACCGAAGCCATATCGACCGAGCAGGCTACCAGAGCGGAATCCCCCGACGAGCAAAAGGAGCAAAAACACGGCGACCATGTGCCGTGCAACTAGGGTTCAAACGTGTCGCCGGAAACCGTTGCAGCACGACCGCGAGGGCTGGAGCTCTGGACGCCCCCCGGACGCGGAGTTCCTCTTTCCGGTCTCGGAGAGAAACGGTCGCGGCTCCTTGCCAAGCTTGGAATCGAGACCGTGCAGGACCTTCTGCAGCATTACCCCCGGTATCACGTAGACCGGACGCGCCTCAGCACCATTGCGGAGTTGGCCCGGCAGGCCGGCGAGGGCCAGGGCAAGGAAGTGCAGGTGCACGCGAAGGTTCTCAGCCTCAGCCGTCCGGTAAAAACGCGCCCTCGCCCCGGCACGAAGGCCCGCAAGGTCATGATCCGCGGTCGGATCGGTGATGAGACGGGCACCATCGAGGTCACTTGGTTCAACCAAGAATGGGTAGCGCGCGCCCTGCCCGTGGGCACGGAAGCCTTCTTCTACGGCCGTCTCGGGACTTTCAGGGGGAAGCTCCAGATGCTCGCGCCGCGTTTCGAACCCGTTCGCACCGGTAAGGAGCCCTTCAACGTCGGCCGGATCATTCCCATCTATCCGGCGACCGCGGAACTGACCAGCGACCAGATCCGGCGCGCCATCTGGGATGTTCTGAAAACCCACGGCCGCGTGGCAGATCCGATTCCCGACGAGATCTCTGGGGGACTGGGGCTCATGACGCGGGCGGAAGCCCTTCGGCTTATCCATTTCCCGGACGCGGTTGAGGACGTCCTCAAGGCCCGCGAGCGATTGGTCTTCGATGAGGTATTCACCCTCCAGCTCGGACTTCTGTACCGAAAGCGCAAACTCGAGCGCACGGTTCAGGGCATCGCCCATCCCCCTCCGGGCGCCGATTCGCTGGCCGAGAGCTTCGTAGCCGCTCTACCTTTTGAGCTCACCCGCGCACAGCGGCGTGCCTGCGCGGAAGTCGCGTCGGATATGGCCCGGCCCTCGCCGATGCATCGCCTCCTCGAAGGAGAGGTGGGCTCCGGAAAAACCGTCGTCGCCCTTTACGCGTTCTTGATCGCGATCGCGGGCGGAGCTCAGGGAGCTTTCATGGCACCCACGGAGGTCCTCGCCGAACAGCATTACCTCACCTTGAACGAGCTGCTCGATCGCGCCTTCGGATCGGCCGAGGCTCGGAATCTATTCACTGCGGTGTCGCGACGCCCGGTGGTCCGAATCCTGACCGGCTCGACTGCCGCGGCTCAACGAGAAGCCATTCTGAAAGAGGTGGCCTCCGGCGATGTCGATCTCCTCGTCGGCACGCACGCTTTGATCCAAAGCACGGTCGATTTCAAACATCTCGGCCTCGCCGTCGTCGACGAGCAACATCGTTTCGGAGTCGAACAACGTCGCCGCCTGCGAGGGAAGGGGGTTGCCGTACCCGACGTCCTCGTGATGACCGCGACGCCGATCCCTCGAACTCTCGCCGTCACCATCTATGGAGACCTCGACCTCTCGATCCTGGATGAACTGCCCAAGGGGCGTCTCCCGGTCACAACACGCATCGTGCAGGGAGACTCGGGACGCAAGGACGCGTACGAGCTGATTCGCAGCCAGGTGAGTCAGGGCCGGCAGGCGTTCATCGTCTACGCCTTGCGAGACGAATCGAGCAAGATCGAGGTTCGCAACGCGAAGGCCGAGGCCAAACGGCTGGCCGCGGAGATCTTTCCGGAACTCGAGATCGGCCTGGTGCACGGCGACATGAAGAGCGACCAAAAGGAACGCGCCATGACCGAGTTTCGCGATGGTGTATCGCAGGTGCTCGTCGCCACAACGGTGATCGAGGTGGGAGTGGACGTACCGAACGCCACGGTGATGCTTATCGACAACGCGGAGCGATTCGGCCTGGCTCAACTCCACCAGCTGCGGGGACGCATCGGCCGCGGCAGCCACGCATCCCACTGTTTGCTCGCGACTGACGTAGACCTGAGCCGGGCCGCCGACGACCCATCGGTCACGCCCGTCGCCGAACGCCTGCAGGCACTCGTCCGCTCGCAGGATGGGTTCGAGCTGGCAGAGACCGATCTCCGTCAACGCGGTGAAGGACAACTGTTCGGAACGCGGCAGTCGGGCATGCCCCAGCTGAAGATCACCCGCGTACTGCAGCATCAGAACATCATTAAAAAAGGAAGGGAGCTGGCCGCACAGCTCCTCGACGGGGATCCCGAGCTCACGGAGTACGACCACGAACCGCTGGCCCGAGAGATGCGGGCCCGGTTCCCCGAGAACGCTCTGGAGGTCGTGCACTCAGGCTGAGGCATGAGGGTTTTATAGGCTTATAGGCGTGAGAGTTATCGCCGGCAAGGCAAAGGGCCATCGACTCAAGACGCCCACGACCGGGACCCGCCCCATGACCGATCGGATCAAGGAGGCGGTGTTTTCCGCATTAGGCGAGGTCGACGGAATGAAGGTTCTCGATCTTTATGCGGGCTCGGGATCTCTCGGTCTGGAGGCGCTATCGCGAGGAGCGAGGAAGGCGACGTTCGTCGAGAACGCTCGGGACGCCATCACCAAGCTCGAACAGAACATCTCGACCACTGGGCTATCGAGGCAGTCGAAGGTCGTATGGGCCGACGTTCGTCACACGCTTTCGAGAGGGTCCAAGGACAGAGTCGACCTGATTTTCCTGGATCCCCCATACACCACGCCGAAGGAGGCGGTGGCCGCCGATCTCGAGTCCATCGTCACCGGAGGGTTCCTGGCCGACGAGGGTCGCATCATCGTGCATCGTCCCGCAAAGGAGAGCAAACTGCGGCCCCTGGGGCTGCGCCTTCTCTGGGACAAGGAGTACGGGCAGTCAAAGATCCTCGTCTTCGGGCACGAAGAGGAGTAGTTGACTACAGCCCTTTGTCCGGGATCCTTCGACCCCCCCACGAACGGACACGTGGACGTGATCGAGCGGACCTCCCGGCACTTCGAACGAGTCATCGTCGCCGTCATCGCGAATCCGTCGAAGCAATCGCTCTTTTCCATCGAGGAGCGCACGGAGATGCTCGGCGATGCGCTGGCACACGTCGATCAGTTGGAGATAGCGTCATTCGACGGATTGCTGGTCGACTTCGCGCAAGCTCACGGGGCAGAGGTGATCGTGAAGGGGCTCCGGGCTGTCTCGGACTTTGAGTACGAGCTGCAGATGGCACAGATGAATACGGCCCTTACGGGGATCGACACTTTTTTTCTGACCGCCCAGCCCGAGTTCGCCTTTCTCTCGTCCAGTCTCGTAAAAGAGGTCGCCCGCTACGGAGGCTCCATCGACGGACTCGTGCCCGAGGGCGTCCGGAAAGCCCTCGCCGAGCGCTTTCCCCAGGGCTGAGGGTCGGTTTTCCCCCTCGGGGAGCGCTCGTCGTGGCATCCTTGAGGGGTCGGGAGCCCGAATGCCGGCTCCCGCAAAGGTGTTAATCGAACGTTTGCCAAGCGAGGTGTCGTGATGGACCTGATCGAACGAATCGACGAGATGCAGGTATTGGTCGAGGAGGCCAAATCCGTCCCTCTTTCGTCGAGTGCCGTGATCAACCGCGAGGAATTCCTCGAGTTGCTCGCCCAGTTGAAGGACGAGGTACCGGAGGAGATCAGGCAGGCGCGGTGGATGGCCCGCGACCGTGACGAGCTGCTGGCGCGTGCCCATAAAGAAGCGGAACGGATCATTTCCGAAGCACGCGAGCAACGCGATCGACTCCTGTCGCGCACGGAGATCTATCAGGCGGCGCAACGCGAGGCCGAACGGATTCTGGAGGAAGCGCGCGACAGGGGAACTCGGATCCAGCACGAGGCCGAGGACTACGTGGACCAGAAGCTCGCCGCGTTCGAGATCCTGCTGAACAAGACGCTCGCCACCGTCCATAGGGGGCGCGAGCAATTGCGCGGGCAGAGAAGCGTCGGCGCGGTCACGCCCGAGCCCGAGCCGGGGCAGGGCTTCGATGGGTCCCTCGAATCCGCCGAACTTCCCGAACCGGTTTAAGTCCATTTGGGCAGCCACCCACCCGCCCAACAAACCGGCCACTAGCCCGACTCCATAGACGCGCGCCGGCGCCGCGCGTCCAAGCGGATTTCCAGATGCTGGGAAAACCGGGCCGTACGCTATTCTTACGGGCCGGCGCAGACTGGGGCGGGGCACTCGTCCCCGCCGGGCAGTCGATCCCTTCGATCACAGGTTGTTCGCGTGTCAGATGAATTCAAGCTTTCAGTTGCCGAGATCCTCGGGCGCCCGGCCGCCTACAGGGAGGTCGAACTGCGCGCTCCGATCGGCGGGGTCGAATCCGCCGTAGCCCGACTTGCTGAGGATCCGATCTCGGCGCGGCTGCGGCTGGAGGCGGTCGTCGAGGGCATTCTGGTGACGGGAGGCGTCCAGGCCGGGCTCAGGCTGGAGTGTGCTCGCTGCCTGAAGGATTTCAAGTCGGATATCGCCGTTGAGGTCTGTGATCTGTATGCCGCGGCAGGGTCATCCGAGGACGCGTATCGGCTCAGCGGGACCGACCTCAATCTGGAGCCTTTACTGCGTGATGTGTTGGGCCTCGCGCTTCCTTTCAACCCGCTGTGCCGTCCCGACTGCAAAGGTCTCTGCGCCCAGTGCGGCAAGGATCTGAACGCGGGTCCGTGCGACTGCAAAACCGATGAACGCGATCCGCGCTGGGACGCGCTGGACGCGGTGGCCGAGCGGCTGCGGGCCGACACTTCAGCCTGAGAGCGAGGAGGACCCTTCAATGGCCGTACCCAAGCGTCGCAAGACCAGGTCGAAGATGAGAATGCGGCGCGCCCATTGGCGCGTAGACGCGCCGACTTACTCGGCGTGTCCTCACTGTCGCCAACCCAAGCTTCCGCACCGGGTCTGCCCGAATTGCGGCTACTACGCGGGACGTCAGGCTGTCGAGACCGAGTAAGGATCGGTCGGGGCTGACGCGCCTCGGAGTGCCGTCCGGCGGAGGAGCGATCTACGACCTCGCGCTGACACACCGCTCCTCTGCGTTCGAGGAGGAGATGGGGCCGGGAGAGCACAACGAACGCCTGGAGCTGCTGGGCGACTCCATCCTCGGGGCCGTTGTCACCGACCTGGCCTACCGGCGCTGGCCTGAGATGACGGAGGGAGAGTTGGCGCGGCTGCGCGCGACCGTGGTCAATACGGGCGCTCTCGCATCCGTCGCCGAGAGCTTGGACCTCGGCGCTCACGTTCGCCTCGGCAAGGGCGAGGAGGCGGCGGGTGGTCGCGACAAGCCGAAGCTTCTCGCCAACGTGTTCGAGGCCCTCGTGGGGGCCGTCTATTTGGACCGTGGATTTGCGGCGACCTACGAGGCTCTCGAATCTATATTCGTCGATCTCCTGGATTCTTTCGTGGAGCAGGGCACCCGGGTCGACACAAAGACCGTGCTCCAGGCCCGCTCGGTCGCGGCAGGCCGCGACCGGCCGACATACCAGGTATTCGAATCGGGCCCGCAACATCGCCGTTCCTTCACCGCGACCGTCTATGTGCACGGCGAGCCCCTCGGCACGGGGGACGGCAGTTCGAAGAAGGAAGCCGAGCAGAACGCTGCGCGCGACGCGTTGCTCCGTCTCGATAGCGCAGCGGATCCCCTAAAGGAAAAGGACGGTCACGGTGCCCGAGCTTCCTGAGATCGAGGTTATGCGGCGCGATCTCGAGAAGGAGATCGTCGGCCGCCGAATCAAGGACGTCGAGGTTCGTCCGGGCACCAATGCGATGAAGATCATCAAGCGACACGGTCGTCGGAAGGAGCTACAGGACCTTCTCACCGGCGCCAAGGTGGACCGGATCGAACGGGTCGGTCGCCGGCTCTTGCTCCACTTCGATAACGGGAACGTCGCGCTGATATCTCTCGGACCGAGCGGCCAGCTCAAGAAGGTCAGTGCTTCCGAAGCCGTAGAGGCTCATACCCACATCGTTTTCAGCTTCACGATCGGGGGCCAGTTGCGGCTCACCGATCCCGCCCGCAAGGCCGACGTGTTCGTCACCTCGGCGGAGCACGTGGAGGAGATGCCCGAGCTGCGCGACTTCATGATCGATCCACTGGAGAGCCCGGTCACGTGGAACGACTTCTCGATCCTGCTGTCGCAGAGGGAGGCCACTTTGCGAGAGGTGCTCACGGACGACCACTTCGTAGTAGGGCTCGGGGACATCTACACAGACGAGGTGCTGTGGGCGTCGGGCCTGCGCCACGACAAGATGTCGAACAAGTTGTCATCCCAGGACGTGCGGCGGCTCTACCGCGGGTTGATGGAGACGCTTCAGGAGGCGGTGAAGGCGCAAGGGATGAGTATCGGCGCCGGCGACTTCTCCGATCTCCAGGGCAACCCGGGCCAGTTTCAGCTTGAATTAAAGGTGTACGACCGTGCCGGCGAGGCATGTCGCCGCTGTCGCTCGACGATCGTCAAGCAAAAGGCCGGGGGCCGGTTTACCTATTTCTGCGCGCAGTGTCAATCATGAGCGCATCCCTCGGACTGGTCAGCCACCCTTCCGCCCAAAACCAACCTGGCGCGGCCA
Source organism: Actinomycetota bacterium (assembly GCA_046263155.1). Taxonomy (GTDB): domain Bacteria; phylum Actinomycetota; class CADDZG01; order CADDZG01; family WHSQ01; genus DATADF01. Next base: position 8,225 of record JBHELF010000086.1, read on the forward strand.
TCGTTAGTGAGAGGAGTTAGGTGGAGGACAGGACGCGAGTACACGTCTTCGTGAACGGCGATCTCGGCACTCTCGATTTCCGTCCCGAGATAGCTGCCAAAGCCAACGAACTCGGGGTCACCGGATGGGTGAAGAACCTCGACGACGGACGGGTGGAGGCCGTGCTCGAAGGGCCGCGCGATGAGGTCTATCGGGTCGTCGGGCTGTGCCGCGCCGGGCCGCGCGGAGCAACGGTGTCGAGCGTCCAGGTCGACCGCGAGCCACCCCGCAACGAGCGCACCTTCAAGATCCGCTAAGCGTCAATCGCAGATTGCCGTGGAGCCGGCTCGGGGGGTTGATAGCTTGAGCCGATGTACGTAAGAAGCCTCCGCATAGCCGGATTCAAGTCGTTCGCGGACCCCACGGTGCTGGATTTCGACCGCGGCGTGAACGTAATCGTCGGGCCTAACGGCTCCGGGAAGTCCAACATCGCGGACGCCCTGTCCTGGGTGCTCGGCTCCCAGGCCCCCTCCGCTCTGCGCGGCGGCTCCATGGAGGACGTCATCTTTGCCGGGTCGAACGGTCGGCCCCGGCTCTCTTTCGCCGAGGTGGAGGTCACCCTCGACAACACGTCGGGAATCCTGGGCCTCGATCTGGCGGAGGTAACTCTGAGCCGGACCACCGATCGGGCGGGGGCCTCCGAATACCGCATCAACGGAGCCGCCTGCAGGCTCCTCGACATCACCGAGCTGCTATCGGACGCGGGCATCGGCCGCAGCATCCACACGGTCGTGGGCCAGGGGCAGCTGGACGCCGTGCTCCAGGCCCGCCCGGAGGATCGCCGGGCGTTCATCGAAGAGGCGGCCCAGATCGGGAAGTACCGCCGGCGGAAGGATCGCGCCCTTCGCAAGATCGAGCGCGTCGACGACAACCTCGTGCGGCTGCAGGACGTCTTGGGCGAATTGCGCCGCGCACTACGTCCACTGAAGCGCCAGGCGCGAGCCGCGGCCGCGTACTCGGAGCTGATGGGCGAGCATCTCAACCTCCGCCAGCGACTCGCCGCAACCGAGCTGCATCGTCTTGCCGCCGAGGAGGCGCGCGTGGACCCGGAGGCCGACGCCCGGCGGGCCGAGCTTCTGAGCGAAGAACTGGGAACCGTGAGAGCTCGACTCGAAGTCGCCGGACCGGAGCGCGCCCGGCTCGCAATCGAGGGCGAGCAAACGCAGGACCGTGCCTACAGGATGCGGCGCGCGGCCGACCGGCTGACGGCGCTCGAAAGGCTCGCGGCGGAACGCGGCGCTCGGATAGCAGCGCGGTTGGCCGCGGAGACCGAAGAGGGCTATCGGGAGCGTGTGCGGTTCCTCGAAGCGGAGCGCGCGCGCTGGGCGGGAGAGACAGCGCGTCTGCAGGCCGGGGCCGGAGAGGCCCGCGCCCGGGCCACGGAAGCGTCCGCGGCTTACGAACGCGCGACCGCCGCCCGCGTCTTCGCCGAGCAAAATCTGGCGTCGGCGCGCATAGCGGAGACGGACAGTGCGCAGATGTTCGTGCGGGCCGAAGGTCGTGAGGCCGCCGCCCGTGCGAACGTGGCTTCGATCGAGTCACACCTCGCGGCCCTGGCCGAACGCCGTGATGTTGCGCTAAGAGAGTTGCAAAAGATTGCCCAGGCGATGGTCACGGCGGAGCGCGACGCGCGCACATTGGAGGGTGAACTCGACAAAGCAATCGAGGCTGCTGCGGAGGCTGAGGCCGCCCTCGAGGGCCGACGTCTGGTCGCGGAAGAGCTACGCGCCAGGGTCAGCAGCCTTCACGCCGATCGTGCCGCCGCCGAAGCGCGCGTCGGTGCCTTCACGGAGGTAGCCGTCCTGCTCGAGAACCACCCTCAGCTCCAGGAACGTTTACGTGCGCTGTTGGATGACGCTCGAGCCCGCTACGAGGTCGCCGCTCGCGCCGAGGGCGACGCCGAACATGAATCCGCCAATGCCGATGAGGAGCAGGAGCGCCGCTGGCGCGAGGTCGCCCGGTGCGATACGGAGCTTCGGCGCCTCGATGCATTGGTCGCCGGCGCGAGCGAGCGCTTGGCGGCCGAGCGTCGCACCCATGAAGCACGCGAGATAGAGCTCGCGACTCTGGACGACGAGCTCTCGCATTCGCAGCGCGACCTGGGAGGGGCCCAGACCGCTGCGGCGGAAGAGCGCGCCGCCGTCCCCCAAGCGCGAGCGCTGCACGATGAGGCAAGCAGGCGACTCGGAGAGGCAGAGGAGCAGCTTGTCGCCGCGCGCAAGGAAGAGCAAAACACCTCACGGGCCGCGGCAGCGGCCGAGATCGATGCCCGTACCAGCGAGGAGCGACTTCTGGCGGCGCGGCTTCGCGAGGAAGAGGCGGTCGCGGGCATCGCGGACTCCGAGCGGGCACTGGCAGGTTTAGAGGAGCTGCGACAGCGCCTGACCGCGGCGCGAGAGCGGGCGGTAAAGATCGGCAACATTGCGAGACTCACCGTCGGCTACGCCGAGGCTTGGGCCGAGCGCGCCTCTCATCGGGCCGCCAAAGCTCGGGAGACGGGCCTCGCGCTCGAGGAGACACTCGGCCATTTGCGAGCACGGGAGCGGGAACTCGCGCAGGGCCTCGATGAGATCACGGGACGTAGGAGCAGAGCGGAGGTTCGCCGGGCTGAGATCAGAGCTCGCACGGAGGCGATCGCCGAACGAGTAATGGAGGAGTGGGGGCTCGCTCCGCAGGAGCTGTCCGCTCTGGAGATTTTCTCCGACGAAGCCGAACTCGCCGCCCGAGAACGCGCCGAGAGACTCGAGCGCGAGCTGAAAAGGCTCGGACCCGTTAATCCTCATGCGTCACAGGAGTTCTCCGATCTCGAGCAGCGTGAAAAGTTCCTCGAGGAGCAGATGAACGATCTCCGTTCCTCGCGCAGAGACCTCATGAAGATCGTGAGGGAAGTGGACGAGACGATCGTTCAGGTGTTTGCGCAGGCCTTCGAAGATGTGGCGCGCGAGTTCGAAGCCGTTTTCCAGACGCTCTTTCCCGGCGGAAGTGGTCACCTGAAGCTGACCGATCCGGATGATCTGTTGCAGGCCGGCATCGAGGTGGAGGCCCGGCCCCCCGGCAAGAACGTTCGGAAACTCTCGCTGCTCTCCGGTGGGGAACGGGCGCTCGTGGCGCTCGCGTTCTTGTTTGCGATCTTTCGCTCGCGGCCCTCGCCCTTCTACCTGCTGGACGAGGTCGAGGCCGCCCTCGACGACGTGAACCTGCATCGCTTTCTCGGTCTGGTCCAAGACCTGAACAAAGAGGCGCAGGTTTTGGTCGTGACTCATCAAAAGCGCACGATGGAAATCGCCGATGTGCTCTACGGGGTCTCCATCTCCAAGGAGGGCGTCTCGCGCGTCGTTGCGAAGCGGATGGAGGAAATCGCCGTTTAGCCTTGGCCGATGCCGTCGGGTATCGGTTTAGAACTCGCAATCGCCGCCGTCCTTCTGGCGATGATCGCGATCGCCTTCTTCATTCGCAGGAGCCGATTGCGCGCACCGGGGGAGGAAGCTCGCCCGCCCGCCGCGGAGCCGGCACGGGGGGGAGCCGTAACCGAGGTCGAGGCTCGCTTTCCTCCACCAGAAGTCGTAACCGAGGCTCCACCCGAGGTCGAGGAGGCACCGCCCGAGGTAGCCGTACGGCCCACTCTCGCGGATCGCCTCATCAAAGCGCGCCGGTTCCTGGCCGATCGGCTCGGCGATGTATTCGGAGGCCGCGCCGACGAGAGCACCTGGGAAGACCTCGAGGCCGCGCTGGTTCAGGCCGACGTCGGGATCGATATGGCCACTCGGATCAGCGAGGACCTGCGTCTGCGCGCGGAGCGGGAACGGACGACCGAGTTAACTAAGATCAGATCGGCGCTCGCCGAGGAATTGGTCGACCTTTTCGATCTTCAGCTCGAACGGTCGCTGGCCCTGGCCCCCGAGGGAATAACCGTGTGGCTCATCGTCGGCGTGAACGGTACCGGCAAGACCACGACGATCGGCAAGCTGGCCGGGGATGCGACGGGGCGCGACAGAACCGTTGCGCTCGCCGCGGCGGATACTTTCCGTGCGGCCGCGGACGAACAACTCGAGGAGTGGGCTCGGCGGGCGGGAGCCGAGGTCGTTAAGCATCAGCCGGGCGCCGATCCCGGTGCAGTGGCCTTCGATGCGGTGCGCCATTCCAAGGCTCGCGGTATCGATCTGTTGATCATCGATACGGCGGGGCGGCTGCATACAAAGACCCCGCTTATGGACGAGCTTGCAAAGATCAAACGCGTGGTCGAGCGCGAAGGTTCGGTCCAGGAAGTGCTCCTCGTCATCGACGCCACCGCGGGTCAGAACGGCCTCGTTCAGGCGAGGGAGTTTGCGAATACGCTGGGAGTAACAGGTGTCGTTCTTACCAAGCTGGACGGGACGGCAAAGGGGGGCATCGCCCTGGCGATCGAAAGCTCCCTGGGGATCCCTATAAAGCTGATCGGCGTGGGCGAGGGGATCGAGGATCTCGAACCCTTCGATCCCAAGACCTTCGTAGGCGCGCTGGTCGAGTGACCGGCCGACCATAATCAGACGATGTTCGACACACTAAGCAACCGACTCGACGACATCTTCAAGCGTCTTCGATCGCGGGGTCGGCTGTCGGAGAAGCAGGTCGACGAGGTCCTCCGTGAGATACGACTGGCGCTGCTGGAGGCAGACGTCTCGCTCAAGGTGGTGAAGGCTTTCGTCGCCGACGTGCGCGAGCGGGCGGCTGGGGCCGAGATACACAAGAGCCTGACGCCCGCGCAGCAGGTGATCAAACTCGTCCACGCCGCGCTCGTCGACATCCTCGGACACACCACTGCGGGTCTAGAGAGCTCCCCACGCCCACCGCGCACGATATTGGTGGCCGGCTTACAGGGATCTGGAAAAACGACTGCCGCGGCGAAGCTGGGCCGATTGCTGAAAGCGGAAGGCCGTCGGCCGCTCTTGGCGGCTTGCGATCTCCGACGACCGGCAGCCATCCGGCAACTGCAACTCCTGGGCGAACAGGCGAAGGTCGCGGTCTACGCGGAGGAATCGGCGTCGCAACAAGAAGCTCCCGAGGTCGCGGCCCGCGCCCTGACGCATGCGTCGGCCGAAGGATTTACGGACCTGATCGTCGACACGTCCGGACGTATGCACGTCGATGCCGATCTCATGGCCGAGCTGCGACGGGTCGCCGATGCTTCGCAGCCCGCTGAGATCCTGCTCGTATGCGACGCGATGACCGGGCAGGACGCGGTCAACGTTGCCGAATCCTTCCTCGCGGAGGTGCCCGTAAGCGGAATTGTTTTGACCAAGCTTGACGGAGATGCTCGCGGGGGAGCCGCGCTGTCGATGTCCTATGTCACGGGCCGTCCGATCAAGTTCGCCGGCGTCGGGGAGAAATTGGGCGATCTCGAGCCCTTCCATCCAGATCGCATGGCGTCCCGGATCCTCGGGATGGGCGACGTCATGACTCTGATCGAGAAGGCCGAGAAAGCTTTCGACGAGGCCGAGGCTCAGCAAATGGAGGAGAAGCTGCGCGCGGCGCAGTTCACCCTGGAGGACTTCCTCGACCAGATGCAGGCGGTAAAGAAGATGGGCCCGATGTCACAGCTTCTAGGAATGATCCCGGGCATGGGGAAACTCCCGATCTCGGAGACGGACATCGATACTCAGCTACCGCGAGTCGAAGCCATCATTCGGTCGATGACTCCGCGGGAGCGGGCGGAACCGGCCCTCATCAACGGCAGCCGGAGGCGGCGGATCGCAGCCGGGTCGGGGACGACAGTGCAGGACGTGAACAAATTGACGAAGCAGTTCGAGCAGGTCCGCAAGATGATGCGGTCGCTGAGTAAAGGTGGGGGCGTGGCGGGGTTGAAGACAGGCGACCTGCGAGGATTAGCGCCGCCAACTAGGCGACCGAGCAAGGCGAAATAAGTAGGTAGGATGCCGCGCTGATCCGGACGCTCCCCGATACAGCAAGGCAAGGTAGAAGATTTTCGGGCGGGCGGGTGGCCTGCCAGACCGAACGAAGGTGTCGTTCTGGCAATCGATTCCAGATGAGGAGCTAAAGGTGGTCAAAATCAGATTGATGCGCGTCGGGAAGCGCAAGCAGCCCACCTACCGGGTGGTCGTTGCGGATTCCCGCAGCCCCCGAGACGGCCGAATCATCGAGGCGATCGGGCATTACCAGCCGCGCTCCGAGCCGTCCGAGGTGTCGATCGACAACGAGCGCGCGCTTTACTGGCTGACCCGGGGCGCGCAGCCCTCGGGCGCCGTGCGAAAGCTTCTCCAGATAACGGGCGCGTGGTCGTCCTTTACCGGAGAGGCCGTCCCCGAGCCGCCCGTCCCCGCGCGCAAGAAGGCGACGGCGGCGGCGTCCGTGAGGGCGACCCCGGCGGCATCGGTGGAGGAGACGGACGCGGTCGCCGATCTCCCCGAGGCCGAGGACCAGGAGGGGGCCGCCCCCGAGGCCGAGCCGACCACCGAAGCCTCCGAGGAAGCCTGAGATGAGCCGCGCCCTGGTTGAGTACGTCACCGGGTGGCTGATCGACCATCCAGAGGACCTGCAGATCTCCGAGATCGAGAACGAGCGCGGCATGACGGTCCTCGAGCTCTCGGTCAACCCAGAGGACACGGGCAAGATCATCGGCCGCAACGGGCGGATCATCCGTGCTCTACGGGTGCTGGCGCGCGCTTCCGCGCAGCGCGACGGGCGCTCGGTTGCCGTTGAGGTGGTGGACTAACGCCCGACCCCGGCAAGCTCCTGGCCGGAGAGATCGGCAAACCACATGGTCTGCGCGGCGATGTGTACGTCGTCGCGATATCGGACGATCCCCATCGCTTTACCACCGGATCGAAATTGCTCGACGGAAGCGGCCGAAAGCTGACGGTCGAATCGTCGCGTCCGCACGGGACGCGTCTTCTCGTGAAGTTTGCCGAGGTGAGCTCGCGCGCCGAAGCCGAGACCTTGAGAGGTCCCATTTTCGTCAGGCCGGATCATCTGAGGAGAACGGAGAACGGGGAGTACTGGCACCACGAGATAGTCGGATGTCGCGTCACGCGCAACGATGGGGAGGAGATCGGGCTCGTCCAGGACATCGTTCCCGGTCCCGCTCAGGATCTTCTGGTCGTGCTCACAAGCCGAGGCGAACGGCTGGTGCCCATGGTCGACGACATCGTCAAGTCGATCGATGCACGCGCGCGGAAGATCGTGATCGATCCCCCAAGGGGGCTACTCGAATGACGCCGCGCATCGAAGTGGTGACGATATTTCCGGAGCTCTTCGAAGTCCCGCTTCGTACGAGTCTTCTGGGTAAGGCGATCGCGACAGGTCGCCTCGAGGTCGGCGTGCACGACCTGCGGGACTTTGGAATCGGGAAGCATCGGTCGATCGACGACGAACCCTACGGGGGCGGAGCCGGGATGGTCATGAGGCCCGAACCCATCTTCGAGGCTGTGGAGCGAGTCTCCGAGCCCGAAGCCCACGTCGTGTTGCTGTCGCCGCGCGGTAATCGACTCGATCAACGGGTGGTGCAGCGCTTGAGTGAGAGGCCACAGCTGGTGCTGATCTGTGGACGCTACGAAGGAGTCGACGAACGCGTCGCGCTCCATCTCGCCGACGAGGAGATCTCCGTCGGAGATTACGTACTGGCGGGTGGAGAGCTCGCCGCGCTCGTCGTGATCGAGGCGATCTCGCGTCTTCTGCCGGGCGTCGTCGGCAATGTGGAGTCACTCCAAAGCGAGTCTCATGGCGAGGCAGGATTGGAATATCCGCAGTACACGCGCCCACCGGAGTGGCGCGGCTTGACCGTGCCGGACGTCCTTCTGTCCGGCAATCACGGTGCGATCGCGAGATGGCGCGAGGATCAGGCCCGGCAGATCACTCGCGCTCGTCGCCCGGATCTATTGCCCGAGGAATAGGGCGACCTCACTTCCAAGCGCGCATAGGACAATGAGCAGGATGAGCAAGGCTCTAGGACTCGAGAGACCTACGAAGGTGCCCACGCAACCCGGCGTCTACCTCTTTCGCGACTCCGAAGGCAGGGTCATCTATGTCGGTAAGGCGAAGTCGCTGCGGAGTCGGATATCGAACTATTTTGGCTCCGAGTTGCCTCCGCGCACCCGCGCGATGGTCGAAGCTGCCGCCGACGTCGAATGGATCGTGACCGAGAGCGACGTCGAGGCTCTTCACCTCGAGCTTAACTTCATCAAGCAGCACAGACCCCGTTACAACGTGCGCTACCGAGACGACAAGAGCTATCCATACCTGGCGATCACGCTCGACGAGGAGTACCCGAGGGCCCGAGTCATGCGCGGGTCCAAAAAGAAGGGGATTCGCTACTACGGACCCTTTGCACACGCCTACGCGATCCGGGAGACCCTCGATCTCCTCCTGCGAACTTTTCCGATGCGCACCTGTTCTCAGGGCGTATTCGATAGATGCCGGCGGCGCGGCAGGCCCTGCCTTCTCTACGACATCGAACGCTGTGCCGGGCCCTGTGTGAGGGCGGTCTCCGAGGAGGAACACCGAGCCATCGCGCTCAAGCTCTGCGATTTTCTGGACGGCAACACAAAGCCCGTGGTGCGCGATCTCGAAAGCCGCATGCGAGTCGCCGCGCAACAGCAGGAATACGAGGTGGCGGCGAAGATGCGAGACCAGCTGACGAATGTGAGGAAGGTGATCGAACGTCAGCAAATGGTTTCCTCCCGCAAGGAGGATCTCGACGTCGTGGGAATCGCCGAGGACGATCTGGAGGCCGCGGTGCAGGTGTTCTTCGTTCGCCGAGGCCGGGTGACGGGCCGTAAGGGATTCATCGTCGACAAGATCGAGGACCTGAACGCGTCCGATCTCCTGGCTCGCTTCCTGGAGCGTCTCTACGCCGATGCCGAGGTTCCACAGGAGATCCTCGTCCCCCTCGAGCCCGATGGACGACAACTCATCGAGTCATGGCTCCGTGAGAAACGTCTGCGGAAGGTTCCGATCCGGGTGCCGAAGCGTGGAGAGAAGCGCGCGCTCCTCGAAACCGTCACTCAAAACGCGCATCAGGCTTTCACCCAGCACCGACTGAAGCGCGCGAGCGACTTCGCCTCTCGCGCCCGGCAACTGCGAGAGTTGCAGGAATCCCTCGAGATGGAGGAGGCGCCACTTCGAATCGAGTGCTTCGACATCTCGAACACGGGGCCCACCGAGGCCGTCGGGTCGATGGTCGTCTTCGAGGACGGGCTTGCCAAGCGCTCCGATTACCGGCGGTTCGCCATCAAGTTCACCCGCGGACCCGACGACGTGGCGATGATGGGGGAGGTCATCCGCCGGCGATTCAGTCGCTATCGCGAGGAGACGGGCGGCCGAGCACCGCGTAAGAAGGGCCAGCGTTTTGCGTACGCACCCAATCTGGTCGTAATAGATGGGGGAAAGGGACAGCTGAGCCGGGCCGTGGAGACCATGGGTGACATGGGAGTCCGCGTGAAGACCGTGGCACTGGCGAAGCGCATGGAGGAGCTCTACGTGCCGGGCCGCGCCGAGCCCATTCGTATTCCACGGGGTTCCGAGTCGCTCTACCTGCTCCAGCAGATCCGCGACGAGGCACACCGGTTCGCGGTCGATTACCACCGGCTGCGACGCGGAAAGCGGATGACGCGCTCGGCACTCGACGGGATCCCGGGCTTGGGAGAGACGCGCCGGCGCAAACTGCTGTCTCACTTCGGGTCGGTGAAGAAAGTCAAGGCGGCGACGCTGGAAGAGCTCGTCGCCGTACCGGGCCTTCCGGCCGGCGTCGCCCGCTCCGTGTATCAGGCCCTTCATGTGCCCGATGGCGCGCCGGAGATCCAGCCGGTCGGGAGGAGGGCCTCGTGACTCAGCCGCGCCGCAACCAAAGCGTCGACGTGGCCGTGATCACCGGCCTCTCGGGGGCCGGTCGCTCCGAAGCGGCAAACGCGCTCGAGGACCTCGGCTGGTACGTGATCGATAATCTCCCGCCTGCACTCATAACGAAGACACTTGAGCTGGCCCTCGCCCCCGGCAACGACATCGCGAGCCTCGCCCTAGTGATCGACGCGCGCGGAGGCGCCTTCTTCGACGAGGCCGCCGATGCGCTCAAGGATTTGCGGCGCGAGGTATCAAACTTCCGAATGCTTTTCCTGGAAGCGGATGACGAAGTCCTCGTCCGGCGCTTCGAGGCGACGCGCAGGCGGCACCCGCTCGCGGTGGATGACCGCGTGGTGGTCGGCATCCAGCGGGAGAGGGATCTGCTGAAGGCGTTTCGCGACGGGGCCGATCTGATTCTCGATACAACCGATCTGTCCGTGCGTGATCTCAGGACGCGCCTCGGCGCTGCGTTTGGAGGCCCGTCGCCGACCGACGGCTTGAAGACGACGGTGATCTCTTTCGGCTACAAGTTCGGCCTTCCGCTGGACTCCGACATCGTGCTCGACGTTCGCTTCCTCCCGAACCCGTATTGGGTAGAAGGCCTCCGGGCCCTGGGGGGCCGCGATGACAAGGTTCGCGCCTACGTGCTCGAGCAGGACGCCACAGTCGACTTCCTCGAACGCACGAAGGATCTGTTCACGGTGCTGCTCCCCGGCTTCGAGGCCGAGGGCCGCCATTACCTCACCGTCGCCGTCGGCTGCACCGGGGGACGCCATCGCTCTGTCGTCCTCGCCGACGCGATTGGATCGTGGCTCGACGAGAAGGGCTACGCGGCGACGGTCATCCATCGCGACCTGGAAAGGGCACCCGTCGCGCCGTGAAGGTCGTCGGACTCGGAGGAGGGCATGGCCTCGCCGCCACATTACGAGCGGGGCTGACGTACGCGAACGACATCGCCGCGGTCGTTACCGTCGCCGATGACGGCGGCTCTTCCGGGCGACTGTCGCGCGACCTCGGAATACCGCCTCCGGGAGACATCCGAAACTGCCTCGTGGCCCTGGCGGAGCAGTCACCCTTGGTCGATATGTTCCAACACCGCTTCTCGGGCGGCGCGTTGACGGGCCACACCGTCGGAAATCTCATCATCGCGGCGCTCACCGAAAAGACCGGCGATTTCGCCCAGGCAGTCGCGGCGGCCGGTGAGCTTCTCGACGCGCGCGGGCGCGTTTATCCCGCAACGACCGAGCTGGTCAGGCTCAACGCGCGCGTCGACGGCGGCGTCGTCAGCGGCCAAGTCGCAGTGGCCCAAACCCGTCCGCCGATACAGGCCGTGTATCTGGAGCCGTCCGATCCCGTCGGCCATGGACCCGCCGTCCAGGCGATCCTGGACGCCGATCAGATCGTGCTCGGACCCGGGAGTCTTTTCACCAGCCTCATCGCGACGCTTCTGGTCCCCGATGTAAGAAGCGCGCTGACGGCGACCAAGGCGCGGCGCGTCTTCGTCTGCAATGCGCGGATGCAGAAGGGGGAGACCGAGGGCCTCACCGCCTCGGCCCACGTAGAGGCCGTCCTTGCGCACACGGGCCCCGACGCCATCGATGCGGTAGTGGTGCAGGAACCCCAGCGACAACAGGAGGGAGTTCAGGTCGATCGTAACGCGCTCGCGTTCTCGGGTATCGAGATCGTGACCGCCGACGTTGCGGACGAATCGGGTGCGCACGACCCGGTGAAGCTCGGCGCGGTCTTACGCCGCCTCGGATAGTCCACCTCCTCGCGGCAGCTCGCCGCGGAGCGCCAGTAGGATGGTCGCACCCTCAAATCCAAGGAGGCGCTCGATGGCGACGCGCATCGGAATCAACGGTTTCGGACGAATAGGACGCAATTTCTACAGGGCCCTCCGAGCTAAGGGCTCGCAACTCGAGGTGGCCGCGCTGAACGATCTCACCGATCCGGCCGTACTGGCTCACCTGCTGAGATACGACTCGGTCTTCGGCAGGTTCAACGAAGAGGTCAAGGTGACCAACGGCGGGTTCTCCGTAGCCGGCTCCGACGTCAAGGTGCTCTCGGAGCGGGACCCGGCGGCCTTGCCGTGGGATGAGCTCGGCGTCGACATCGTCATTGAATCGACCGGGTTTTTCACGAAGCGGGCCGACGCCGCGAAGCATCTCGAGGGCGGCGCCAAGAAGGTCATCATCTCGGCCCCCGCCAAGGACGAGGACATCACCGTCGTGATGGGAGTCAACGAGTCCGACTACGATCCCTCGGGCCACGAGATCATCTCGAACGCGTCGTGCACGACAAACTGTGTCGTGCCTCTGGCCAAGGTCCTACTGGACAAATGGGGAATCGAGGCCGGTTTCATGACGACCTGCCACGCGTACACAAATGACCAGAGCACACAGGATTTGGCGCGCGACGATCTCCGCCGTGCCCGGGCGGCGGCGATCAACATCATCCCCACGACCACCGGAGCCGCGAAGGCTGCGTCTCTCTCGCTACCAGAGCTGAAGGGCAGACTCGACGGCCTCTCCCTGCGTGTACCCGTGGCCGACGGGTCGATCACCGATCTGGTCTGCGTGGTTGGTTCGGAGGTCAGCGCACAGGAGGTCAACGACGCCTATCGTGAGGCCGCCGGCTCCGCGCGCATGAAGGGCATTCTCGAATACACCGAGGACCCGATCGTCTCCAGCGACGTAATCGGCAACTCGCATTCCTGCATAGTCGACGGGCTTTCCACGATGACGAACGGCAGCTTGGTGAAAGTGCTGGGCTGGTACGACAACGAGTGGGGCTACTCGAATCGGCTGGTGGATCTGACCGAGCTGATCGCTTCCAAGCTCTAGAGGCGGCTTTTTCTTGTCCCAGCCGAGCGAGGGGACTAATGGCGTCTCGGCGGGAATCCGGGCGGTCGAGGCCGACCCGCGTCTTCCTTCGGTGGACGACCTCGAGGTCGCCGACCGCCGCGTGCTCGTTCGCTGCGATCTGAACGTGCCTTTGGAAAGCGGAGGGATCGCGGACGACATGCGTCTTCGCGCCGCGGTGCCGACCCTCGACGAGTTACTCGGACGACGCGCGCGGCTCGCCGTGTGCTCCCATCTCGGGCGGCCGAAGGGCAAGGCGGTCGACGAGCTGCGGCTGGGACCGGTGGCGGATCGTCTGGCCGATCTGCTGAGCCGACCAGTGACCTACTGCCGAGACGTGGTGGGTCCGGAGGCCCGCGATGCCTGCGCGTCGCCCGACGACGTCGTGCTCTTGGAGAACTTGCGCTTCGAGCCGGGCGAGGAGGCCAACGACCGCGAGTTCGCCATCGCTCTGGCCGGTCTCGCGGACGCCTATGTGGACGATGCCTTCGGAGCGGCGCATCGCGCTCACGCCTCGATCGTCGGCGTAGCCGAGTTGCTTCCCGCGGCCGCGGGCCGGCTGCTGGCCCTGGAGGTGACCAGGCTGAGCCGACTGCTCCACGCCGCCGAACATCCTTTCGTTGCAGTGATCGGAGGAGCCAAGGTCGCGGACAAGCTGGGCGTCATATACAACCTGCTCGATCGGGTCGATGCGATCTGTGTCGGCGGTGCCATGGCCTTCACGCTGTTGGCCGCGCGGGGCGACGATGTCGGTCGGTCGCGCGTCGAGGAGGAGCGACTAGACGAGGTCCGAGAGATGCTGGACACGGCCGCGGCCCGCGGGATCACGATCGCTTTGCCGACGGACGTAGTCGCCGCCGAGGGAACCGATGAGTCGGCCGCGCATGAGACCGTTCCCCTGGATCGCATCGGCGACAGGTTGGGCGTCGACATTGGGCCTGCTTCCAGTGACGAGTTCGCCCAGATCATCGCGACCGCAAAGATGGTGCTATGGAACGGCCCGATGGGAATCTTTGAGGTCGACGCGTTCGCCGAGGGGACGAGAGCGATTGCGCGCGCCATCGCGCAGGCGACTGCCTCGGGCGCCTACACCGTCGCCGGAGGAGGCGACTCCGCCGCAGCCTTGGCCCAACTCGACATGACCGACTCCGTGTCGCACCTCTCGACCGGGGGTGGCGCCTCGCTCGAATTTCTTGAGGGCAAGGAGCTGCCGGGGATCGCTGTTCTGACGCGAGTGAGGTCGCAATGAGAACTCCGTTGATCGCGGGAAACTGGAAGATGTTCAAGACTCATCTGGAGGCAATGCATCTTGTGCAGGGCCTCGGGCATGAGCTTGCCGGTGTCGACTTCACGACGGTAGAGGTGGCCGTGTGTCCGCCGTTCACCGCGCTACGAACTCTGCAGACCCTCTTTGACTCCGACAGGCTGCCTTTTTCGCTGGGGGCGCAGAACATGCACTCCGAGTCGGAAGGTGCTTTCACGGGAGAGGTCTCTCCCGCGATGTTGAAGGCTCTCCGGGTGAAGTACGTAATCCTCGGCCACTCCGAGAGGCGCGCGCTTTTCGGGGAGAGCGACGACGCCGTCAATGCGAAGGTCAAAGCCGCCTACGGGCACGACCTGACGCCGATCGTCTGCTGTGGCGAAACCGAGGAAGAGCGAGACCGCGGTCGGACCGAGGCAAAAGTCGAGGGCCAGATACGCGCTGCCTTCGCCGGTTGTGCGGCCGAGCGGGTTCGTGAGTCGGTGATCGCGTACGAGCCCATCTGGGCGATCGGCACCGGGAGGACGGCGGCGCCGGAGGATGCACAGCAGACGATCTCTTATATCCGCGAGGTCGTCGCGCAGCAGTTCGATCCCGACCTCGCGGATGCCATGCGGATTCTCTACGGAGGGAGCGTGAAGGCCGGCAACGCAGGAGCGCTGATGCGGCAGGCGGATGTGGACGGGGGTCTTGTGGGGGGAGCCTCCCTGGAGGCGGCCGAGTTCGCCGCCATCGTGAAGGCCACGGTGCAGTCCTAGAGGTGAGCCCCCTTCCCATCTTCTACGTGATCCTCGACGGCCTCGGCGACGACCCCTTGCCGGCGCTGCAGGGGCGTACGCCGTTGGAGGCCGCGCGCACGCCCGTGCTCGACTCGCTGGCTCGGGCCGGCCGGAATGGTTACGTAACGACGGTCGGCGAAGGGATCGCCCCCGAATCCGACATCGCGGTCCTTGCCATTCTGGGATACGACCCCCACGAACACCACACCGGACGGGGGCCGCTCGAGGCGGTGGGCGCCGGCCTGGAAGTACGCGACGGGGATCTCGCGTACCGGGTCAATTTCGCGACGGTCGAACCATCCGATGGCTCCTTCACGATCCTCGATCGGCGAGTGGGCCGCGACCTGAGCTCGGAGGAGGCGGGCGCGCTGGCCGACGAGGTGCAGTCGGGTGTGCGTATCGAGCGGACGACCTTCGACTTCCGGGCAACGATCGGCCACCGAGGAGTACTCGTTCTCCGATCGGAGAGAGGACCTCTATCGGCGGAGGTCGAGAACTCGGATCCCGCCTACGGACGCGCCGGCGCTCTGGGGGTGGCCAAGGAGACCTTCGAGAACCGCGTGGTGAGCGTGACCCCCCTCGGGGGCGCGGAATCCGAGGCGACGGAGCGCGCGTCTCGGTTGACCAACGAATGGCTTCGAGCGGCCTACGAAGTTTTGGAGCGCTCCGACGTAAATGTACGTCGTCGCGCCGCGGGAAAGCTCCCCGGAAACTTCGTTCTGACGCGTGACGGGGGCGATCACCTGCCTCGCCTGACTCCGTTCAAGAAGAAGTTTGGATTGCAGCTCGGCTGCTTCGTCGAGATGCCGGTCGAACTCGGAATCGCGCGCCTTACCGAGATGGGCGTGGTCGAGGCTCCGGGGCCCGGAACGTCGCCGGCGGATCAATATGCGGCCTGGGCCCAACTCGCGCGCGAGGCCATCGAGGGTTTCGACGGCCTGTACATACACATCAAGGGCCCCGATGTGCCCGCGCACGATGGAGACCACGAAGCGAAGATCGAAAGCATTGAAACAATCGACGAGGCCTTCTTTGGAGCGCTGCTTCCCACACTCGATCTCAACCGTGTGCTGTGCGCGGTGACGGCCGATCACTCAACAAGTTGCGCAAGAAAGGCACACACGGATGGGCCCGTTCCCCTCCTCGTCGCGGGCGGCAGCATTTCCAGCGACGCGGTGGCGGAATACGGTGAAAGTGCGTCTAGACGAGGGGCGCTCGGCCACCTAAAAGGTGTGGAGATAATGCCCAACCTCGTGGCGCAAGCCCGCGCGTGAAGTCCGTTAGAATCGACCCTTCTTTCACTCAAAATCGAGGTGATAAGTGCTGCCCGTACTCGTCGTTATCCATGTGCTCGCGTCGGCGATGCTGATCCTTTTCATCCTGCTTCACGCGGGCAGAGGTGGGGGAGTCTCCGAGCTCTTCGGTGGAGGCATGCAGAGTCAAGCGATGGGCTCCACCGTCATGGAGCGAAATCTCGACCGGATAACAGTGATCACGGCGATCGTATTCACCGGAACGACGATCCTTCTCGCCTTCCAATTGAAATAGGAGGCCGCGGCCGCCGGCGCGTCGCCGGGTTCGCCCTCGTTCTGCTGATGTTTACCGCGTGCACGTCCGGACGCGACGCGGGATCGGGCCAGCCCCCAGAGACTCCGAGCGGGACGGCGTCGGGCAGGGAGCGTTGGGCCGGCATCTTCGATCCCGATGATGACGTTCTGACGGTGGCGGTGGGGGATCCCTTCTCGCTGGATCCGATGCGCGCGCAGGACCCCGCCTCGCTGCTGATCGCGCGCCAGCTCTACGAGGGCCTGACTCGATGGGATCCGATCGAGGAGAAGGTTTTGCCCGCCGCCGCCGAGTCGTGGACGGTATCGGATACGGGAACCGAGTTCACCTTCAGGCTTCGTGCGGGATTGAGTTTCCACGACGACTCTCCGGTGACCGCACGCGATTTCAAGTACGCCTTCGACCGCATCGCTTTAAAGGCCAACGCGGCCGAGCTCGCCTACATACTGGAACCGATCGAGGGCTTCCCCCTCGTCAATCAGCTTGGCGTCAGCGACCGGCTCAGCGGCGTTCGCGTCGTAGACGACCGGACCTTGATCATCCGAACCGTCGATCCGTTCTACGACCTACCGGCCGCGCTCACTCATCCCGGCCTGGTGCCCCTGCAGAGCGCCGCGGTCGAGGACTTTGAATCGTTCCTCACCGCGCCGGTAGGGAACGGACCTTTCCGGATGGCACAACGGTGGGTGCCGGGCGACCCCGTGCTGCTCCGGGCTTTTCTCGGCTGGCCCGATACCCCCGAGCTCGAGGGCATCGCGTTCTTGCCTTACCCCACCGCCGCGACCTCCTGGATCCAGTGGCTGGACGGCAAGATCCATGTGGCCGAGGTTCCGTCGGGCCAGGTCGCGACCGCGCGTGAGATCGCGGGGGACGAAGGTTTCCGCACTCTGTTGGCGACCTATGCATTCGGACTCAACAGCGATTCCGAGCCGCTAACGGATATCCGCGTTCGACGAGCGATCAACCACGCAATCGATCGGGACACGATCGTGGCGACGATCTTCAAAGGGACGCTTCAGCCGACGCGCGGCATCGTGCCCTCCGGCATGCCGGGCTTTATCGAGAACGCCTGTGTGCGGCTGTGCCGATACTCGCCCGATTCGGCGCGCGCGGTTGTCGATGGGCTTCCGGCCTCCATCAGGAGGCTGCGCATAACGTTCTCGGGAGGCGGCGTGCATCGGCGTGTGGTTCGCGCCGTGGCCAAGGATCTAACCGCGGTGGGATTCCACGTCCGCGTGCAGCCTCTGGCCTTCGATCGGTACCTGGCTCACTTGGCCTCCGGGGAACATCAGATGTACCGACTGGGATGGATATCCGAATACCCGGCCCCCGATGCCTTCCTGGACGATCTATTCGCGACCGACTCGGAGGACAACTACTCCGGTTTCTCGTCGACGGCAGTGGACGATCTGCTCGAGCGCGCGCACGCGGAACCCTCCCCGAACCGACGAGCGTCCCTTTACGAGGAAGCGGAACGTCTGGTCCTGCAGGCGGCGCCGATCGTCCCCATCGGCACGTACGCGAGCAACTGGGCGACGCGCCCGGAGGTCCAGGGGATCGTCTTCGACCAGATGGGCGGCTTCGATGCAGCGGCGGTGGATCTTGCGCGGGGCTAGACGAGTCGTCGCCGCGTTGCTGGCGCTGGGGACAGCGTGTACCTCGGACGGCGCCGGGCCTCCCCGCGGCAATGGGTCCTCGCCTATTGCGACGCCGGACCCCGGAGAGGGGGGAGTGATCCGATTCGGCATTCTGGGTGAGGCACCGACGTTGGACCCCTACTCGCCGCTCGCCTCCCACCTGACCTTCGCCCTTGTGCGTCCGCTTTACCGCTCGCTTTATCGCTGGGATGAAGACGGCAACCCGGTGCCCGACTTGGTCGAGTCGATCGAGGTGAACGGCCGCCGTGCCGTCGTCCAGCTGGTTGCGACGCGCTGGTCGAACGGTCGCGCTATCGACACCCGCGACGTACGCGCGACCTGGCGCAATGCCTCGCCCGAGTCCGGGTTCAAGGCCGTCTCCAGATTGCGGGCGATCGACTCGAACACGTTGGAGTTGGTGGGATCGATCCGGAACTGGCCGCGCGCTCTGGCTCGGCTGACCTTCGTTCTCCCTCGCGGCCGGCCGCGTCCCGGCGTGTGGAGCGGTCCCTTTGGTCTGACGCGACGAACTCGCGGGCTGGAGTACGTCTACGAACCGAACGCGCGCTGGGACGGCCGCCCCGTGCTCGCCGCAAGGATCCACGTGTTCGTTGTCGAGCGGCTCGAAATTCTGATCGACCTGCTGGAGGAAGGACGTCTCGACGCGGCCGCTCCGCCCTTGAGCGTCAATCTCGACCAGCGTCTCCACGAGGTCGGGCTGGAATCCGAAAGCGCATTGGGTTGGGAGATCGTCTATCTCGACTTCTCCGGAAGCGCGTTGACGGAGGAGCAGCGCTTCGGGCTTTACCGTCTGATCGATCGCCGTCGTCTCGAGCGCGGGCTCGTCCGCGATCAGGGCAGGCTCGCGCGCAGCTTGCGCTCGGGCCCCGGGCGCGTCCGCGCACCGCGGCTCCCCGGAGGAGCGGTTCCCACCGGCGCGATTCTCCAATTGGCGGTCCCCGTCGGCGACGAGCTGCTGGAGTTCGTGCAACGCGTACTGCAGAGGGATCTCGCGCGCTCGGGGATTCGCCTGGAGATGGTGAGTATCGACGCGGCAACCTTCTACGGCGCGTGGCGGCGTGACGACCCCATCGACCTCGCCCTTCGCCGGCGCGTCGGGGGCCCGGGGATGCCCTCGAGTGAACGGCCTCCCGACGCTCTCCCGTTGTGGCAGACCGAGAGCGTGCTGGCCTGGCGCTCCGGCGTGCACGGCCTCATCGTCAATCCGACCGTCGAGGGACCGCTCTGGAACGCTTCGGAATGGTGGATCGAGTAGAGGCGTTGAAACCTTCGCCGATATAATTCAATCGAGCCCTGTCCGAGCGACGGCCGTGCGCCGATCAGCGACCCGGTGGGGCTTTTGCTACGTCGGAGTGGCGGAATTGGTAGACGCGCTAGGTTGAGGGCCTAGTGCCCCTAACGGGGCGTAGGAGTTCAAGTCTCCTCTCCGACACCACACCAGGCTGCGTTCTTTTCGACCTGAACGTCGAGAATCGACGTCAAATCGACACAAGAATGGCGCGGGAGCGGTTCTTATGGTCCTGAGCCTCGATAAACGACGCGGTAGGCCGAAAGAACGCTAGAAGCGGCGCGGCGCTCTTACCTTCCAGACGCCTCGACCGAACGTCCCCGCGTAGATCGACTTGTTCTTAGGCACGTAGCGGATGACGTTGACCGGCACGTTCGGCAGCCCCCGCCCCAATTTCAGCCAGCGGATCCGCTTGGTCTTGGTGACGAAGACCCCGAGATCGCTCGCGACGAACAGCTTGCGGCCGACCAGATGCGCATCGTTCACGGGAGCCTGAGGCAGGTTCTTGGAGATGTTCCTCCAGCGTTTGCCCCCGTTGGTCGACTTGACGACGTACGGCGTGCGGTCCCCGTTGCGAAAGCCGTTATAGGTCACATAGACGACGTTCGGGTTGTTTAGCTTTACGACGATGTTCGTGATCCATCGGTTGGGCAGCACTTTGTGCTCGATCTTGTTCCACGTCAGCCCGTTGTCGGTCGTCTTCCACAGAATGTTGTTGTCCGTACCCGCGTAGATGATCTCGGGCTTCTTCTTGTTGAG
>JBHELF010000087.1:0-8705 GCA_046263155.1 Actinomycetota bacterium
AAGGCCCGATTGCCACTACCAATCGCCCAATTCGAGATCTGCGACGGGCCTAGTTTCGTTGCCCGCGTCGACTTTGCCTACCCCGACGCAAAGTTGGCCATCGAGGTTGACGGCTACGAAGTTCACGGACAGAAGTCGACATGGGACTCCGATCAAGACAAGCGAGCTCGTTTGGTCAGCCTCGGCTGGCGGGTGATGCCGATAACGGACGAACAGATACGCCAGCGTCCTGCGGCGATAGTCGCTCGGGTCCGCCGAGCCCTGGATATCCCTACCTAGACCAGCGGTCGGTCCGTCTTCGAGCGTGCTGCCCCCGATTTCCGGTCATGCTGAACGGCTACGGGGGAGAGAATGAAATTGAGGCTGGCTACAGCCAGGAGAGTCGGTTTTGGATCGCCTTCGTCAGAACCGGGAACAGGGTGTAGAGCACGATCGCCCCCACGGCGATCGGCAAGGCAAAGATCACGTCGGAGGAATCCAGGAAGGTGAATCCCAGCGCGGCTCCGGCGGCCAGCGCCGACCAGATGTACATCACGATGACCGCTTGGCGGTGGCCATGGCCGAGGTCCATGAGCCGGTGGTGAAGGTGCTCTTTGTCGGCGTGGAAGACGCTGCGGCGGCGGGCAGCGCGCCTCAGGATCGCAAACACGGTATCGACTATGGGAAGGGCTATGACCATCACCGGAATCAGCAACGGGAAGTAAGCGAGAAACACCTGCGCGGCGGAAGTCGATGGAGCGACCGCTCCCGGGATCAGCCCCACGTCCAGGGTCGCGGGGACCGAGCCGATACCGACGAGAGTCGTAGCTCCGAGCACAAGCCCGAGGAGCATGCTCCCCGAGTCCCCCATGAATATCCGCGCCGGATGAAAGTTGTGCCGCAGAAAACCGAGGGCCGCGCCGACGACGACGATTGCGAGCAACGGCGCGGATGACTCGTCCGGAAGCAGACCTCGGTCACTGAGCCGGAAAACGAAGACGAAGAAGGATGCCCCCGCAATGGCGACGATTCCGGCGGCGAGTCCGTCGAGCCCGTCGACGAGGTTCACCGCATTGATCATGGCGACCAGCCAGATGACGGTGACCAGCACGGAGACGTCGTCGCCCAAGCCGTAGAACTCGCCGTTGGGTAGGAGGACGAAGCGCATCTTCACGCCCGCGAGGAACATGATTCCGGAGGCAAAGACCTGGCCGGCCAGCTTCACTGGGGCCGGCAGATCGCGAAGGTCGTCCACGGCCCCAAGGGCGAGGATGACGATTGCCCCTACGGCGATTCCCAGGGGTTGCGACGACTGCTCGAAGACGTTTGCAAACTCCGGCATGAAGCGCGCCACGAGGCCCGCGCCGAGGATGGCAAGGAAGATCGCAAGACCGCCGAGCGTGGGCGTGGGAAGGGCATGAACCTTGCGATCGTGAGGATGATCGATCGCGCCGATTCGCAGCGAGAACCAGCGGACCAGTGGCGTCGTGAGATAGCTGATCGCCGCGGCCCCCAGGCCCACGAGCAGGTAAGGGATCACACGACGTCCGGGTAGGGCCGGAAGCGTTGGGTCAGCGTCTTAACTTCGGCGCGGATGTCCTCCTTGACGCTCTCCGCATCATCCTTCAGAACCCGAGCGATCATGCGCGCGACCCGACTCGCCTGTTCCTCCTTCATGCCACAGGTGGTGATCGCCGGCGTCCCTATGCGGATCCCCGACGCAATGAAGGGTTTCTCAGGGTCGAAGGGGATGGCGTTCTTGTTAACGGTGATGCCGACGTCGTCGAGCCGCCCCTCGGCGATCTTGCCCGTGAGGCCCACCGGCCGGAGGTCTACGAGCATGAGGTGGTTGTCCGTCCCACCACTCACTACGCGCAGTCCTTCTTCTGTGAAGGCAGAGGCCATCGCGTCGGCGTTGGCGACCACCTGGCCGGCGTAGGAACGAAATTCCTCGGTCGCGGCCTCGGCGAAGGCCACGGCCTTGGCGGCTATGGAATGCATGAGAGGGCCACCCTGCCAACCCGGGAAGACACTCTTGTCGATCGCTTGGGCGTGCTCCGTCTTGCACATAATCATGGCGCCGCGCGGTCCCCGCAGGGTTTTGTGTGTGGTCGCGGTCACGATGTCCGCGTGGGGGACCGGATTGGGATGGGCTCCTCCGGCCACCAGCCCGATGAAATGGGCGGCGTCCACCAGAAACAGAGCACCGACCTCATCCGCGATCGCACGAAAGGCGGCGAAATCCCAGATCCGTGAATAGGCGGTGGCACCCGCAACGATCATCTTCGGTCGCTCTCGCAGCGCGATATCGCGCACTTCGTCGATGTCGATGAACTCGTCCTCTTTGCGGACGCCATAGGAGACGATGTTGAACATCTTGCCGGTGAAGTTGACGGGCGAGCCGTGGGTGAGATGGCCACCGTGGGCGAGCTCCATTCCCATAAAGGTGTCCCCCGGCTTGAGGAAGGCGAAGTAGGCGGCGAGGTTGGCCTGCGCGCCGGCGTGCGGCTGAACGTTGACGTGTTCGGCCCCAAAGAGAGCCTTCGCACGCTCGATCGCGAGATTCTCGACCACGTCTACGTGCTCGCAACCCCCGTAGTAGCGCTTGCCCGGATAGCCCTCCGCGTACTTGTTCGTCAAAGGCGTGCCGAGCGCGGCCAGCACCGCGGTCGAGGAGAAGTTCTCGGAGGCTATTAGTTCGATCTTCGAGTTCTCGCGATGGACCTCGGCGAGAATCGCCTCGGCGGCCTCGGGGTCCACCTTCTCCACCGCCGCCCAATCGGCCCACCCTGGGTTACTCACACTCACACTCCTCTTGCTCGATGTCCGCGATCTTGGCCAGCCGCCGCTCGTGTCGCCCGCCCTCAAATCCAGTGTTCAGGAAAACCTCGACGATCGAACGAGCAAACGTCTCTGCCACGATACGCGCGCCGAGGGCCAACACGTTGGCATCGTTGTGTTCACGTGCGAGCCGGGCCGTGAATTCGTCCAAGCAGAGGGCCGCCCGGACGCCATGGACCTTATTGGCCGCGATGGCCTCCCCCTGCCCACTTCCTCCGAGCACGATGCCGAAGTCCGCTTCGCCGTCTACAACCGCTCTGCCCACGGCGGCGCAAAAAGGCGGATAGTCGACCGTGCTCTCGGAATCGGTTCCGAGATCGAGCACATCGTGCCCGAGATTGACGAGATGCTTTACCACAGCGGTCTTGAGGGGGTAGCCGGCGTGATCCGCGCCGAGGGCGATCCTCACGGACAGATCCTACCGAGGAGCCTTCAGCTCACCTGCTCTTTCGGGCCACAAAGAACGTCGGCAAGCACGGCGATCCCGGCGTCGATCTCAGACGCGCAACGCTCGTACGCGAGGCGAGGGAGTCCGATCGGATCGTCGAGGTCGAGAGCGCGCCTCCAGCGCGGCCTCGGCAGCGCGAGCAGGTTCTTCAACCGTTCGGAGGCCGAACCGTCGGCCGATTTCGCGATCTCGAGCTCGGGAAGTTCTTTGATGAGCACAAGCTTCCGCTCGGCCTCGGGCGCGACGGCGAGGATCTCGCGCCGGTGCACGCTGGTCATCGCGACGATCAGGTCGGCTGCCGCGATCTCTCGGGGGTCGAGGCCGCGCGAGGCGTGCCCCGACAGGTCGGCACCGCGCGCGGCGACCACGGCCACGGCGTCCTCCATGGCGGGAGACCCGTAAAGGGCCCAGGTGCCGGCGGAGCCGACCTCGACATCCGAACAACTGCGCTCGCTAAGGGCTCGGCGCAGCAGCGCTTCGGCCATCGGTGAACGGCACAAATTCCCCGTGCAAACGAAGAGAACCCGCATCACCCGTTTAGTCTGGCCGAGATGGGCGAGGCGTGGGATCGACTCCTGACCAAGATCAACGAGCTTGAAGATATCTCCGTCGCGCTGAGGCTCTTGAACTGGGATCAGCAGGTCATGATGCCTCCCAAGGCCGCGGCAGCTCGCGCTCGTTCGGTCGCCACACTCGGCGCCATCAGCCATCAGCGCCTGTGCGACCCGGAGGTCGGCGCTCTCCTCGATGAGTTACAGGGCGATGACTCACTCGACGAGACCAAGACCGCCAGCGTCAGGGTTCTGAGAAGGGATTACGACCGAGCCACGAAAATCCCCGAGCGGCTCGTGCGAGACCTCGCGGAGACCAGCGCGATCGCTTACCAGGCGTGGACGGAGGCCCGCCCCGCCGACGACTTCCGCATGCTCGAGCCGCACCTCACGAAGCTCGTCGCGCTGAAGAAGGAGGAGGCGGATTCGATCGGCTGGAGCCAGGAACGCTACGACGCTCTGCTCGACGAGTACGAACCCGAGATGACGACCAAGGAAGTCGAGCAAATCTTCGCCGAACTCGTCCGCGGCCTGGTACCGCTCGCCGAGAGAGTCCTGGCGGCCGTCAACGAGCGACCTGATTTCGTGCATGAAACGTATGCGACGGGTCCTCAGAACGATTTCTCTCAGTGGCTCGTCGAGATCCTGGGATTCGACAAGAAGAGTGGGCGGCTCGACACCTCGCCCCATCCGTTCACAATCCCGATTTCAATCGGCGACGTACGCCAGACCACTCGCCTCGACGAGAAGGACCTTCTGTTCTCGATCACCGGGAGCATGCATGAGACGGGCCACGCGCTGTACGAGCAAGGCATCCCTGAAGAAATGTCGGGCCTGCCTGCGGGGCGCGTCCCGTCGTTAGGTCTGCACGAGTCTCAATCGCGTTTGTGGGAGAACCAGGTGGGTCGCAGCCGGTCGTTCACCGATTTCATGCTCCCCCACCTGAAGGAGCGCTTCTCCGAGCAATTAGGCCTGGTGACGCCCGAAGAGTTTCATCGGGCCTTGAATCATCCCGAGAGATCACTCATCCGCGTGATCGCCGACGAGCTCACCTACAACCTTCACATCGCGTTTCGCTTCGAGGTCGAGACCGCGATGTTTCGGGACGAGCTGGAGGTCTCGGATCTCCCCGGCGTATGGGACGAGGCTATAGAGAAGACGGTCGGCATTCGTCCCTCGAACAAGAAAGACGGTGTTCTACAGGACGTTCACTGGTCGATCGGGGCGCTCGGCTACTTTCCCACGTACACCCTGGGCAACCTCTATGCCGCCGCCTTCTGGGCGAAAGCGACGGAGGAACTGCCCGCTGTGAACGAGGACCTTCGCAGGGGTGACGGGTCTCGCTTGCTCGCCTGGCTGCGCGAGAAGATCCACTCCCGCGGCTACCTTCAACCTGCGAAGGAAACCGCCGAGGAGGTGTTGGGCGAACCCCTCACTGCGAAACCGTTGCTCGACTATCTGGAGACCAAGTACTCCGAGATCTACGACGTCGCCAGCTGAAGTAATTCCGTCCCCTCCAAAGCGCCCTCTCGGAGCACGGCAGGTTCGGCGATCAGGGAGAGAACCGTGGACTCGATCCCTTCGCTCGGTCCGGCGTCGAGATAGAAGGTGACCGAATCTCCTAACGAAGCCCTCGCCTCTGCGATATTCGCCGCGGCCGGTTCGCCCGAACGGTTCGCGCTCGTGACCACGAGCGGCCCGGTGAGCCTCAGCAATTCCAGTGTCCGCTCCGATCGGGGCACTCGCACTCCCACGGAGGAGTCCGCGCCCAAGCCCAGATCCGCGTCGAAGCCGGGTGTGCGCGGAAGCACAAGCGTGAGGGGGCCGGGCCAATAGCGGTCGGCCACTCGCTCGGCGCGCGCGTCGAAACGCGCGACCTCCTCTAAAGCCCTGCGATCCGACCCCAGGATCGGGAGCGGCCGATCCTCGGGGCGTCCCTTGACCGTGAAGATCGCGGCGATGGCCGCGGGCTTGTCCAGAGCCGCGGCGACCCCGTAGACCGTGTCCGTCGGCAGTACGACAAGCTTGCCCGCGCGCAGCGCGGCGACCGCCGCCTCGATCTCGCTTAGTTCGGCGGGTTCCACTGGCCCTCGGCGATTCGGTCGCGACCCACTAGATCGGGATGAATGGATACGTTCTCGTAGCCCTGAGCCCACAACTCAGCGCGTACCCGATCGCCCTGGCCCTCGCCGATCTCGAGCACCAACCAGCCACCCGCCTTCAACCAGGAACGCGCTTCGGCACCGATGCGCTCGATCATCGCGAGGCCACCATCGGCCGCGAGCAGTGCCTCATGAGGCTCGTAGCCGATGATTTCCCGATGTAGATGGGCCAACTCGTTTTCCGCGACATAGGGCGGGTTTGAAACAACCACATCAATGTTCTGGCGCAAAGAGGCCGGCAGCGGAGTGAAGAGGTCTCCCTCGAGGATGTCGACGTTGAATCCCAGCGCATCCACGTTCTTGCGACACCACGCGATCGCCTCTGAGGCCCGTTCCGTCGCATAGACCTTCGCATCGGGGCGTTCATCGGCAAGCGCGAGAGCGATCGCCCCGGAGCCGGTTCCGATGTCGACGACGAGGCCCTTCTCACCCAGGTGGTCCGCCGCTCGCTCGACGACGACCTCTGTCTCCGGCCGCGGAATGAAAACGCCGGGACCGACGGCGAGCTCGATCCTTCTGAACCCAACGGTCCCGGTCACATATTGGAGCGGTTCACCTGCGATGCGCCTTTTGGCCATCGAAATTGAGCGATGCGCCGCTTCCTCGTCGATGATGCTGTCTGCCAGGACAAGGTGCTCGCTTCCGATGCCGGTGGCGCTCTCGACTATCCAACGAGCCTCGTTTGCAGACGACTCGACGCCACGTCGAGCGAGCATCCGAGCAACCATGTCGACCAGTTCAGCCGAGCGGAACGTCGGTCACGCTCCGAGTTTCTCGCTGCGCTCGCTCGCGGCGAGGGCATCGACCAAATCGTCGAGCTCGCCCTCCAGAACCTCCTGAAGACGATGGCTCGTGTAGCCGATGCGGTGATCGGTCACCCGGTTCTGTTGGAAGTTGTACGTGCGGATCTTCTCGGAGCGATCCGCGGTGCGTACCTGAGAACGGCGTTCCTCCGCGAGTTGCTCTTGCTGCTCCTCCTGCTTGATCTGCAACAGCCGCGCGCGCAGGATCCGCATTGCCTTCTCTCGGTTCTGGAGTTGCGACTTCTCGTCCTGGCAGGCCACCTCAACTCCGGTCGGCAGATGCTTGATGCGAACCGCCGAATCGGTCGTGTTGACGCTCTGGCCCCCGGGGCCACTCGAGCGATAGACGTCGATTCGCAGATCCTTGGGATCGATCTCGACATCGACCTCCTCGGCCTCAGGAAGAACGATGACTGCCGCCGCCGAGGTGTGGATGCGTCCCGACGATTCGGTAACCGGCACGCGCTGCACGCGATGCACTCCGGCCTCGTGCTTTAGACGCGAATAGGCCCCCTTCCCCTTAACCGCGAAGATCGCCTCTTTGAGCGCGCCCGGGCCGGTTTCGTTGAGCGACAGGGTTTCGGTCCTCCAGCCCTTGGCCTCGGCATAGCGCGAATACATACGAAGCAACTCCGCCGCAAACAAGCCCGCCTCGTCGCCCCCGGCTCCCGCGCGCACCTCGACGATCACATCGCGCTCGTCCAGCGGGTCGCTCGGTAACAGGGCCTCCTGGATCTCCGCGGCCAGGCGCTGCAGGGTCGCCTTCTGGGCAGATATCTCGCTCTCGATATAAGCGCGCTCGTCCCCGGCGGCGCCGGCCAATAGCTCCCTGGCCCCCGCCAGGTCGTCGGCCGCTCGACGGTACTGCCGCCAGGCCGAAACGAGCCCTCTCAGATCGGAATGCTCCTTCGCAAGGCTCCGGTAGGAGTCCTGGCGCGCCGCAATCGAGGGATCGGCAAGATCGCGTTCGATCTCCTCGTAACGGGCCTCGATCTCCTTCAGACGGGCCTGGGGAAGCTCGGGGATGGTCACTGTGGCTCTCCAGTCCGCCGGCCCCGGCGGCGGGCGCGTTAAAACAGCTAGATATCTTGTGGGGGCTTGAAATCAAGGATACACCTGGTATATCCGACTAAATCAAAGTCGAGGGGGATGGCGAACACCGGGGATGACGTTTCTTAGCAGTCGACGCAATTTCCTTATCGGCGGCCTCGCCGCCGGGATCACCGCGGCCGCCGCGCGCCTGCCCGCGTGGGCTCGGCGCAGGGACGGTGCCTTCTTCGTCGAGCGATTTTGGTCGCGCGATCGGCGGGGCTGGGGTTGGCCCTGGTTCAACCAGCGTTACGGGCGGAACTGGACGATCGAAGGGGGCCGGGGGATCTATCGCCTTCCTGCGACGGCCAACGACAGCTACTACCGGCCCAATCCAATCCTGGTACTCGATCGGGATGTGGCGCAGATCGATCTACGCGCCACTATCTCGACCAACAACGCCAGCGCTCGCGCGGGTCTGATTGCGCGCGCCTCCAGCTACGCCGACTACTACGCCGCCTACATCACCGCTCATGCTCTGCGGGTCGTTCGGTGCGGACCGCTCGACGAAACAGTTTTGGCGAAGAGTGAGCTTTTCCTCGAGTCCGACAAGCGCTATCGACTCAGGCTGCAGGTCAAGGGCCGGGGGCCGGTCACGATTCGAGCCAAAGCCTGGCGTCTCTCCGAGTCCGAGCCGAAGGAGTGGATGGTGGAGTACGTCGACGCGAACCCAGATGCAGGGCTGCTCGAGGCGGGGCCTTTCGGGATTTACTTCGCGCACGCGCTCGACGGCCGCAGCGCGACTCTGCGCGTCAAGGAGGTGCGCGCGTGGTCGGGTGACCGCCCGCGTCTGACCCGTCCCTCCCTGGCCTTCTCGTTGGCGGGCGCCCCG
>JBHELF010000088.1:0-4248 GCA_046263155.1 Actinomycetota bacterium
TTGACGCGGGTCTTTCGGCCGAAGCAATTCAGCGCCGCATCGCGGGCGGCACGTTCGAGCGGCTATACCGCGGTGTCTATCGGATGGCGGGTGCGCAACCGTCCTGGGAGCAAGACCTTTTCGCGGCGCAGGAATGGGCCAGGCCTGCAGTCGTCTCCCATCGAAGCGCGGCCGAGCTGTGGAGGCTCGACGGTATAGCGAAGGGGCATGTCGACCTTCTGACGACCGGCAATTCGCGTCGTCGCCCCGGTGTAATAGTTCGCCGGACGCGGTCCTTAGGCCGTAACGACTGGCGATGGCGGACTCCTTTCCGCGTCACTACACCGGAGAGAACGCTTCGTGATCTCGCCGCGATCGTGAATGAATCTGAGCTGGAATGCGCACTGGAGTCGGCTCTCAGGCTCGGTCTAACAACCATTGAACGAGTCCTCGGCAAGCTCAATGAACATCCTCGTCACGGTCGAGAAGGCTGCGGTGTTCTTCGAGGTCTGTTGATCGAGCGGTGCCGCCATCTTGTACCGAACGACAGCACCTTGGAAACCTTATGGGAGCGTTTGGCTCGTCGTGGAGAGCTCCCCCCGTATGAGCGTCAGTTTCGTATCTGGGATGGCGATCACTACCTAGGCCGCGTGGATTTCGCGTGGTCGCACGCAAGGGTTGCAGTTGAGACCGACAGTTGGAAGTGGCACTTTGGCCGCGAGGCCTGGGAGCAAGATCAGCGCAAGAACAATTATCTGCAGAAGCACGGCTGGATCGTCCTTCGCTTCACTTGGCGACAGATCGTGGAAACGCCAGACGAGGTGATTGCTTCTATCTGGGCGGTACTCACGCCTCGGCTGCCTCTCGTGTGAGCATCTGGAGTTCCTGGCCGTCGAATATCGACTGTTGGCGACTCCAGAAAGGCGTCGCCTCAAGCAATTTTTCAGTTTTGCCGATACCGATTATGGCTTTCCGGCAGTTAGGAAGGTGAGAACGTGGGTTCGCAGACGAGGACGTTACTGACGGCGGTCTTTTTTGCCGCGCTGGTGATCGGGTTCGCCTACGTCATGCCCTATGCCGTCAATCGGGCGGCGCGCTCCACTTTCTTTGGTGCTGATGAGGCCAATCCGGCTGCCGTCGAGTCCACTCCGGGGAGCGGCCAGGCGGTGCATCTCGAGGGCCCGGCTCCCGACAACCACGGGCTCGCGGTAAAAGTCGCCGCTCATTGCCAGGTGAAGGGGAGGGCGCACGGCCGGCTGGTGCTCGCCGTCGCCCAGGACAAGGACGCAACCGAGGAGTCGGCGAAGGCGGCCTGCGCAGAGGCGCTCGCCGAACAGGAGGTACAGAGCCGCGGGGCCCCCGGACACGCGGAATCCGCCAGGGCAAGAAATAAAGACAAGGCTTCCAAGCGGCGCGCTCCTAAGGGCGGTCGGGCGCGCGGCGATTCCGCTGAGGACCCGCTCCCACCCGGATCGACCGACGTCGGCGACGGCGATACGGGAGGGACATCCGGGGGACAGGAGCCCGACTCCGAGCCGACGCCGGCGCCGTCCGCCGAGCCCACCTCCACCCCGCCGGCAAGTGAGCCGGGCAACGGGAACGGAAACTCCGGCGGCAACGGGAACGGAAACTCCGGCGGCAACGGCAACGGCAACGGGAACGGGAACGGGAACGGGAACGGAGGAGGCGGCTCTCCCTCCTAGCCGCGCGCAACTGAACGCTCGCAGCCTGTCGGGACGCCGAGGGTGCGAGTTTCTGGGACGATTGAGCAATGCGGCTTGTGCGCGGCCTGACCTGTGGCGCGTTGATCCTGGCCGGAGTGCTGCTTCCGATGGCCCTCGTGGGCGCTCAGCCACACTCGGAGACGGTCGATCTGATCGAGGTTCGCGGAGTCATCGACCCGCCCGTCGCTGACTACCTACAGGGCCGTCTCGACGTGGCGGTGCGCGATGGCGTGCACGTTGCCGTTATTCAGCTCGACACTCCTGGCGGCCTCGATGTGTCGATGCGCGAGATCATCAGCCAAATTCTCGAGTCGGAGGTTCCGATCGTCGTCTGGGTGGCGCCGCGCGGTGCCCGCGCGGCGTCGGCCGGCACCTTTATTTCCTACGCCGCGCATCTCGTATACATGGCGGAGGCAACGGAGATCGGCGCGGCGACTCCCGTGAACCTCGGTGGAGAGTCGTCGGAGGCCCTCGAACGAAAGGTCACGAACGATGCCGCCGCGTTCATACGGGAGCTGGCGATCGCTCGAGATCGGAATGCGGATTGGGCGGAGCGGGCGGTCAGGGAAGCCTCCTCGCTGGGTGCGACGGAGGCCGTGGATCTGAATGTAGCGAACGGCATCGCCTCGTCTCCCACCGATTTGCTCCGCGAACTGGATGGGCAAAGCATCCAGCTTGCCGACGACCGATCCGTTGTTCTCGAAACCTGGGACGCGGCCGCCGCCGCCCCCAGCGTGCGGCTTCGCTTTCAGAACATGAACCTCCTGCAGCAGCTCCTTCACACGGTGACGAATCCTGAGATCGCGCTTCTTCTCATTCTCTTGGGAACCTTCGGGCTGATTTTCGAGATCTACAACCCCGGCATAGGCCTAGCGGGAATCCTCGGCGCGGTCGCGCTTCTGTTGGGCTTCTACGCTCTCTCGGTGCTCCCGACCAATTGGGCCGGGGTCTTCTTGGTGATGCTCGGGGTGATCTTCTTTGTCGTCGACCTGCACGCGGCCGGCCTGGGTATCTGGACGGCCGGAGGCATTGCCGCTTTGGTCGCCGGGTCCCTCCTTCTCTTTTCGGGGGTCGATCCGGCTATTGCTCTCGACCCGTGGGCCGTTGTTATCGCCGTCGTCGTGACGGTCGTGTTCTTTATCTCCGTCATGACCGCGGCGCTGCGGGTTCGACTCCGGCGTCCGATCACGGGTGAGGAGGGGATTGTCGGAACCGTCGGCGAGGCCAAAACGGATATCGCCCCCGAGGGCACCGTTCTTACCAAGGGCACTCTGTGGCGAGCGCGCACGATGGAGACGGGGATCGCCGCAGGGGCGAAAGTGAAGGTGATGGCTGCCGAGGGCCTTGTGCTGCTGGTGGAGCCACTGCACGAGGGCGAGGCGTAGACCTACAGGAAAGGGAGGGCGGGCATGACACCAGCGGTCATCGGCATCATCGGGGTTTTTCTCTTGATTCTCATCTCGGCCTCGATACGTATTGTTCAGGAGTACGAGCGCGGTGTGATCTTTCGGCTGGGCCGAGTTATCGCCGGCGCGAAGGGCCCAGGGCTCTTTTTCATCATTCCGATCATCGATCGCATGGTGAAGGTGAATCTGCAGATCGTGACCTTGGACGTGCCTCCTCAGGATGTGATCACAAAGGACAACGTGACCGTAAGGGTCAATGCCGTTTGCTACTTCCAGGTATTCCAGCCGGTGAAGGCAGTCGTCGAGGTTCAGAACTACTTGTACGCGACCTCACAGATCGCGCAGACGACGTTGCGAGCGGTGCTGTGCAAGGTCGATCTCGACGAGATTCTCACCGAACGAGACCGGCTGAACTCCGAGCTACAGAGGATCATCGACGAGCTCACCGACCCCTGGGGCGTCAAGGTGGCGCTCGTCGAGATCAAGGACGTCGATCTGCCGCAGGAGATGCAGCGTGCGATGGCGCGCCAGGCCGAAGCCGAGCGTGAGCGGCGCGCCAAGATAATCAACGCCGAGGGTGAATATCAGGCCTCCGAACGGTTGGCCCAGGCAGCCGCAGTCATCGCTCGCCACCCCATCGCCTATCAGTTGCGCTACCTGCAGACGATCACCGAGGTCTCGGCCGAAAAGAACTCAACGCTCGTGATCCCCATACCAATTGAGCTACTGAAGCCGTTTCAAGCGGCGTTCGGCAACGACGCGTCAGTTTTTGATCCCGATGCTCAGCCGAGTAGGTAAGAACGAAGGTGTTCAGGCGGGCGGGTGGCCTACCAGATCACGAAGCCTTAACGAACCGAAAAGAAGTTCTTCTGTTCGGTATAGCCCTGTTCCTCGACGATGAGGCATGTCGTGTTGACCAACTCGTTCCACGCGAGCGAGCGCGCGAAGACGCTTCCGGGCGGCACGTAGGTCGGCAGGGGCACTCGGATCGTCGCCTTCCCCGCGTCGTCCGTCCTGCCTATGCCGAATAGATAGGTGCGTCCGACCTGAAGGCCAAGTCCTACGGTGACATCGGATGCGGGTTCGGAGGCCGGAGGATCCATCGGTTGGTCCTGGCCGAGCGGATCCTCGTGCGCCGG
>JBHELF010000089.1:0-6030 GCA_046263155.1 Actinomycetota bacterium
TGCGCAGAGAACCGCAGGGGCCCAGACCCGACGCTAGCGCGACCCAAATTGGCGAATAACTAGCCTGTTGGGCGCTTGATCTCTATATTGCCTCTAGCCGCTCGCGTTCCGGGGCGGCAAACGCCCTCGGACAAGGAGGCCCGGCTGGTGGATTTGAGTCGATTGACAAGAGGAGAACAGATCGTCGGCGGAGCGGGGATCTTGCTCTTGCTCTTTTCCTTCCTCCCGTTGTGGGCTAAGTACGATGTTCCTACGCTTGGCACCGAGCGCTTTACGCCATGGGATGGCAATGCCTTCACCCTTCTTCCCAAGTTGGCATTCGTTTTGGTGATATTGGCCATTGCCCTGGTCGTCATCCGACTGACGGCTACAGATCTGAAGCTGCCTGTGCCCGAGGGTCAGATCTACTTAGGCATCTCGGCGCTTGCTACCCTTCTGCTCCTTATTACGTTGTTGAGCGGCCCCAGGTTGTCAGGACTGAGCGGCTTCGGATTCGAAGCTAGCCGGGGCCCACTTCTGTTTATCGGGTGGCTGCTAGCGGGTGCAATGACGTTCGGCGGCTTTCTTCACATGCGAGAGGAAGAGGGTACGCCCGGAATCGGACCGGGACCCACAATGGGACCCCAGCCACCCACCACTGGTCCGACTCCTCCGCCCCCTCCGCCGGCTTCGTAGGATTTTGCTGGCTGATCCCAGGGTACGAGTGAAGTAAGCACTCTCGCGCTCAAAGGGCAGGCCATGGGAGCGACTCGTCCGCCAGTCGGAGCCGAGGTCAAAGTACTTCGATTTGTCGCGATTCTCGTCCTAATCGGCGGGGTGTTGGCTGGAATTGGATTCATTGCCAGTGGATTGAACCCTGAAAGCGCGACCGTTGAGGGAGTCCCCGAACTGGGCCTCGAGGACATAACCGTAGAGGAGTCTGGAACACCTCAGATTCTGTTGGGCATCTTTTTTCTCGTCCAAGGGCTGGTCGGTTGGGCACTCCTCAGTGCCATCGCCAGCATTACGGAGAGTGCCGCGCTGACCGCCTGGCAGACAGCAGAAATGCGTGGCCAACTCTCCGCGGCTCTGTCCCAGAGGACCCCACCACCTCCCCCGCTCGCCTAGCCTGCCAAGTTTCTCTCCCCGCTACCAGACCAGGAACCGCGTCACACGGGGGAATCCCATAGTCCAGGTTTGGATTGCAAGCGCCTGGACCACCGGGTCGAACCGACCTTGAATCAATCGCCAGGCTTGACTGGAGCCCAGCTCTAGTTGAGGGCTCTGTTCAATTGATCGAAGACCCAGGGGGCTCAATGTCATACCAGCCCGTGCACCATGCGGGGGTGTGGTGGAGTCGAAATGCGCAGGGGCTAATCCTTCGCTTCAACGAGGCTACACAAACGTGGGAGCCATGGGATCCCGAATCCAGCACACTGTCACCTCCTCCAAATTGGGCTGGAACACCCCCGCCGCCGTTTGCTCCTTCTCATCCGGCACCCACGTACGGACCCATCGCCACTCCTGCGCAAGCTCCCACAAACGGCCTCGCGATAGCTTCGCTTGTTTTAGGAATTCTGTGGCTCTGGTGGGTGGGATCCGTGTTAGCTCTGATTTTTGGGTACAACGCGAAAATGCAAATTACAGGTCGTACGGCGCCCAGTCCGGTCGAGGCTTAGCAATCGCCGGAATCGTGTTGGGTTGGGTAGGGGTTGGGACGTTGGCTCTGGCAATTGTCTTGGCGCTTGGCATAGGGGCCACGGGTTTCTAAGCTTCACCTCGATACGGACCTCTCGGAACGGCCCTGGGCCCCATGTGAGCGAAGCCGACAAGAGGGCCAAAACCGCCGCCGCCGCCGGCTTCCTAAGTCTTCGAGTTACCCGCGCTTGTAGGAGGTCGCTGGGTCGCGTCACGATTAATTAGGTCGCGCAAGAATTCGTGCAGGGTCGAAACCCGATCCTTGACGAAATAGGCGTCGGCCCAATCGGGCGCGCGATCCAGGTGGCCGCTGAACGCGACTATGCGGCAGTGCGGAGACTCTTCACGAAGCATGTCGGCCACCTGTCGCCCATTCAGGAAGGGCATCTGGTAGTCGAGGAGCACGATGTCGGGCTCCAGCTGGCGGGCTAGAAACAAACCCTCGGCCCCCTCGCCCGTCTCGCCGACCACCTCGAAATCCTCGGCCCCCTGCAACAGGGCGCGGACGGCCAGGCGCGCATCGTGATCGTCGTCGACTATAAGGATCCCGATCCGACGCTCTTCGTTCATCGTTCAGATACTACGCGTCGGTAGGCGCCGGGCCCGTGGCGATGGCTATCGGACGTAGAACCCGCCGCGCATCCATGCGTGAAGCTGGCAGTAATAGGTGTAGTAGCCCTTCTTCAGGCTTGCGGTGTCCAGATCCCACACCGGCTCGTCGTGGGCCGAGACGTAGGTCTCCTGCCACATCCACCCGAGTGCCCCTGAATGGAAGCGCCCGTCGTGGAACGGGTAGTTGGCCATGTAAGGCCCGTTGCACGGAGCCCTACACGAGGTCACGCTGTGCCTCACCAGCGCCTCCGCGAAGTCCTCGTTGACGAACCGCAGCACTTCGCCCTTCTGAACTACAGGGGGGCCGAGGGGGGAGCCGGAGAACCCCAGGTTTCCCGGCATGTACTGAAAGCCCGCGATGTGAACGAGATTCGTCTCGACGCCGGGCTCGGGACGAGTCGCCCGCTCATCACAGCGGTCGCATGTCGCCATGGCTTGTTGCTCGGGCCATTCCTGGTTGGGGATAGTCCAGGTGATCTCGCGCGCCGATGCCTCCGGCTTGTCTATCAACTCAACCTTGCAGGTCTGCGCGGGGGACGGTTTCTCGCTTCGGTCTATGTACATCCCGAAGTAACTCATCGCGTCGGGATATGCGAAGTTGGTGGTGTCGTAGACGCCGTTCAGAGCCAGGCGATCGCCGGCCCGGACGTAGACGCGCCAACCCGGCTGAGTGAGCCCCATCTGGAACTCCTCCGAGGGAAACACTCCGCCGCGCGTGATGTTGCGGCTACGGGCGACGGTGGTTCCGGGGAAAGGATCTCCATCCTCGGGACAGGGGTCGTCCTCGCGGCCGAGGATCGAGAGCACGACCTCGCGCGCGCCGGGATGCGAGTGGCCCGCGCCGATAATCAGTTGCCCGTCCCAGGGAATAGTCACGACCTGCCCGAGCCCGGGCACGACCTCCGCCTCGGGAACGGGGTTGTGGTAATTCGTGTGGGCCCCGATCGTGTCCTCGGTGACATCCATTGGATAGACAAAAGTCCCACCTGTACGCGGCACGTTGAAGGTCGACCCGATGAGCACGGGAGTTAGCGGTCGGAAATCCAAGCCTTCGGCCTGCAGCGACTCATGACTTCCGAAGACAAACTCGATCTTGACGCGCAGGTAGACCAGCTTCGCCTGTGCCGTCTTGTTGTGCAGCATCGACAGGAAGCCCAGACGATCACCGGCTTCAAGCGGAACTCCGTAGCGCAAGCCATCCTTGAAACGAGGATCGGCCTTGGCCGACGGGAGGATGCTCCCCTGCGTGCGCTCTTCGCCCGTTCCATAGATCCAGCGGTGGTATCCCTCCATCTCGGGGTCGAGCCAGTACCAGTGGGCGTGATGGATGTGGATCTCGTGGGATGGCTGTTCCACACCGTTCACGTCGACGACGCTGGGGATGAAGCCGGTCGCGTACCCGGTCGCCCCGACAACCTCTACGTCCATGCGCGAGAGGTCGGATCCGGGATGGATGAGGTAGGGCCCGTAATCGAGCGTGATCCATTCCTTGGTTCCCGCGTCCCGCGGCACCCAGGCCTGGACGCGGCTCTCCGGTCCCGACCGACTGACGGGCACCGTCAGGTCGGAGGGGGCTTCGGCGGACAGAAAGGAACCGGCGCCGCTCAGGGTCAACGTGCGAGCCCCGCTCTCCGGGCGAGAGACGGCAGCCGGAACAAAGGCCGCCAGGAAAACGATTGCTAGGCAAGCGGGAAGCGCTTTACGCATGTGATCCTCCTCGCGCGCAGACCCCCCGGGGCACCCAGCCACTACTTCTACGCTAGCCTCAGCGGCTCCTGCCGCCAATCAAATCTACGGGCCCTTCGCCGCCTCCGACTCGGTGGTGGAAGCCCATTCCGCAGGATTCAGCTTGAAAAGACTCACCCGCCCGACACCCTTCAGCCTCTTAACCCCGACTTGTGACGCCCTGCGGTCTTCAGACTCCAACCGCTCCAACAATTCCTCCGACACCACCAGCGTTCTGGCCTTAGCGAATCCCGTTGCCCGTGCAGCCACGTTCACCGCTCGCCCGAAGTAGTCCCCCGAGAGCGCGATCAACTCCCCAAAATCGGCGCCGGCGCGGGCCTTCGGGAGATTGCGATTCGCACCGACGGCCTCGACGATCGAGGCGGCACCGCGGACCAGTCGTTCGGGGTCGCGCGCCACAAGCATCACGGCGTCGCCGATGACCTTGACGACACGCACCCCTGATTCAGCAGCCGTGGAGATGGCGATTTCCTCAAAGGTGTCGACGATCTCGCCCAGTTCATCGCTCATGATGTACTCCGAAAGGCGTGAGAAACCGACCAAGTCGACGAAGCCGACGGCGAGTTCCTCGGTAACGCGGCCCTCCGTGGCCAAAGAGAGGCCATCGACCGCGAGTCGCAAGTGCCGACGGTGGACGTAGTCGAGAAGGTCCGCAGTCGTATCGAGAAGCCATTCCACGAGCGGCTCAACGCGGCCAGCGATCTCGCCCGTTTCGACGCCCTCTTCCGTCAGGGGCTCGATGATGTTCCGCGCGAACAGCCGGGCTTCCGCATCGGCCACCGCCGACAGCGCCTTCCCATAGGGGCGTGCCGTCCGGGTTAAGTCGTTCGGATCGATTCCGTTTTCGGCTATCTGAACGACCGCGCGTAGGGCCTGCACGTCGGAGTCGTCGAACTCGAGCGCGTCTTCATCGACCTCGGGGAGTCCAAGGGCCCGCCAGATCCGGCGCGCCTTCTCATACTCGACGCCCGCTCGGGCCGCCGTCTCCGGGCCGGTCAGCTGTCCCGGCGGTCGGTTTCGAAACTTAAGGACTCGGCTCTCTTCGGCTTTCATTTGGAAACCGATCTCTTGGATCGGCGGCCTACGGCGCCGCTCTTAGGGTTCTTGTCGGGACGGGGTTGGAGGTGGGCCAAGCCGTTCCAGGCGATGTTGACGAGATGCGCCACGACGATCTCCTTCTTCGGCTTCTTCGACTCGAGCCACCACTGCCCGACCAAGGCCACCATTCCCACCAAGGCACGCGAATAAAGAGGTGCGAGCTTCTTGTCGAACCCGCGCGCCGTGAACTCCTCTGCGAAAACGTCCTGAACCTGGGCCGCGATATCGCCGACCAGGCTCCCGAAGGTGCCCACGGTCGAAACGGCCGGCACGTCTCGGACGAGGATGCGGAAACCGTCGGGCTCTTGCTCGACATAAGAGAGAAAGGCGTCGGCGGCCTGCTCCAACATCGCCCGGGGATGATCGGCAGTCAGCGCGCTTCTGATCCTGTCCAGAAGATCGCGCATCTCGCGGTCGACCACGACCGCATAGATGCCCTCCTTCCCTCCGAAGTGTTCGTAGACAACCGGCTTCGAGATCTTCGCTCGCTGGGCCACCTCCTCGATGGACGCGGCCTCAAAACCTCTTTCCGCAAACAAGGTTCGGCCGACGTTAAGTAATTGCTCACGCCGCTGCGTGCCGGTCATGCGCGCTCGACCGTCCGCTGGGACCTCCTCGATTCGGCTCACCGATCGCGCTCAGACCCTCTTCGCCGATAGCTGCTTCTCGCTGGGGCGCCGAACGTTTCGCACGATCCCGAAGCGCTCCAGGGCTCTGATCAATGCACCGCCGGGATCGATCTGGAACCACTCGACCCCGTGGAAGGCCGCGCTCGGAAAGGCGTGATGGTTGTTGTGCCAAGACTCGCCGAAGGAGATCACCGCCAGCGGCCAGTTGTTGGTACTGAGGTCGCTTGTGGCATAGGGGCGCCGCCCGAAGTAATGACAGATCGAGTTG
>JBHELF010000090.1:0-22410 GCA_046263155.1 Actinomycetota bacterium
GCCGACGGAGGATGGCGAGACGGTCGTCAACAACTTCGAACGATTGTCCTTCAATGTGGGGCCCACGCTCCTGCAATGGATGGAGGACGCAGACCCGGACACGTACGCGCGCATCATCGACGGCGATCGCGCGAGCCGCGAGCGCCTGGGGCACGGCAACGCCCTCGCGCAGGCTTACCACCACACGATTCTTCCGCTGGCAAACCTGCGCGATGCGCGTACCCAGGTTCGCTGGGGTCTCGCAGATTTTCGCCATCGCTTCGGTCGGGAGGCACAAGGGATGTGGCTTCCGGAGACGGCGGCGAATAGCGACACGCTGGGAGTCCTGATCGAGGAAGGCTTGGCCTTCACGATTTTGGCGCCGCGCCAGGCAGGCCGCTGGCGCGATCTCGGTGAGGAAACCTGGTACGACGTCTCGGAGACGGGGATCGAGACGCGCGTCCCCTACCGCTACTTCCACCGGGATGGATCGGGCAGATCGCTGGCCATCTTCTTTTACGACGGCGACATCGCACAGGCGATCGCGTTCGAGAAAGCGGGGTCGTCGGCGGAGAAGTTCGTCGAACTCTTTGCGGCCAAGGCCGAGGCCGACCAACAGCTCGTCCACGCGGCGACCGACGGGGAGACCTACGGACATCACCACCCCTTCAGCGAGCTCGGATTGGCCTATGCGCTTTTCGTCGAGGCGGAGCGGCGGGGCCTGGAGGTGACGAACTACGGGCGCTATCTCGACGAATCGCCGCCGGAGCATGAGGTGAGGATCATCCGCGGCGGAGGCACGTCGTGGTCCTGCGCTCACGGGGTGAAACGCTGGACCGACAACTGCGGCTGCTCCACGGGCGGGGAGGCAGCTTGGAACCAGACTTGGCGCGCTCCTCTTCGACGCGCCTTTCAATTCCTGACAGCTGCGGCCGACGATGTATTCGAGCGGGCCGGCCGGGCGATCTGGTCGGATCCCTGGAGAGCGCGCGACCGCTACGTTGACGTAGTGATCGGGGCCACCGAACTCGAGGAGTTCGTACGCTCCGAGGCATCGGGTCCCGTGGACGCCGACACCCTCGTCGCAGCTGAGCAACTTCTCGAGATGCAGCGCAACTCGATGTCGATGTTTACGAGCTGCGGATGGTTCTTCTCGGACGTCGCCGGCATCGAAACGGTGCAGGTCCTTAACTACGCAGCGCGTACTGCCGACCTGCTGGGGGGGTTGGGACAGCAGCCTCCCGAGGAAGAGCTCCTGCGCATCCTCGGCGAAGCCAGAAGCAATCGCGGCGACGTCACCGCCGCAGACATCTACTCAGAGATTAGAGAACGCGCCGCTCAAACGTCTCCGGTCCAACGCAGGATGTCCACGCCGCGGGCGTAGTCCACCGCATAGACGATCGCCCGATCGACCCAGTACGCGGCTGAAGTCGACCCCCCATAGGGCATGAAGTAACCGACCTCCTTGATCTTGCCCTTGGAGTTCACCTGGAGGAACTTGGTGCCGTGCTCGTAGGCCCCCAGCGCTACGAGTCCGCCGTCCTCAAAGGTCGGGTGTTCCTCGAACCAGTGCGTCGAACAACCGAGCCCACCGACGGCGGGATTTCCGTCCACGTAGTTACCGTTCTCCAGATTCCATTCATCGACGAGCTTGAACGACTTGGTCTTCTTCCAGCCGGTCGTGTCGTAGACGAAGAAGTTGCCGTTCTCGGCGCCGTGGACACCGTCGTCCTCTTCGCCGCAGCGGCTATTGGCGTTGTTCTCACCCTGACCCAACATGAAACGATCCTTGCCCTGCCGCGGCCAGCGGACCGAGTGGACGATCGGCTCTCCCTCCGGTATCGCGGCGGAGGCCACGATTACCGGCTCGGTGGGGTCGCGCGCATCGATCGCCTGAATCGGAAGTGTGTCGGGACCGGTCGGCGCCGTCAGGATGAAACCCCTCTTGTATTCCGTCGTGTCGTGTGTGCTCCCCTCCTGAGCCAGCTCCCCCATCCAGTTGCCCAGGTTTCTCGGATTTTTCGGATCCCTCAGATCGACGATGTGTTCATCGCCCGAACCGTAGGAATATCTGCACTTCGAGATGCACTCAACCGTGTGCGAGCCCGAGCCGAGCAGCGTCGCGATCTCGACGGGATTGGTCTTGTCCCTCACATCCCACACGTGGAGCGCGCTCCGCACACACGCGGGCCGGGGACTGCAGGCTTCTCCAGTAGCGGGGACTCCCGGAAGCTGCTCCGCAAAGAGCATGATCTTGTTGTTCGTCGACACGTTCTCGTTTTCAAAACGAAAGCCAATCGGGCGAGTGGAGAGCAGTTCCGGTGCGGTTGACTCGGACACGTCGTAGATCGAAATGTTCTTCCAGCTCGTGAGATACATATATCTGCCGCGAATCGAGACACCGGTCGAAGTCGACTGTTCAAAAGGGATGAAACCGACGTACTCGATGTTGTCGGACGCAAGGCCGCCGGCTGTGGGACCGGCCTGTGCAGGCGGCCAGGCGACGGCAGCGATCAACGTCAAGCAGATAAGCAGCGCGCGCCTCATCTTGGACCTCCTTGGGAAACTGCCAAGTCCTATAGGCACCCTTCCCCTTTGTCGGGAGGGCTCAACCTCGGGCTTGCTCGGCTTGGTTTCATCCGCTCGCCCGGCGGTGAGTTAGCTTGTGGCGCCGAACAGGAGGGGTCTTGGCGGAATCCGAGCAGCGGGGCACGGGGATCCGGCTCGACCTCGACGCGCTCGAGAAGCAGGCCGAGGAGCTCTATCTGCATCGCTTCGTCAAAGCGGTCAAGAAGGCGCGCGGAGAGCACGGTCGCTACCTCGTTCTCCGGGCGGGAGATGAGATCGCGATTCGCGCCGCCGACGACGGAAGCAGCGATTCTCTCGACGACATCAGCGTGGACGGTCATCGTGAATGAGGAGGGGGACTCGTCTGCGAGCCCTATCGACCGACTGGCTTCGGCCCTCGGGTTCTTCGCCTCGCTTGATCGCAGACTCGCCTCGGCTTTCGAATCGCTGGAGGAGATGCGTCGCCAATTGCGAGATCTGGGCAGTCTGGGAGCGCGCGGCGACGACCTGATGACCGACGTACAGCGGCGCATCGAAACCTTCGACCGGCGCGCCCACTCCGACCTCGACCAGCTCAAGGCGGCCCTCCTGGAAAAGCTGGATCAAGTGGACGTGAAAGGTTTCGAGGCGCGCTTGGATCGGATCGAGGTCACCATGTCCAACATCGAGAAGGCCACCGTAAGCCTCAACACGACCATGTCCGCGAGCGTCGAGGCCCTGCCCGGATTTATGACGCGCAAGATCAAAGCCGAGGGACAAAGGGTCGGGACCGAGACCTCGGACGGCATCTAGGAGTGGCCCAGAGCTCACAATCCAAGCTCGACCGGGAGCTGATCGAGCTTTTAAACGAGTTGCGCGTCGCGCTTCCCGGAGTTCAGGTCCTCTTCGCGTTCCTGCTTGCGGTCCCGTTCAGCCAGCGCTTCGGGAGCATCACTTCTGCACAGCGCGGGGGCGTCTTCGTGGCGCTCGTCTTCACTACGATCGCTTCCGTCTTGCTCATCGCTCCGAGCGCCCAGCACCGCCTGCTGTTTCGTCAACACGACAAGGAAAGGCTGATGCAGCTTTCCAACCGGATGGCGATCGCCGGAGTCGGTGCTCTTGCGGTTGCCATGAGCGCCGTGGTGTTTGTAATCACCGAATTGCTCTACGGAGCCCCCGTATCCGTAATCGTCACGATTGCCGCCTTCATCGGTTTCGCCGGTGTCTGGTTCGTGATGCCCTTGCTCGGCAAGACTGACTGAAGGTCTAGGCGAGTCGGACGGAGACCTCACGTTCCTCGGTTCCCCGGAGGATTTTGAGCCGCAGTTCCCCACCGCTTGCGGTTCCGTCCAGAAGTTCATAGAGCGCGTCGACCGAATCCACGGGCTTGCCACCGACCTCGACGATCAGGTCCCCTTCTCGCACGCCCGCCCCCTCCGCCGGGCCATCCTCCACGGCACGCACTAAGAGACCATCCGCTTCTTCGAGTCCCACCGCGCGCCGGAGACGCCGTGCAAGCTCGGGCGGCGCGACGGCTATGCCCAAACGAGGTCGGTCTTTGGATTCGCCGCGTCCTAAGCGCTCCACACGACCTCTAAGTTCGGCGTCGGCCGGCAGCGCGAGATAGAAACCTTCTCCCAGCCGGTTCGTATTCACGCCCAGCAGTCGGCCTTCGAAATCGACGATCGGGCCGCCCGAGGAACCGGGCAACAGAGGTGCGGTGTGCTCGATGCTTCCGGTAATTCGCCTGCCGCGCGGGCCACGGAACGACCGCTGAGTCCCCGAGACCATTCCGAATGTGACCCGGAGGCCGCGGCCGCCGGGGTTCGAGAGAGCAAACACCGGGGTGCCCAGGTCGATGGCACCCTCGCCATTCGCCCAGGCAAGCGGCGGCGCCTGCCCGGTTTCGACCTCGAGAACCGCGACATCCCCGTCGAAGTCTGCGGCTGCCACCCGCGCCGGAGCCTCGCGCCCGTCGGCGAAAGACACTCGGAGCTCCCCGCGCTGGACGTTGTGAGCATTCGTGAGGACCCGGCCCGGCGCGAACACAACCCCGGATCCGTGAGACCAGCCCCCACGAATGCCGACGACGCTGGGTCCCACCCGGTCCGCTAAGTCGGTCACCTTGTCCCTCAGCCCCGTCAGAAGCTCCATCCCAGGCCTCCCTCCGTAGTGACTAGTAACTTGCAAGTTACCACCCGCGGACGGGTTGTCGCTACCATGAAGCGATGGGACCGCCGCGCGAAAGCCCCCTCGAGGCCGCCGTCGTCCGGGTGGGCGACCGCTGGAGTCTGTTGGTCGTCGAGGCGCTGCTGGAGGGACCGCGGCGCTTCGGGGAGCTCCTCGAGAGCCTCGCCGGGATCGCACCGAACATCCTGTCGCACAGGCTCAAGCACTTGGAGAAAGAGGGTCTCGTTCTCAGCCGCCCCTACTCGGAACGTCCCCTGAGGCTGGAGTACGAGCTGAGCGCGACCGGGGGCGAGTTGGCCGGGGCATTGAGGTTGTTGGCTCAGTGGGGAGCGCGTACCGCGGCCGACACCGAACCCGGGCTGCGGCACGAAGTCTGCGGCACCGCCCTCGTAGCTCGCTGGTACTGCCCGACGTGCGCCCGGCTCGTCGAGGACCGTGAGGGGGTCGAGCTACACCGCCTGTGACTTACCCCTGAGGAGCCAACTCGCTCAGAAGCTCTTCGACCCGGCCCCCGATCTCATCGCGAATGCGCCGCACCGCGGGCAGCTCCTTGCCGGAGGGGTCCTCGATCTCCCAGTCCAGATAACGCTTTCCCGGATAGATGGGGCAGGCATCGCCGCAACCCATGGTCACGACGACATCGGCGGCGCGCACATCCGCAGGGTCCAGCAATCGGGGATTTCTCTGCGAGAGATCGAGTCCGACTTCGCGCATCGCGGCTTGCACGTTGGGATGAATCTCATCTGCCGGAGCCGATCCCGCGGAACGAACCTCCACGAGGCCTCCGGCGGCCTGCTCCAGAAGCGCGGCCGCCATCTGCGAACGCCCGGCGTTGTGGACGCAGACGAAAAGCACTTGCGGGACTCGATCGTTCATGTCCTTAGGCACAACTCGGGAAATCGTAGGAGTATTTCCTCGTGGCCACGAAGGAAGCAGCCTTCAAGCTGCGTGTCATCGGGCGCTCTCCCGCGCATATCACCGGCAACGAGAACCACGTCAGCGCGTGTCTGCTGGCCGGCCCCGACAAGGAGCACTTGACTCTCGCAGGAACCCTCACCATGACCGAGATGGAGTGGGATTCGTTGGTACGTGCTCTGCGCAAGGCCGGCGATGCCGTCGCCGTCGAAGACTGGACGGAACAAGCGCTCTAAAGAGGAAGCCCGGGTAACACCTCTTTGGCGTAGAAGCGCAGGAACTCCTCCTGCCGGGGACCGATCTGATGCACCCACACGTGGGTATA
Organism: Actinomycetota bacterium; assembly: GCA_046263155.1. GTDB lineage: Bacteria > Actinomycetota > CADDZG01 > CADDZG01 > WHSQ01 > DATADF01. The sequence continues at coordinate 5,957 of JBHELF010000090.1, forward strand.
GCCGGCGTCGTAGAACTCCTGTATCGCCTTTACATGGACGTCCGGATCGGGGCCGCAAGGCATGGAGTCGGCGACGTCCTCCACGCTGATCCGCTTTGCGGCCTGCTCGAAATGGCGCGGCAGCGGCAGCTCTTGTCCCAGCTCACCGGGCAGCGCCGCGTTTGGCCACCATTCGTGTGCGATCCGGCGCGCGCTGTCTTCGTCCTCATCCCAGCAAACGGCCACCTGTCCATAGCGGGGCTTGTCTCCGCCTCCGCTCTCTTGAAAGTTGGCAATGAGCTCCGACTCCGGGGCGGTCCCTATCAGCCCGTCCCCCGCGCGGCCCGCAAGCTGCGCAGCCTTAGGCCCGGCCGCCGCGACCAGGATGGGCGGCGGCGCGTCGGGACGCGTGTAGATGCGGGCATTCTCGACGGTGAAGTAGCGGCCGCGGTGTGACGTCCACTCGCCCGTCCACAGCGCGCGCATGACCTCGATCGACTCCTCGAGCATCTCCAGGCGCACCGCGGCGGGAGGCCACTTCTGTCCGAGCACGTGCTCGTTGAGATGCTCGCCGCTGCCGAGTCCCAGAAAGAAACGTCCCTCCATCATCTCGGCCGCGGTCGCCGCGGCCTGGGCGACGATGGCCGGATGGATGCGCAGGATGGGGGCCGTAACGCCGGTTCCCAGTCGCAGATTTTGCGTCGTTGCGGCCACGCCCCCGATCACCGTCCACACAAAGGGGCTGTGTCCTTGGCGGTCGGTCCAGGGATGGAAGTGGTCGGACACCACGGCAAACGAAAAGCCGACCTCCTCCGCGCGTTGCGCGTATCGGACGAGGTCGCGACCTCCGTGCTCCTCGCTCGACAACGTGTAGCCGATCTCCGGCACCGGTCCTCCTACTGCGCGTCGCCCTTTTGCGGCCGCACGTGCTGCTCCTCGGTGGGTGGAGTTAAGGGCTTGGAGACTTTGGCGAGGATGTGTTCGAGCGTTTCCTCAGGCGAGTCGCAGACGACGAAGAGATCGAGATCCTCCGGTGAGATCATCTTCTCGGTGAGCGTCCGCTCGTCCAACCACTGCAAGAGTCCGGACCAATACTCCGACCCATAGAGGATCACCGGAAAGTTTTGGATCTTCCCGGTCTGGATCAAGGTGAGGGCCTCGAACAGTTCATCGAGCGTCCCGTAGCCGCCGGGAAAGACGACGAAACCTTCGGCATATTTCACGAACATCGTCTTGCGCACAAAGAAATAGCGAAAGTCGATGCCGAGGTCGATGTATTCGTTCATCTCTTGTTCGTGCGGAAGTTCGATGTTGCAGCCTATGGAGAGACCTCCGCCCTCCTGACACCCACGGTTGGCCGCCTCCATCGCCCCAGGGCCGGCCCCCGTAATGACGGCGAACCCGGCCTCGGCGAGCGCCCTTCCGACTTCCCGGGCGGCGTCGTAGACGGGGTGGCCGGGCGCAACCCGGGCCGAACCGAAGACGCTCACCGCTTGATCAACCCGCGCGAGTGCGTCGAACCCATCGACGAATTCACCGAGGATGCGCAGCGCTCGCCACGGATCGGTGTCGATGAAAGAGGAATCCCGGCGCTGCAGGAAGATCGAGTCCTCGTCCCACCCCAGACGCGAGGAAAGGGTGATGCGTCCCCGTCTGGTCTTGTCGAAGGTCATCGTCCGACGCTAACCCCTCTCGCCCAGAATCAAACAACGCTATTCATAGCGGAGGCTTTCGATGATCGGCGCTTTCAGGGCCACGCGTCGCGGATGCACCGATGCCAACGCGCCGAGAACCACGGCTCCGGCCAGCGCGAGTCCGTAGAAGCGCCACGGGATCTCAAAAGGGATGCGCATCAAATAAACGGCCTTCTGGGTCTCGAGCATGAGGAAACCCAGGAGCGTCCCGAGGGCGATGGCGCCCGCGGCACCGAGGATCGCGATCCCCATGGATTCCAGCAGCACCGTTCGTCCCAGCTGTGAGCGGCTCATGCCCACGGCTCGCTGCAGCCCGAACTCCCAACGCCGTTCGAGAACTCCGGTGAAGAGGGCGTTGGCGATTGTCAGCGCCGCCACGATCAATGCGGCCAATTGGATTCCCCGCGCGATTGCAAACAGATTCTGGACGGTCTTCAGGACATCTCCCACGAGTTCCTCGCGCGTGAGGACCTCCGCCGGAATCGATTCCGCCTCCACGAAATCCTCGAGACGAGTCTTGAGCTCGCGGGCCTTGACTCCGCGTTCGGGGACTATGGCGAAGCGATCTGCCTCGTCATCATCCCAATGGCGCCGAAAGGTGGCCATCCCCATGTAAAGAGATTCGAATGTGCTGAGATCGTAGAAAAGCCCACCCACGCGAAAGGATCGCCGCCCCGCCGGAGTGGGGAGATCCAGTTCGTCGCCCACTTCGAGCTCGCGGCGCTCGGCCATGTAGTGCGAGACGAGCAGCTCGCCGCGCTGGAGGGCCTCGGCGAGAGGCTCCGGTTCGGTGCCTCCGACGGAGACCGCCCGCAACAGATACGAGCGCGCCGCGCCGCTCGCCGGCGTTATGTAGAAAACGGCTTGACCTCCGCCTATGTCGATGGCGCCGTAGCGGAAGGGGAAGACGTGGGCGACCCCGGCCACTTCTTCCAACTTCTTCTCGAAGTCGCCCGCGAGGCGCTGGTCCGAATACAGCGTTCGATAGGTCTCCGACCCCACGTAAAGGGGAGGCGAATACCAGCGGTTCGCGAAGCGCACGAATTGCGCCTCAAACGAGCCCAGCGTCGCGCCGGCCGCGATCACCAGCCCGAGCGTGAAGACGAGCGCGCCCACCGTGATCGACGTTCGGGCGGGATTCTTGAGCAGTCCGTCGATCGAGAACCTGCCCAGCGGACCGAGGAACCGATCGAGGGCCGTTCGTCCCCTCGCTATCACCGCTGGCACTAGACGAGGTAGCAGCACGGTAAATCCGGCCAGCAGGCAGAGCACGGACGCGGTCGCGATCGCCAAGACCGGTCGGCGGTTGTAGACGACCATTCCCCCGATGCCGGCGGCGCCCAGAACGATGGCGGTCGTCGTCGCGCCGCGGGCGCCGAAACGAGACCCGCGCGGCCGCCAAATTTCCTGTTGCGCTTCGGGTCGCAAGGCCTCGATGGGAGCCAGCGACAGGATCCGTCGCGCCGGCACGAGCGTCCCGACCCATGCGACGACGATTCCTCCGAGGAATCCCGGTAGCAGGGCTGCGGCGCTGATCACCGGCCGCCCGCTTGCCACCACCGGAATGAGCGAGTACTGGTCGACCGCGGTGCTCATCAATCCCAGGGCCAGGCCGATTCCGGCGGCGACGCCGAGGAAAGATGCGATAACGCCGAAGACGGTCGCCTCGGCCAGAAAGCCACCCAGCACGACGCGGCGGCGCGCGCCCATCGCCAGAGCCATGGACAGCTCCCGTCGTCGTTCGGCAAGCGAGATCGACATCGAGTTGTAGACGACGAACAAGGCAACGAAAAGCGCGACGGTCCCCGCCAAAGAAGTGAGAGTGCCGATGCCGTTGAACGTCTCCTCGAAGCCGCGGCCTCGCTCACCGGGCGGACCAACCACCGCGGCTCCCGAGAGGCGCTCCTCGATCTCACGGGAAAGTTCCTCCGCCGAGAAGTCGTCACGGAGGATCAGATATATCGAGTCGACCTCTCCCGTTTTGCCGAAGGTGGCCTGTGCACTGGGAAGGGCCATCGCCGCGATCTCGCCGGCGTTCACGAGGTCGATGCCCGGACCCGAGACGCGCCCCGTGACCTCCAATACCTTGCGCCCCACGGGCGTGCTGACGGCGATCGGATCCCCGAGGTCGACCTCGAGCCGGTCGGCAACTGTCTCCGACAGCAGGATTCCCGTCCCCTCGACGCCGAGCGTGCCCTGTATCTGGACGGCGGCTTGATCGCGCAGGGCTTGGGGGAAGAGCGCCGCGAACTCGGCGGTCGCTCCCAGGATCAGCGCGCGTTGCTCGCCGGTCGCGCTGGTCAACGTTGTGTTCGTTCGAACGAGAGGTACCGCGCGCTCAACGCCGGGTACGGAGGCAACCACATCCACGGTCTCCTCCGGCAAGCCTTTCTGGCCGGCCGAGGCGACCTCTATCTCCGCCTCCCCGGCGAGGAATCGAATGCTGTCGCGTGTCGCGCGCGCGATCGTCTGATTGATAACCGCGATCGAGACCACCAGGGTGACGCCGGCAGCGATCCCCGCGATCGTGAGCAACGAACGTCCCCACCGAGTCCGGAGATGCCGGACGTTCAGCCGGCGTAGGACCGCAAGAAATCCTCTCACCGCGTAGAGCGGTCGGAGGACTGTTCGCCCACGATGAGCCCGTCGACCAAGCGAACGACTCGGTCGGCGTACGAGGCGGAGCGGGCGTCGTGCGTGACCATGAGAATGGTCTGACCCCGATCGGCCGTGTCTCGCAAGAGTTGCAGAATCTCCTCGCCGGTCGCGGAGTCCAGGTTTCCCGTGGGCTCGTCCGCGAGCACCAGAGCCGGACTGGTCACGAGCGCTCGGGCGAGCGCGACGCGCTGCTGCTCCCCGCCCGAGAGATGAGCCGGCTTGTGCTCCGCCCGCTCCAAGAGGCCCACGGTGCTCAAGGAGTGACGGCCTCTTTCAAGCGCATCCCGCGCCCCGTCCAATAGCAGCGGAAAGGCCACGTTCTCCACCGCGGTCAGCGTCGGCAGCAGGTTGAAAAATTGCAGGACGAATCCGAGTCGCCGCCGACGCACCAGCGCCAGCCGCTCATCGTCCAGAGTCGAGATGTCCTCGCCTTCGATCTCGACACGGCCCTCGTCCGGACGATCCAGCCCACCCAGGATGTGGAGCAGCGTGGACTTGCCCGATCCGGAGGGACCGGTGATGGCGACGAACTCCCCCGCTTTCACCTGGAGAGACACGCCGCGCAGCGCCGAGACCCGATCCTCACCCTGCTCGTACCTGCGAGCGATCTCGGTGGCGCTCACTACGAAATCGTCGGCGGTCGTGTTCCTACCTCCGGTTGTGATGCCAGGCCCTCAGACCAGGGGTCGGTGCCTCTCCACGATTCGCCCGTGATCGAGGCCGGCCGGCAATGTCCCATAGGCGCGACCCCCGCCTCCGGCCACGCGAGTCTGGCAGAAGGCGTCGGCGACCACGGCGTCTCCGTGGCGGAGAAGCAAGGACGCCTGCAGCGCGATGGCCATCCGCTCCACGATCCGCCGAGCCCGTGTCTCGATCTCGGTCGTGTCGCCGAGTTCACCGCGGATCTCGACGACCAAGCGGTCCAGTCGCTCGTCGCCGGAAGCGAGCTGCACCTCCTCGAAGAACGCCTCGAGGCACTCCGGGGTTCGGGCGAGAGCGCGCAACACGTCGAGACAGCTCACGTTCCCGGAGCCCTCCCAGATGGAATTCAACGGAGTCTCTCGATAAAGCCGCGGCAGACCCGATTCCTCCACGAACCCGTTTCCACCCAGGCACTCGAGGGCCTCGCCGACGTGGGCCACGGCGCTCTTGCAGATCCAGTACTTCCCCACTGCCACCGCGATCCGCCGGAAATACCTCTTCTCGTCGTCGAGCAGCGCCTCGTCGCAAGCGCGCGCCATCCGCATCGCCAAGATAGTCGCGGCCTCGGACTCAACACACAGATCCGCCAGGACGTTCGTCATCAGGGGCTGGTCGATCAGCGTCTTTCCGAAGGCTCGGCGATGAGCACAGTGATGCGTCGCCTGAGCCACGGCGTAACGCATCAGTCCGGCCGACCCGAGTGCACAATCGAGCCGCGTGTAATTCACCATCTCAATGATGGTGGGAACACCGCGGCCCGGCTCCCCCACCATGCGAGCCTGCGCGTTGTCGAACTCGACCTCCGAGGAGGCGTTCGAACGGTTGCCCAGTTTGTCCTTGAGGCGCTGGATGAAGAAGCGGTTGCGCGTTCCGTCCTCGAGAACGCGCGGCAGCAGGAAGCACGACATACCCTCCGCCGTCTGCGCGAGCACGAGGAAGGCGTCGCACATGGGGGCCGAGCAGAACCATTTGTGCCCGGTCACCAGATACTCCGCTCCGGGGCCCCCACCGTTCAGCGGAAGTGCGCGCGTGGTGTTTGCCCGCACGTCGGAGCCGCCCTGTTTCTCGGTCATAGCCATTCCGCAGAGCGCGCCGGCCTTTTCGTGCAACGGAACCAGTCTGGGGTCGTAGGCGAGCGAGGTCAGCTTCGGCTCCCATTCGCCGGCGAGCTCGGGCTGGGCGCGCAGCGCGGGGACGGCCGCGTAGGTCATGGACACCGGGCATCCGGTGCCGGCCTCCACGCCGCTCAGCATCAGCATCATTGCGCCGCGCGCCACATGCGCGGCCGGCCGCGGATCGCGCCACGGTAGGGCGTGCACGCCTTGCTCGATCGCGAGCTCCAGCAGACGGTGATACGACGGGTGGTAATCGACCTCGTCGATCCTGTGGCCGTAGCGGTCGTGTGTATGCAGCACCGGTGGGTGTTCGTTTGCCTCGGCCCCCCATCGCAGCGGATCGCCTCCGGCGTGCTTGCCGAGCAACTGCAGTTGTGGCTCGGCCCATTCCGCGCCCTCGCGCCGCACGGCCTCGACCAGGGGGCGGTTCTGTTCGAACAGGTTGTAGTCGACCAGAGGCGGTGCCTGGTTCAGGACTTCGTGAGTGGTTCGGCCCGACCCCGGCTGCAACTCGTCTTTCACGTGAGAAAGTGAAACACACAAGTATCCGGAAGCCGACTATGAACTAGGGTCGCGCCATGGGCATTCTTCCCCCGGCAGTTGAAGAGCTGCTGAATGCCGCCCTCGTCGCAGAGCTGACCGTTCTAGACGAACGAGGCCGTCCCACGACCTATCCCCTGATCCCTCTGTATGACGGCAACAAGGTCTACATGCACTCCAGCGTTCTCTTCTCGAAAAAGCTCGAACACATCAACCGCAACCCGCGGGTCTCGGTGACGATCACCGACCCCATCGCGGCGCAGGTCGAGCCGTTCCGGCGTGCCACGATCCAGGGAGACGCCATCGTGATCGATCACGATCTCCACTCGGGCTGGGAGAAAACCATTCTGCCGCTGTGGACGGAGAAGGAGCCGCTGGTCGCGAAGTTGATCAAGCAGAGGTTCGCCATGCCGCTCTTCTGGGAGCGAGCCGTGATCGAGATCACGCCACGACGGGTGTATCTGTGGCCGAAGGGACAAACGGAGAGAGATCCCGAGATCTTCGAGATGGAAGCAGTGGCCTGATGGCACGCTCGACCGTCCCCGAAGGCGCGTTGCTCAACGAGGTCTCTCGTTTCAGCCACGCCGTCCTCGCCTTCATCGACGAGCGGGGGTACCCGCTGAACGTCGCGGCCGATTTCAGCGTGGACGCGGCTGCGGGCACCATCAAGCTGCGACGGCCTTCGATCCCGGGCCTGCCGTCCAAGGGGGCCGAGGTGAACGTGACGTTCAGTCACATCCGGCCTCAGCCCGGCGTCGGCTACGACCAGCGTCGCTACGTGACGGTGTGGGGGCGTCTGCGCACGGCAAACGGCGAACTCGAGGTCACGCCGGAGCGCAGCCACGGATGGGACGAGGAAAAGATGAGCTTCTTCGAGCTCTGCGAGCGAAGCGTCCCCGTCGCGCACGAGTACATGCGAAAACTGAGCCGCGAGCGCGGAACAGAGGTCAAGCCCCAACTTTCGATCGGATGGTTGATCTTCCTCGCCACAAGGGTCCCTTTCCTCACGGCCACGATCGTGCCCGTGTTGCTCGGTGCCCTCGTCGCGCGCTCTCATGGCTTCTCAGCGTGGTGGCTGGCGGTGCTGGCGTTGGTCGGCGCATGCGCCATCCACCTGGCCCTCAACGTCACGAACGATGTGGCGGACTCGACCAGCGGTGTCGACGAGGCGAATGTGAACCCAACCATGTTCAGCGGGGGCTCGCGCATGATTCAGTACGGGCTGATCTCGCTGCAAGCGATGAAGCGCGCTGCCGTCGGACTTTACACGGCGGGGATCGCCATCGGCCTTTACCTCACCGCGACGCGAGGGATCGAGCTGCTGTGGGTAGGTATCGCAGGCGTCTTCCTGTCGATCTTCTACTCCGCGGGTCCACTGCGCCTGGCTCACCGCGGTCTCGGCGAGGTGTCGGTTGCCCTCGGGTTCGGACCGATCATGGTGCTCGGCTCCTACTTTGTGGTCGCGCAGAGGTTTTCGTTCGAGGCCCTCTATGCCTCGCTGCCGGTCGCGCTCCTAATCATGCTGGTGCTCTACGTAAACGAGATCCCCGACCGACGGGCGGACGCACGCATGGGCAAGCGCACGGTCGTTGCGCGACTGTCCCAGGACGCAGTTGTGAGGGGTTACGCGCTGTCGGTCGGACTTACGTACGCCCTGATCGCCGCGGGCGCGGCTGCAGGACTGATGCCCGTCTGGACACTCATCGCGCTGGCGACGATTCCGCTGGCGCTCCAGGTGTACAGAGACCTCGGCCCCTACTACGACAACCCCTACGCGCTCATGTCCGCGATGGGCAAGAACATCGGTCTGCACTTCATCACCGGCCTTCTTCTGATCTCCGGTTACTTAGCGGACGTCGTCTTCTAGGTCCATGATCGACGCCCGCATACGCGCGGGAGAAGTGGAGCTTCAGGGAGATCTATCGCGTCCCGAGCCCGCGCGCGGAGTCGTGCTTTTCGCACACGGCAGCGGCAGCAGCCGCCACAGCCCGCGAAATCGTTTCGTGGCCGAGGAGCTGCAGGCCGCCGGGCTGGCGACGCTTCTCATGGATCTATTGACCGAGGACGAGGAAAGGTCCGAAGCCGCAACGGGTCATCTGCGGTTCGACATTGAACTGCTGGCCGATCGACTGACGGGCGCGACCGAGTGGCTGCGCTCCCAACCGGACACCGCGTCATTGGCGGTCGGCTATTTCGGAGCCAGCACCGGGGCGGGGGCTGCCCTGGTCGCCGCGGCAAATATGCCGGATGAGGTTGGGGCCATCGTCTCGCGCGGCGGCCGACCGGATCTCGCCGGCCCCGCGCTGCAACAAGTGACGGCCCCGACTCTTCTCATCGTGGGGGGAAACGACCACCAGGTGATCGAGATGAATCGCAGCGCGCTCGCGCAGCTTCAGGGCAAGAAGGAGATACAGATCGTCCCGGGAGCCGGTCACCTGTTCGAGGAATCGGGCACGCTCGAGGAAGTCGCCCGCCTTGCACGGGATTGGTTTGTGAAACACCTCGTCTGAGACCGGGCGACACGGGCCTCCTAGGAGGCGACCACCAAACGACCCTCTCGGTCCTCGACCCGGCAGCCGAGTGCGGCGCAGGCCTCGCGGAATCGACGCGCGATCCAGGCGCGATCCTCATCCTGCGCCAAGCCTGTGTGGCAGTAGTCGAGCTTGAGGGGGATGGCCTCGATGCGAAGCGAGGACGCGTCCCACGTCACGAACCAGAGCAGGCCGAGATCGTTGCGAAGAAAGGGATCGACCGCGTAGTCATCTACGAAATCTCCGAGGTCGTAAATGAGCCGAGGCGCGACGCCGTGGAAGACGTGGGCCGAGTGGCCGGCGACGAGGTCGGCTCCGACGGCCAGAAGCTTCTCCCCCGCGCGCCGCACGTAGCCCGGCGGCTCGGTCGTCATGTTCGGCCCCCAATGGGGCGTGACCAAGACTCGCTCCGCGTCGACGGCCGTGACCGCCGCGGCGATCCAGTCGGGCACGTCGGCGCGGAACTCGGCGTATGCCACTCCCGCCCGATCGGGGGTGGCCGCGTATTCGGCAGGATGATCGGTGGCGGCGACCACGCCCACCCGAAGCCCAGCCCGCTCCAGCACCGCGGGTGCTCGCGCCCGGCTCTCGTCCGGCCCCGCCCCGACCCACTCGATCCCGGCCTCGGTGAGCCACTCGAGGGTGTCCATAAGCGCGACATAGCCGTAATCGAGCGCGTGATTGTTCGCCAGCGTCACGCAGCCCACCCCCAGCGATTGGAGGACCTCGACGGCTCGAGGCGGGGCGCGGAAGAAGAAGGGCTTCGCGGGATCGGGCCATGGCTCGCCGCGCTCCGAGATACAGCACTCGAGATTAACCACGAACAGGTCCGCCGAGTTCGTCAGCTCGAGCACTTCAGGAGCAAACAAGTCCCGAGCCGAAGCCTGAGCGATCCGCTCGCCGACACCGCGGCCGAGCATCGTGTCGCCCGCCAAGGCCAGCGTGAACCCGGTTCCCACGACGCGCCGTGAACCTATTGATCGCCCAAGGCACGAAACGCGGCGCGCACTACTTCCTTCTCCGACTTGAAGGAGACGCGCGCTAGAGCATCGGATTCTTCGAGCAACGCGACCTCCTCGGTTTCGAAGTCGTGCTCGGAGGGATCACCTCCCGTCCGGCGCATCAGGAAGTAATGCACGAACTTATGCACGCGCTCGGCCGGACTCTGGCCGCGAGCAGGCTGTACGTACCAGTAGTCGATCGTCGTGAGCGGCTGCAGGGTCTCAACCTCTAGCCCGGTCTCTTCTCGCGCCTCGCGCAGAGCTGCGGCCTCCACCTCCTCGCCGCGTTCGACCAATCCTTTGGGCAGCCCCCATTGGAGCTCGCCCTTGAACGAGCGGCGAGCGGTGAGGGCGATGCGGCTGCCGTCGACGATGACCCCGCCTGCCGACACCGCGGTGCGCGTCTTCAATTTTTCCTCCATCCGGCTTGAGAGGCCGCCCGCCCGCCCGAGGACCTTTTAACCGATGCTGTGCTAAGCATCGGCCCATGAAGGCTCTTCTCTGTCGCGAGCACGGGCCGCCCGATTCGCTCGTCCTGGAGGATGTCGAATCGGCCGCGCTTGGCCCCAGCGAGGTCCGCGTGCGCGTCATGGCGGCCGGCGTCAACTTTCCGGACACGCTGATAATCGAGGGCAAGTACCAATATCAGCCTCCATTGCCTTTCTCGCCCGGAAGCGAGATCGCCGGCATCGTGACCGAGCTCGGGGCGAAGGTGGACCGCGTCCGCTCCGGCGACCGAGTGATCGCGGTGCTCGGCCATGGGGGCCTCGCAGAGGAAGTCATCTGTTCTCCCTCTCAGTTGGTGCCCATGCCGGACGACGTCGAGTTCACCACCGGGGCGGCCCTTCTGTTTACGTACGGAACCTCTCACTACGCCCTTCGCGACCGGGCGCGGCTGACGGAGGGCGAGACTCTAGTGGTGTTGGGCGCGTCCGGTGGCGTCGGGCTCGCCGCGGTCCAGCTCGGCACGGCCATGGGTGCCCGAGTGATAGCGGCCGCCTCGACCGAGGAGAAGCTCGCCGTCTGTCGCGCGGAGGGGGCGAGCGAGACGATCAACTACGCGAGCGAAGACCTCAAGACGCGCATCAAGGAGCTGACCCAGGCAGAGGGTGCCGACGTGGTCTTGGATCCCGTCGGAGGCCCCTACTCGGAACAGGCTGTGCGCGCACTCGGCTGGGATGGGCGTTTCCTGGTCATCGGCTTCACGGCCGGTGAGATTCCGAAGATTCCTCTGAATCTCGTACTGCTGAAATCGTGTTCGATAGTCGGCGTGTTCTGGGGCGCGTTCCTGCAGCGAGAGCCGGCACGAAACGAGGAGTTGATGGCGGAGCTCTTCGGGTGGCTGCGCGCGGGCAAGATCCGGCCGCGGATAAGCAAGACCTATCCCCTGGAACAGGCCGCCGATGCGTTGAACGACCTCGCCGAGCGCCGCGCCGTAGGAAAGCTCGTCATCACAATGACCTAACAGCGTTCCGCCCTACTTGGAGTGACCCCCTTTAGGTGACAGCACCCCCCTACAGCGAGGGCGCTGTTTCCCAAAGACCTTGGTGGCGACCTCAGGTAAGGGGCAGTCGAGGCGTGAGGACCGACCAGACGATTCGGATAACTTCATCGGGCCGCTGAGTGAGCTGCTCCCAGGTGAAGCGCAGAATGATCCACCCATGCTCCTGCAGGAAGTTGTTCTTCGCCTGATCGCGCTCCCAGGCTTGTCGACCGAAATGATGTTTCCAGCTGTCGGCTTCGACCGCCACCTTGGCCTCGGGCCACGCAAAATCGATTCGCCCGACATATCTGCGGTTCTCGGTCAGCACATATTGGCAAACGTAAGGAGGAAAGCGACCTCGACGGGCAACGCGTTCCCAGACGGTTTCCAAGGGACTTTCGTTAAGGACTTCACGTCCCTGGCGGGCTTGAACCATTTTCCTGAGCGAAGGGAATCCCACGCGCCCAACCGATGCGAGTTCGGAGAGCCTCGCCGCGATCCTTCCAAGTGTCGTGATCCGCTGTCTCAACGCCGAATCCAGAGCCAGCTCAAGGGAATTCGTATCGATGACTGAGGCTAGGTCAAAGAGTGTTCGCTCCGGCGTCGTCACCCGGAAGGGTGTCCGCAATCGCCAATCCGCTCGTTCCAGCATCGAGGTGCGATGCATGACTAACCCTGGACGCGTGCGAACACGAACCCGAACGGAGATCTCTGGCGTGCCCTCACCCACGCCGTCCAGCCCCAGTAATACTGCGGCGGTTCGATGGGAAACGACGGAGTCCTGGCCTGCCCACGTTTGCGCGGCCATAACATCTTGTTTCCAACATCTAGTAGAGCCCGCCAGCCGATAGACACCCGGATGGATCGGTTCAAGGATGCGAACCGTTACGCGTCTCTCGATCTGCTTGAGCGACAGACCCAGCTCGAGAGCCTGGCTCCGGCTGATGATTCCGAACTGGTTGGCGGCGAGACGACCGATCCGTTCCTCAACGGACCGCACGTCGTGCCCATCCGCGCATGCGTCCGTCATGGCCCCACGAAAGCTCATAACGACGGTTCTGTCTGTGATGAGCATCACATTCTGGGATCGACTTCCTTTGAGGCACATGACCCCCCTATTTCGAGGGCCGTGTCACCTAAAGAAGCTCAGGCGCGCCGCTGCGGGGGTCTGAGCGCCCGTCGGCCCGTTTTCTCGGGGCGGCTCAGGGGTAGCACCTAGTTGAGTTCAGAGACTTATTCCCGGGGAGGTACTCATGAGATTCAAGCGTTTGGGATGGATCGCCGGCGCCGGAGCAGGCCTGATGTACTTCTTCGATCCCCGCATGGGACGCACACGGCGAGCCCAGTTGGCGCAGCGGATGGGAGGAATGGTCCGCCGCGGCACACAGAAGGCCGAACGCCAAGGTCGCTACATGGCCGGGCACGCCCTCGGGGTCAAGGAGAAGATGGCGGCGGCCACGCGGCAGCAAGCCCAGCCCCCGAACGATCCGGCCCTGGTGCAAAAGATCCAGAGCGAGGTCTTGAGTGGATGGAATTACCCAAAGGGAGACATCCTGATAGACGCCGATGAGGGCGTCGTGTACCTGAGAGGGATGGCCGAGACCCCCGAGCAGATAAAGCAGCTGGAAAAGGAGGTGCGCAAGGTCACCGGCGTCGCCGAGGTGGTGAACTTGCTGCATCTGCCGGGACAGCCGGCGCCCAACAAGCAGGAGGCGATCGAAGCCTCACGCTCGTGAAAGCCCGCGCTCCGGCTTGACCGGGCGCATTCCCAGCCCGCCGGCCCCCGGCCGCCGGCGAGGCCTTCGCGCGGTGAGCAGGTACGGCGTGCGCGCGCGTCGTACTGCCTAATCGACCCCTCTGTCCCGAAGAGATCTCGGAGGAGCAATGACGCACAACTTCAGAATCGGTCGCCGTCTTTTTGCGGTGATCACCGCCGCGCTACTTCTGACCGGGCTTGCCCTGCCGGCACGCTCGGCTCCCCCGCCCGAGGGGGCCGAGTGGACCGAGCACTACTTCCCCTCGGTGGACGGAACGATGCTGCACGCCGACGTACTGCGTCCTGCGAATCTGTCCGAGAAAACCAAGACGCCGGTGATCCTTACCGTCAGTCCTTACACGAACCACTCCAGCACAAATCCAGCCGATCCCATCCCCTACGACCCGAACGGGGAAGGACCCAGCGACCGCTTCTACGACTTCCTCGAGGTCTCGGACATCCTGAAGAATGGCTACACCTACGTGATGGTCGACCTTCCCGGCACCGGCGGGTCGGGTGGTTGCAACGATTGGGGGGGCCCCGCCGAGCAAGGGGCGGTTAAGGCCGCGGTCGAATGGTCGGCCTCTCAGCCCTGGTCCACCGGTCGAGTCGGAATGATGGGCAAGTCCTACGACGCGTGGACGGGCCTGATGGGGATCGCGCAAAAGCCGAAGGGACTGGCGGCCGTGGTCGCGATGGAGCCTGTTTACGCCGGTTATCGCTATCTCTACAACAACGGCGTTCGCTTTTCGAACTCGGTCTTGACGCCGACCCTTTTCCAATACATCGACGCGAAACCCGGGTCTCTAAGGGACGATCCCATGTACATCGCGAACAGCGCACCTCTTGTCTACTGCTACGGCTTGAACATCGGGCTGCAGCAACAGGACGACCCCGACTCGGACTTCTGGGCGGCGCGTGATCTGCTGCGCTCGACCAAGAAGGCCAACACGCCACTCTTCCTCACTCAGGGATTTCTGGAACCCAATACGAAGCCGGACGGTGCGTTTGACTTCTTCAATGGCCTGGCCGGGCCGAATCGGGCGTGGTTCGGACAGTTCGATCATGTGCGCGGCTGGGAATTGGCAGGCGAGCAATTTGCGACGGGGCGAAAAGTCTTTGCCGCGGAGATGATGCGCTTCTTCGATCACTACGTTAAGGGCGTGCCGCTGGCTCGGGCTGCGGTACACCAGGATGCTCCCGTCGCAGTCCAAGACAACCTCGGTCGCTACCGATCGGAGCCGTCGTGGCCTCCGCCCGATGCGCGCCTGATGTGGAACAAGCTGAAGACGGGGACGTATCCCGACGATGGGCGGAACCAAGCCACGGGGAACATGACCGGCCACGGTGTGTGGACGTTCTCGCAGCCCCTTCCCCATGACGTGTGGATGGCCGGGGAGCCGAGCGTGAAGGTCGAGCTCGACGCGGTACCGCGCGCCAACCTGGTTGCAAACGTGTACGACGTGAAATCGGACGGCACCGCGACGCTCGTGTCTCGCGGCGCGCACCTCATCCGCAACCCGGGAGGCCAAGAGGTCGAACTCGAGCTCTACGGACAGGACTGGTTGTTCGCCAAGGGCCATCGCCTCGGCGTGTTGATATCGGGTGCAAACTCGGGCTGGTGGGTGCACATCCCGACTCAGACCACCGTCACGGTCACCTCTGCGGAGATCGGGATTCCCTTCCTTACCTGGGACCGTCGCTCCTTCCTCGACGGCAAGACCACGCCCGAGCTCGACGGTTATCTGCGCACCGCTATCGCGACGGTGTCGCCGGATACCGTCAAGGGGTCCCAGCAGACGTTCCGCCTTCCGCCGCCGCTCGCCACTCCACGACGTTAGCGGTCTGGACAAGCCCCGGGGGGCGACGGGTAGGCCCTCCTTCGGGTCTACCCGCTATAAAGACGGCCATGGAGATGGATCTCACCAGCGTCGATCATGTTCTGACCACCACGCGCACGGTCAGAAAGCGGTTGGATCTTGCCCGGACGGTGGAACCGGAGGTCCTCCTCGACAGCCTGCGCGTTGCGATTCAGGCGCCCACCGGCTCCAATCTGCAGCGTTGGCGCTGGGTCGTGGTTACGGATCCCGAGAAGCGCGCCGCGGTCGCGCAGCTCTACGAAAAGGCCATCACTCCCTATCTCGACATCATGGAGAAAGCCTTTGGCGGTCGTGAGGACAACAACAAGGTGATCGACTCCGCAAGGTATCTCGCGGACAAACTGCCTCAGGTCCCCGTCCACGTGATCCCCTGCGCGCTGGGCAACTATCAAGAGCTCGGGATGCTGCTAAAGGGTGGCGGCTACCCCTTTGAAATCTCGGACAACCTGACCGCCTCCGGCTTCTACGGATCGATCTGGCCGGCGGTGTGGAACTTCATGCTGGCCCTGAGAGCGCGCGGACTCGGATCGGCGTTGACCACGATGCACCTGGCCTTCGAGAAGGAGATGGGTGAATTGCTCGGAATCCCAGATACCGTGTCCCAGGTGGGCCTGATCGCCGTCGCCTATTTCACCGGTGAGGACTTCAAGCCGGCCAAGAGAAAACCCGCCCCCGAAGTCACCTACTGGAACGGCTGGAAGGGAACCTTGCCGTGATCCGCTCCAGATCCAAACTTGCCGTCACGGCAGGCCTGATCATGATGCTCGGAGTGCCCGGTGCGCACGCTCATGGAAACCTCCAGAGAACCATCCCCCAGGCCGATGCCGTACTTAAGAACGTGCCCAACCATGTTCTGCTGCAGTTCAGTCAGCGGCCGAAGAAGAATGCGCGCATCACGGTTCTCGATGGATGCCGGCGGCCGGCCGTTCGGACCCTGCAGCTCCAGGGCGACACGGCCCACATAGAGATCAAACCTCAAGCCCAGCCGGGCAACTACAGGGTCTCGTACCGCATCGTCTCGGCCGTCGATGGCGATGCGACACGTGGCAATTACGGCTTTCGGGTCGGAGGCTCGGCGGACTGCTCCGAGGCCTCGCCGGAGGAGGAATCCGAGG
>JBHELF010000091.1:0-11806 GCA_046263155.1 Actinomycetota bacterium
GCGAGATGGAAGCCGAGGGACACGGGCTGGGCCCTCTGCAGATGCGTGTAGGAGGGCATCAGCGTGGACGCATGTTCCTCCGCACGGGCGGCCAGCTCGGTGATCAAGGCCCCCAACTGATCGAGGATCTCGAAAACCTGAGAGCGCGCCCATAGACGCAGATCCGTAGCCACGAGGTCGTTGCGACTCCTGCCCGCGTGAATCTGGCGTCCGATATCGCCGAGGGTGTCGGTCAGATGATGCTCGACCAAGGAATGGACGTCCTCATGGCTCTCGGTCGAGAGCTCCCCGCGACGCCATCTGTCGAGGAGCGATTCGCACGTCTCGTCGATCTGGCCCAGAGCGTCGTCGTGCAACAATCCGGCGGCTGCCAGAACGCGCGCGTGCGCGCGAGTTGCTTGAAGGTCGAACTCGAGGAGGCGCATGTCCTCCTCGATGGACGTCGTCAGCTGCAGCAGCGACGGATCGGGCAGGCGGGCGAACCTCCCGCCCCACAACTGTCGAGGCTCAGTTGCCGGCATCGGCTCGGGCCCACTGACGCGTCGACAGCCCCCACAGACGGATGAAGCCCGCGGCATCCGCGTGCTCAAACGAGTCGCCCTGCCCGTAGGTCGCGAGCCCGTGGTCGTAAAGCGAGTGCGGCGAACGCCGGCCCGTGATCGCGCAGGAACCGGCCCGCAGCATGAGACGCACGTCGCCGGTGACCGCGGCGCGGCCCACGGAGGCGAAGGAGTTACAGGCCTGATGGAGCGGCGAGAACCACATGCCTTCGTAAACCAGCTGTGTCCACAACGCATCGATGCGACGCTTCTCGCGGAGGAAGTTTCGCTCCAGGGTCAAGCTCTCCAGCTCGCTGTGAGCGTTGATCAGGGTGAGGGCCGCGGGAGCCTCGTACACCTCGCGCGACTTGATGCCGACGAGGCGATCCTCGACCATGTCCACGCGCCCGAATCCGAACTCGCCCGCGAGCTTCGTAAGCGCGTCGATCACGTGAAGGGGATCCATCGTCTCTCCGTCGACGGCCACAGGGACGCCGGCTTCGAATGAGATCTCGAGTTCGCGCTCACCGCTCACTTCGCCGGGAGGGACCGTCAGCTTGAAAGCGTCCTCTGGGGGAGATGCCCAGGGGTCCTCGAGGGCTCCGCACTCGATGCTTCGGCCCCACAGATTCTCGTCGATTGAATAGGGCGAGGGGCTGGTGTCTGCGATCGGCAGGCCGCGATCGGCCGCGTAGGCGATCGACTCCGCGCGGCTCATGCCCCAATCGCGTACGGGGGCCAGAACCTCGATGTCGGGAGCAAGAGCCGCGAGGGCGACCTCGAAACGCACCTGGTCGTTGCCCTTTCCGGTGCATCCGTGGGCGACCGCGGTGGCGCCGACTTCCTCTGCGACCTCGGCGAGAAGGCGGGCGATAAGCGGACGACTGAGCGCGGAGACGAGCGGATAACGGCCCTGATAGAGGGCGTTCATGTGCAGGGCCGGAAGGATGAACTCCTGCGCGAATGTGTTGCGGGCATCGATCCGTCGCGCCTCCACCGCGCCGAGCTCACCGGCGCGAGTGACTGCGCGCTCGAGATCGGAGGGTTGGCCGACGTCTACCGCGACCGCGACTACAGCCCACCCCTGATCGCTCAGCCACGGAATGGCGACGGAGGTATCCAGACCGCCGGAGTACGCGAGAACCACTTTCTTCATCCAACTCCTCCTACTGCTAGTTGTGCCGACCGGCTCCAGCGGCGCGCCAGCTGAGCTGCGCTTTGGGTGTTCGGTGTAGCCACAAAGATGGTGTCGTCGCCGGCAACCGTTCCGACTACCTCGGACAAACCGGCGAGGTCGATGGCGCGCGCGAGCGCGGTCGCATGACTGGGAGCCGTGAGCACTACGACCAGATTTCCGGCGACGCGGAACTCGATCGCCAGGTCATCGATGGCCCGCTCCAGCCGACGTTCCAATGTCTCGCCGCCGGCGGCGCGCACGATCTCGTCGGGCAGCCGATAGACGACTTGATCTCCCTGCCGGATCTTGAGGGCCCCCACCTCCTGCAGATCGCGCGACACCGTTGCCTGAGTGACGACGTGTCCCTTCGCCTGAAGCTCGGCCACGATGTCCTGCTGCCGAGCCGCGTGACCCTGGTGAAGGATGCGCAGAAGTTCCCTATGCCGGTCGGACTTCATGCACCACCTCCTCGAAGATCGTCACAGCGCGTTCCACTTCGGAGTCGGTGACGTTGAGCGGCGGCGACAGGCGTACGACGTGAGGGGTGGGGTCGTTCAATAGGAGTCCGAGCTCCAGCGCCCGGCCAACGATCGCCCGCGCGATCGGCCCCGGAAATGAAACGCCGATCAGCAGGCCCCGCCCCCGAACCTCTACGTCGTCGCGAACAACGGCGCGAAGAGACGCGGTGAGTTGGAGGCCGGCCAGCGCGGCGCGCGCCACAAGCTCGTCGTTCTCGATTACCTCCAGAGTCGCAACGGCCGCGGCGCAGGGGACCGGTCCGCCTCCAAAGGTGCTCGCGTGATCGCCGGGCACGAGCTCCGCCGCCACCTCGGGGTCGGCGAGGCAGGCTCCGATCGGGAGCCCATTGGCGAGGCCCTTTGCCAGGCAGATCACATCGGGAGCGATGCCGTCGTGCTCGTAGGCAAACCAGCTGCCGGTGCGGCCCATACCGGTCTGGATCTCGTCGATCATGAGGAGGGCGCCGTGGCGGCCGCACAACTCGCGCGCCGCCGCGAGATAGCCCTTCGGGGGGACGACGACGCCGGCCTCTCCTTGGATCGGCTCGAGGAGCACCGCCGCGGTGTCGTCGCCGATGGTTTCGTCCAGTGCGCCCGGATCTCCGTAGGGGACGTGCTCGAAGCCGGGGACCATAGGACCGAACTGAACCTGCTTGGCCGGTTGGCCCGTGGCGGCCAGCGCCCCGAAGGTGCGGCCGTGGAAGGAGCCGCTCGCGCTCAGGATCCGGCCGGGACCGCCGGTGCGGGCCAGATGCCGTTTGCGGGCCAGCTTCAACGCGCACTCGATCGCCTCGGCCCCCGAGTTGCAGAAGAAGGACCGCTTGTTTCCCGTCAACCCGGCCAGGCGGCGTGCGAGTTCCTTCTGGGGACCCGTGTCGTAGAGGTTGGAGACGTGAACGAGTCGGCCAACCTGTTCGCTCACCGCCGCGGTCACTGCGGGATGCGCGTGTCCGATTGCAACGACCGCGATCCCGCCGCTGAAATCGAGATACTCACGTCCTGCTGAATCCCAGACCGTCGTTCCCGAACCGGCGACCAGTTCGACGGGCCAGCGCTTGTACGTCCCCATCCGGAAGTCGCCGGTCAGCAGGTCGATGCTCATGGGACCACCTGCGTTCCGCAGCCGGCGTCGGTGAAGATCTCCAGGAGAAGCGCGTGCTCCACGCGGCCGTCGAGTATGTGCACCTTCTGGACACCGGAGGACAGTGCTTCGATGGTCGCGTGAACCTTGGGGCGCATCCCGTCGGACAAATCTCCGACCATGGTCTGAAGCTCGGCTGCCGCGATCTCCGATATCAGCGAGCCGGAATCACCCAGGTCTCGATAGAGGCCTTCGACGTTGGTCAGAAAGATCAACTTCGACGCGCCGAGCGAGCTCGCGACCGCGCTGGCGACCGCATCCGCATTAACGTTGTGGAACGTTCCGTCGCTGTCGGCGCCGATGGAGGCCAGCACCGGCGTGTAGCCGCGGTCCAACAGATCGAGGAGAACCGCCGCGTCCACGCGCTCGACTCGACCTACGTGACCGAGATCCTCGCCGTTGGGGCCCTTGGTCTGCACCGTCTCCAAGAGCCGGCCGTCGATCCCACTCAACCCCACCGCGTGCAGCCCGGCGCGCGACAACCGTCCGACGAGATCCGCGTTGATGGTCCCGATCAGGACCTGGCGAACGATCTGCATGGCGGCGTCGTCGGTCACACGAAGGCCGGCTACGAACCGCGGCTCGATCCCCGCCGCGGCCATCTGATTAGAAACCTGCGCGCCCCCTCCATGAACCACGACCAGACGCGCGCCGACGAGCGCAAGGAGCGCGAGGTCCTCGGCGAGAGATGTGGCGAGCTCGGGATCCTCCAGCGATTCGCCTCCGAGTTTGACGACCAGTCGCGCTCCCCGAAGCATGCGTATGTAGGGGAGCGCCTCCGCCAGCGTTGAGACCCGAGCCGCGGGATCGAGCAGAACCTGCGCGCTCACGACAGACCTCCCGCGTTAAGGGTCACGTATTCCGGAGACAGGTCGGTGGTCAGCACCTCGACCGCCGTCGGCGCGTCGCCAACCACACATGTCAGTTCGATCTCCGACCCACTCATGGCGCGCGCCGCGGCCGAGCGGTCGGCAACGGGCTCACCGTCGATGAAGACCGGTGCGTCGCCGATCCACAGCTTGACGGCGCGGAGGTCGAGCGAACGTGATGCGGCTCCCAACGCCGACAACACGCGGCCCCAGTTGGGATCGCCACCGTGGAGCGCGGCCTTCCACAAAGCGGAAGACGCCACCGCAGAGCCGAGCTCGGCCCCGGCGGCCTCGTCCGGCGCGCCCCGCACATGGATGCGAACCAGACGCGTAGCGCCCTCGGCGTCGCGGACCATCTGCTCGGCGAGATTCCAGCAGACGTCGGTCAAAGCCTTCGCGAAGAGTTGGGGATCGACTTGTTTCGCCGGGTCTGTTCCGCCGAAAACGAAGACCGAGTCGTTCGTGCTCTCGCAGGCATCGATGCATACCCGGTTGAAACTGTGGTCGGTCGCGCTCTGCAGGGATTCCCGTAGGACCGATTGGTCGAGCGCCGCATCGGTCGCAATGAAGGCGAGCATCGTCGCCATGTTGGGGGCCAGCATGGCCGCGCCCTTGGCCACACCGACGAGCTTCGAATTGCCGGCGGTGGCTGTGGCCGTCTTGGTCGTCGTGTCGGTAGTGAGGATCGAGCGTGCGAACGAATCGACCTCGTCGGACAGGCCCTGGAGCAAGCCGGGAACGGCGCCGGTGATCATCTCGACGGGCAGCTGCACCCCGATCGGGCCGGTAGATGCGACGAGTACCTCCTCTGCGGCGCAGCCGAGACGGTTCGCAACTGCGTGGGCCGACGTCTCGGTGGCGATGTTTCCTTGACTGCCGGTGCAGGCATTTGCATTGCCGCTGTTGACGATCAGCGCCCTGACCGGTCGTCCCAGTCGTGCCCGGCACCACTGCACGGGGGCCGCCGCCGCGGCATTACGTGTGAAGACTCCCGCCCACGGAACCGGACTCTCGGCGGCAAGGACGCCCACATCGAGGTCGGTCCCTTCCTTGATTCCCGCGTGCATTCCACCCGACCGGAACCCGGTAGGCCACGTCAGGGCCACAAGCCGCCCCCGTCCAGGCCGGCGGTCTCTTCGAGGCCCAAGGCGAGATTGGCGTTCTGCAAGGCTTGGCCGGCCGCGCCCTTTCCGAGGTTGTCGATCGCACAGCTCGCGATCAGAAAGCCGGTGCGATCGTCGACGCGCGCCGAGACGAGAGCGTGGTTGCTTCCCATGACCGCCTTTGTCTGCGGCCATTCGGACACGACGCGCACGAACGGCTCGTCGGCATACGTATCCCGGAGTAGTTGGCCGACGGCTTGATCGTCCACCTGCCTGGTGAGCCGGCCGCGCGCGGTAACCAGGAGCCCTCGGGCGAGCGGTACAAGGTGTGGCGTGAAGGAGAGAGTCATGCTCGCAGCGCCGTAACGAGTCAGACCATTTTCGATTTCTCCAACGTGGCGATGCGTCGTCGTGCCGTAGGCCCCGACGTTGTCGTGCGCGACCGCGTGGAGCAGGCGGTCCTCCGGCTTGCGCCCCGCCCCCGAGAGACCGGACATCGCATCGACGATCAACGGCCCCTCGATCCAGCTCTGCGCAACAAAGGGAATGAGGCAAAGTAACGTCGCGCTCGGGTAGCAGCCCGGGTTCGCGATTCGTGAGGCCGTCGAGACAGAACGGCGCGCGAATTCGGTGATCCCGTAGACCCAGTCCTCGGAGGCTCGGAAGTCGTCGGCCAGATCGATGATCAGAGGCGCGGCGACGCGCTCGAGATGCGCCTTCAGCAGCCCTGATGGCAGGCAGGAGAAACAGACGTCGGACTCGGTCGCCGCCGCCTCTTCGACGGATACGAGGGGGAGCTCGTCGGTGGACAGGTGAGGCAGCCGTTCCGCGGCCCCCTCGCCGCGCACCCCCGCGGCCGCGAGCGCGAGCGCGGGGTGGCGTCCGAGATATCGCAACAACTCGGCCCCGGTGAATCCTGTTGCACCCAGAAGGGTGGCTCGCAGCGCCATGGGCGTGATTATATGCATAAAAATGCATATTCATGTAAGCACGGCTATGGCGGCCGCGGATTTACCCTGAGCTGATGACGGGTCGAAGCGCGCCGAAACTTGTGATCGTGGCGGTGGCGGCGCTCTTGGTCGCGTGCTCCCCGCCCCCCGAGACGGCGGCTACTCCACCCGCAGACCCACCCGGTAGGGGACTTGCCTCGATACCCGCGCCCGATGAAGAAGTGTCTTCTCCGACGACGGCGCGTGGAGGGCCACCGGCCGCGGCCCCGACCGCCGGCGATAGCGAACCCCCCGTGGCGGGAGACCAACGCCGCGCGCCCGGCACTTCTGAGGAGGCCGCTCTTTATCCCGCCCCGGGTGAGTACGTCTACCGGCAGGATGGATATGAGGAATTTTGCCGGGCCGGCAGCTGCGACCAGCAGGACCTTCCTCGCACGCAACCGATTCAGGTGGGCTTGACCGAACGACGCCCGGGCGAGGCGACGGTCGTAACGGATGCGCGGGTCTCCGACTCCCGCTCCGTAAGGACGACGATCGAGCACTCGCGTTCGGGAGCGCGTATCACCCGAGTCGTTGCCCGGTTCCGCTACGGCAGCTTCACCTTCGAGAACACCTACGCCCCCCGGCCGGCAGCAGAGGCTCTGCGGTTGCCTCTGAAGGTCGGCGACCGGTGGAGCGGCTCGTGGTCGGCGCAGACGTCGGGGGACTATGAATTCGCGGTGGCCGCGTACGAGAAGCTGCGCGCCGGCGGGCGATTGGTCGACGTCTTCAGGCTCAACACTCACACGGTCTTTCGCGGCGAGTTCGAAGGCGAGGCAGACATCGTGACGTGGGTCGATCCGCAGCGCCTTGCCGTTGTGAAGACGGTGGGGGCGGTCGAGTTGCGAAGCGCGTTCGGGCAATTCCGCTCGAGATTTACGACCCTCCTTCGGAGAGCGCCGGGATGGTCATGAGCGCACGCCCGGCGGAGTTTCGCCCCATGCGGGACAACTGGGGAGCACGGGCCTCGAAGGATTTTGGCCCCTTCCTCGTGCTGGGCTTTATTGCTGCAGGTGTCGTGGGACTCCCCGCGCTGGTCCTCGGTCTCCTGTTCGGTCCGGCGATCGCCACCGCGGTTGCCGCGTCGATCGGAATCGGACTGGCCTTCTGGGTCGCGTCCCAGGGCCGGCTCGCGTTACGAAGCATGGGGGCCCGGCCCGCAGGCTCCGAGGCCCCGCGCGCGGCACATCTCCTACATGAACTGGCCCGCGAGTTGTCCGTCCCCGAGCCGAGTCTGTGGATCTCAGCATCCGCGGAGAACAATGCCCTGGTCTGTAATGCGGGCGGCCCGGCGCTCTTATTGACCACTGCCTTGCTCGAGCAATATACGCGCACCGAGCTCGAGGCTGTGGTGGTGCACTGCTTGTGCCGTTGCGGCGCGAAGGATTTGAAGCGTGCGCAAGTGGCGTCTGCGTTCGGCGGTCTCGGGTTGCGTTTTGCTTCACCCATCGGCGACGCGGATGATGTAATCGCGGCATCTCTGACTCGTTACCCACCCGCGCTCGCGTCGGCCATACGCAAGGCAAGCATCGGCTCTCCTCGTTGGGCGGCCTTCTGGTTCGTCGCGGATCGCGCGCCGCATCGACCCGTAACGGATAGAATCGCCCTGCTCGCAGATCTCTAAGCAGATCAATTTCCGAGTGGCGCGCTGCAGCGCGTGTTACCGTGAAAATGCGTCCTCTGGGGCGCGTTTTCGCGACGGCGACGGCAACAATTTCGCCACGAACAAAGACATACGAGAGTGAATCCGACTAAGGGAGCGCGCGAAGAGTGAGCAGAAAAGCCAAACGGAGAGTGGGATTGGGCGGAGGGCTCGTCGTCCTCTCGGCCGCCATCTTCTTCTTGCTGGGGAATCGTCCGGGTGACATTCCGGTTTTGGGTGCCGTTCTCGACCCGGCACCGGCGACTTGCCCGCTGAGCGGCGTAGAGCCTCGCCGCGAGGCCGTCCTAGGCCGTCCTGCCGTTGCCGTGAAAATCGAGAATGCTCCGATCGCTTATCCGCTGTCCGGCCTCGAACGCGCGGAGATCGTCTACGAGGAGCTGGTCGAAGGCGGAGCGACGCGCTTTATGGCCATCTACCACTGCACCGACACGGACAAAGCCGGACCCGTCCGGAGCGCCCGGATGATCGACCCGGCGATCATGCTGCCGCTGACGAGGATCCTCGGCTATTCCGGAGAGAACGATCATGTGCAGGCCGCCCTCGAGGAGGCGGAGATCGTGCGTCTGGACGAGGACAACGGAGGCGCGGGCTTGGTGCGCGTCGACCGGCCGGGCATCTCGTTCGAACACACGCTTTACGCGGACACCGGATTGCTGCGCCGTTTGGGCCGAAAGGTCTTCGACGATCCCCCACCGGAGGACGTGTTTGTGTTCGGGGAGCTCGAGAGCGGCGGCCGCAGAGCGGGAGAGGTCCTGATCAATTTCAGCGCCGCGGGCACCCTGCGCTATGTGTGGTCGGAGGGCGGTTGGCTTCGATTCGAGGGAGATCAGCCATTCCTGGCCGAGAGCGGCGAGCAGATCGCGGTTGCGAATGTGTTGCTCGAGGAGCACGACGTGAATCTGTCACCGATCGTCGACTCCGCAGGGAATCCTTCAATCGAGATCGCGGACGCAACGGGGGAGGGCCGCGCCGTCCTATTCCGCGACGGACGGGCGATCAAGGGCCGCTGGATCCGCGACGACATTGACGAGGCCGCCCGTTTCGTTACAAAGTCGGGAGACACGATGACCTTCGCGCCGGGGTCCATCTGGATTCACCTCGTTCCCAGTAGCCGCGGGGAGGTCAAGGGGTCTTTCTCCTTTGCTAAATAGCAGTCGTTCTCTTGTTGCGCTTGCGTTCATCGCTCTCCTCGCGACCTCTTGCTCTGGAGATGAGCCGACGCCCTCCCCTCCCATCGCGGAGGCACCGAGCCCTACGCCGACCCCCGACCCGACCTGTCCGCTCACCGGCCTCGAGCCGCCGAGCCCGGCCGCGCTGGAGCGCCCCGCGATCGCTCTGAAGATCGAGAACTCGCCTGCCGCTCGTCCTCAACACGGCCTCGAAGACGCCGACCTGGTGTACGAGGAAATCGTCGAGGGTGGAATCACGCGGTTCATGGCGATCTTTCACTGCGGGACGTCAAAGCAGGTGGGCCCGGTTCGCAGCGCGCGTTTCGATGACCCCAAGATCGCGCGTCCTTTCACCACGATGATCGCGTTCTCGGGGGCCAACGACATCGTCGAGACCGAACTTGAGAAGAGAGGCATCGCCGCGATCGACGAGGACGATGCTCCGGGGGCTCTGTTCCGCATTCCTCCGGGTGTTCTCGAGATCCACAATCTGTTTGGTCACGTCGAGAAGCTGCGCGCCCTGGCGCGCGAAAGAAACATTGAGCCTCCTCCTCAGAATTACTTCAAGTTCGATGCGGCTCCCACTTCAGAGGCACGCCGCGTGCGACGCATAACAGTCAACTTCACATCGGGGAACACCATCGAGTACCGGTGGAAGAAAGAGGCATGGCACCGGTACGAAGCAGGCCAGCCGTTCATGAGTGCTGCCGGCGAGCAGATCGCCGTCCCGAACGTGTTGATACAGGAGGTGGAGGTCAACAACTCACCCCGGATCTTTGATGCTGCCGGAAATCCCTCTCCCGATATCGATCTCACCTCGAGTGGGCGCGCTCTTCTGTTCCGCGACGGAGCCCTTATCAACGGTAGATGGATCAGCAAGAAGGAGGGAACCGTCACGATCTTCGAGACCAAAGACGGGACCGCTTTCACCTTCGCCCCGGGTTCCATCTGGATCGCGCTGGTCCCATCCTCAAAGGGATCCGTAAGAGGTTCGTTCAGCTTTCGCTGACGCGTCGGGTCTTTTCCGGGCTGCTCGGTACACGACGGACCGACTAACCACGGCGCGCGCCGGCGCTAGACTCAGATCGGAGAGCCCAGGTCAAGCGAACTTTTTTGGACGCTTCATCACAGCGGAGGCGGGACTCATGGCAGACACTGCGAGAGAGGTTGGGGGAGCGCGCGTGAAGCGCGGGCTGGCCGAGATGCTGAAGGGTGGCGTCATCATGGACGTCACCACGGCGGAGCAGGCCAAGATCGCCGAGGACGCGGGCGCGGTCGCAGTTATGGCACTCGAGCGCGTTCCCGCCGACATCCGAGCGCAGGGGGGTGTGGCCCGCATGGCCGACCCCGAGAAGGTCTCGGAGATCATGGATTCCGTTTCGATCCCGGTGATGGCCAAGTGCCGAATCGGGCACTTTGCCGAGGCCCAGGTGCTCCAGGCACTGGGCGTCGATTACATCGACGAATCCGAGGTGCTGACGCCTGCCGACGAGGCCCATCACGTGAACAAGTGGGACTTCACGGTGCCTTTCGTGTGCGGGGCCACCAACCTGGGAGAGGCGCTTCGGCGTCTGGGCGAGGGGGCCGCGATGGTCCGCTCCAAGGGGGAGGCGGGCACCGGCAACGTTGTCGAGGCTGTGCGCCATATGCGCGCGATCACCTCGTCTATTCGACGTCTCACCACGCTGTCGAACGAGGAGCAGGCGAGTGCGGCCAAGGAACTTCAGGCTCCGCTCGAGTTGGTGCGCGAGGTGGCGGCGGCGGGAAAGCTGCCCGTCGTCCTCTTCACCGCCGGCGGGATCGCGACTCCGGCCGACGCCGCGCTGATGATGCAGCTCGGCGCCGACGGCGTCTTCGTGGGTTCGGGGATCTTCAAAGCCGACGATCCGGCGACCAGAGCGCGAGCGATCGTAGAAGCGACGTCTTACTTCAACGAGCCCGAGATCGTCGCCAAGGTCTCGCGCGGACTCGGCGAGGCAATGCCGGGGATCGAAACTTCAACGATGCCGGACACGGAGCGACTCGCCACTCGCGGTTGGTAATGGGCCGCTCTCTATGAAGGTCGGTGTGCTGGGGCTCCAAGGAGATGTGCGTGAGCACGAGTACGCGCTCGTAGCCGCCGGCGCGACTCCAATCGTCGTCAAGCAGCAGGGTGAGCTGGAGGACGTCGACGCACTGATAATCCCCGGCGGCGAATCGACGACGATCGGCAAACTTCTGGATCGTTTCTCCCTGCTCGATCCCTTGAAGGAGCGAATTGCTGCCGGGATGCCCGTCTACGGAACGTGTGCCGGCTTGATCCTGATGGCCTCTGAGATCACGGCTCCGGAGAGGGCATCCGGAGCCGTTCACGACGCGCCTCACCGGCTCGACGTCATGGATATCGCGGTCGCGCGCAACGCCTATGGCCGTCAGATCGACTCCTTCGAGACGGACCTCGACATCGACGGATTGGCCGAGCCCTTTCGCGCCGTTTTCATCCGTGCCCCCGTTGTTGAGCGGACCGGTCCCGATGTCGAGGTCTTGGCCACATTCGACGAACGACCGGTCCTGCTGCGCCAGGGCCGCGTGCTCGGCTCGACTTTTCACCCGGAGATGACGGCCGATTCGCGACTGCACGAGCTGTTCATCGAGATGG
>JBHELF010000092.1:0-22582 GCA_046263155.1 Actinomycetota bacterium
GGTAGAGGTAATAGAGCGGCGTCGTCGGCCGCACCGCGTAGTCCCAGGTGATCTTCTCCGCGTCGGCGGGAGTCGGAAAAGCGGTCTTCTGCACGATGGTCTCGGCCTCCACGCGCGTCAGCTCACCGTCGGAGAGCGGGCCCGCTTTCGGAAGCCTGGCTCCTCCATCGGCGCGCGCCACCACCTGGTTCGCCTTTTGACCCGCCACCGTGTCGGAGAAGAGCCCGCGGGCTTCGAGGATCAGCGACGACAACACCCCGGCCGTGATCGGCGTGGCGCACGACGTCCCGCCGAAGTCGCGCGTCCCGTCCTCTCCGTTCTCCGGCTTTTTTACGTTCTCCGAGATTCCAAAGGCGGACGCGGACCGCCACTTCGAGCCGAAGGACGATACGTCCACCGGAATCGAGTGCCACCAGTACGCCTGTCCGTTGATCGGCGAGATCGCCCCCACGGTAAGAAGCCAGGACGGCCCGCCGTAGGGAGAGGTGAACGAGGGATTGGATCGGGGGTCTTGCACTTGCAGGGATCATCAATGGGCCCCTCGGGCGGGAACAGCATGGAAGAGTTTGTGTTCGTGGCTCCGTTGCCCGCTGCAAAGGCGACGGTCTGGCCGCGCCTAGTTGCCTCACGCGAGGCCTCCGTGTCTCCGACCGGGAGATTGGCTCGGTTGCCCCACGAGTTCGAGACGATGTCGATCCATTTCTGCGACGTCGCCCACTCCAGGCTCGCGTCGCCGAGCCCTTCGATCATCACGATGAGCGCCTCCGGGTTGGATCCGAAGAACTGCCCCGCGGCCACGCTCGCGACGCCGGTCCCGTGCCCCTGATCATCGAGGATCGGAAACTCGCCGAACTCGGGATTGGATGTTCCACCGGCTTCTATTGAGATGCCGCCTATGACGCGGGTGCCCGGAAACCAATAGAGCTCGCCCGCCTCCGTGCTCGCCCACTCCCGTACATCCGCTCTACGAGCTGCGGCGTAGCCGCGCGCGCCCGCGGCCTTCAGGTCCAGATTTATCGCCGCCGCGGATTTCGGATATCCCTCGATGAACTTGGACGGGTGATGGACGAAGTCGGGGGCCCGGAAATCCCGGTGGTAGGGGTTGATGCCCGTGTCCACGAACGCGATCACCACGAATGGCTTTTGCCGAAACCTTTCGAGAGAGCAGGTGGTCTGTTCGCTCGCGGGCAGGTTCCGACAGGCAGCATCGATGCGCACCCGCGTCCCCTTGGTGAAGTGGCCGGTGTCGTTTTCCGCGAACCACTGGTTGCGCGGCGGCGTGGGCGGGATCTGCGCCGCGGCCGGCGTGACCTACACCAGCACGAGAAGGCCGATTACTCCCACTGCGAGAGCTCTAGGCATGGTGACCTCCATTCCTTACCCAGACAGAACGTTGGAGGCTTGGCGGGGGCACGTTCAGCGCTTGCACTCGGGGGCGCCACGCTGGCATGAGGGGCGTCTGGGCTCGGGTGGGTCCATGGTTGCCCGCGGGGCGGGAACGAAGGCCGTCTCGAGATGATCTGCCACGGGGTCGAACACCGTCCCCTCGAAGGGACGATTCGCGCAGGCGTAGACGATCTCGATATCGGGGGGCCCCGTCGGCCCGTTCTGGATGTTGGAATCGAAACAGTTGTCGCCGCCCGCTCCGTCCCAGGCGAGCTCATAGGCGTCGGATTCCGCAACCGTGTTGGCGAGCACCGCGTTCGACAGGGGCGCGATGTCCTCGAAGCTATTGCTGACGAGAACGCCATAATGATCATGGTTACGAACTGAGTTGCCCCTCACCTCGCTGTCCTCGACCCCCGCCAGCCAGATCCCGGTGCCGAACGGGAGGCCGTGCGTCGTCGCCACCCCCGCGGGAGGAACGGTCGTGTTGTTGTTGTCCACGACCATGTTCTGCTCGATAAAGAGGCCGCGGCCGGGCATGTGGTCGAGCGAACTCCAGCTGCTCGCCACTATGCCGGCTCCGTTCCGCGTGAATCTGGAGTCGCGCACGACGAGGCCCGTCGTATTCATCGCCGAAACCCCCATGAAGCTGTGGGCCGCGACGACGTTCTCGACCAAGGTGGAGCATCCGAAACACTCCCGCATGGACAGCGCGGAGTCCCCGCTCCCCCACGCGAACGACTTCGTGATCGTGCCCCCGTAGGAACGGAGCGCGCTGATCCCGTATGTGCGGTTCTTGATCGCGTCGACTCCGCTCACCACATAATCGGTGACGTCCTCGAAGGAGATGCCGGCGCCGGTGTAATTGCGCACGGTCAGGTTCTTCACCCTCGACGAGCCGGTGGCCGTGAAGCTGATGCCGTTTGCCAGTCGATCCCCCCCATTCAAGACGGTACGAAAGCGATCGACTCCCTTGATCGTGATCCGCCGGGTGGTCACTAGAACCTCCTCGCGGTAAGTGCCCGGGCGAACCAGAATGATGGTGCCGGGCCGAGCATGGTCGACCGCCCCCTGGATCGTCTTGTAGTCGCGCGGCACGACCAACCTCTGCGAGGGATCCGGCTCCGGCTCGTCCGGCGTCCCGACGACGACCGTTCCGGACATTCCGACGCCCCCGCGTTTGCCGTGGAAGCGACAGAAGTAAGCGAACGTCCCCTCCTTGTTGAAGGTACGAGAGAAGCTCTCGCCCGGGTCCATGTCTCCGGATGCAAACAGGTCGTCGTCGGAGTTGACCGAGTGCCTGCGAAAGCCACTGGCGGTCCACGTGACCGTGTCTCCGGGCTGGATGAAGATCTCGCGCGGCTCGAAGAAATTGTCGCGCGCCGCGACGCCCACATCGTCCGCGTGCGAAGTCGTCGCGGGTATGAGGAATGCCGTCAGAGCGATCGCGACCAAGAACAGGAAGGCCGCGCTGCGATTCCTAGGGGTGATGGCCGCCGCTTTCGATTCTGCGGAACCGCCGTAGAGCGGCCCGCTCTTGATCGGTAAGCGTCCCGTCGCTGTTCGCCACGAGGAAGAGGCCCGCCATTCCGGCGTCGGAATGACCCTGCACGTGACAGTGGTACATCCACGCCGCGGGGCCCACCCCCTCCCCCGCTATCACCTGAAAACCGAACGAATCGGCCGGGCCCAGCGTCTTGTTGTCGATGATCCGTATGTCTCCCGCCTCTTCCACCTCTCCGGTCCGGTTGTCGCTCCAGCGGTGACCGTGCAGGTGGAAGGTATGGAAATCGTCGCCGTGAGAGATGACGACGAACTCCACCCGGTCGCCCTCGTTCGCTCGCAAGAGCGGCGCGTTGGGCGCGCGGCGCAGGTTGAACGTCGTTCCCGGCCCCATCACGAGCACGAAGGGCTCCCGATCCGGCAGACGGTCTCCCTCGCGCCGAATGATGATCGCCCCGAAGAGACCTCGGTTGAGGCCGACGGTCCCATGAGGAGTTCCCATGCAATGGTCGTGGTAGTGCCAGTAGCCCGCGCTGCCGGGGTCGAAACTGCCGTCCGCGCGCGCTCCAGGCAAGGAGGCCTCGAAGAAGTAGGTCTTCGCGCGTCCGGGCGACACGCACCCCTGGTTGTGCGGCGTCCCGTCGCTGGCGAACGTGTAGGCGACCCCGTGAGCGTGGATACCGACCTGTTGCCGCGTGTGATTGACGAGGTTGATCACGAGACAATCGCCCTCGTACATCTCGAAGGTGGGCCCCGGCACCGATGCGGTCGTGGGCGTCAACCCGAAACCAATTCGCTTTCGCCCGAGACGCTCAGCAAACAGAGTTGCTGATTGGTCCGGGTTCGAGCAGACCTGGGGATCGGCGTCGGGTTGCACTTGCGCCTGCGTCTCGCCTAAGGGAACCATGAGGACCACGGCCGCCAGGTAGATCAGCGACTTAGGTCGAAGCACACGTGCGGGCACAGTCACCAGTTTCGAGATCGATGGGATGGGGCGCTACTTTATGCGGCGAGCATATGGGAACCGTGGATATCGCCGGTCGAGCGCCGGCCGAGGCACAGACGGAGGCTCGGGCCGAATCGGCCGGCCTGATCGATCGGGCTGCGCTGTTCTACTGCCTAAAGATCTTCGTCTCACTCCGCCTCGCTCTGGGTCTGCTTGCCTTGCTCAGCATCGCCCTCATCCAGCCCAACGTCGGGGGTGGGATCTCCCAGGCGACGACGCCTGGGTGGCACAACATCCTGGACGTGTGGCACCGCTGGGACGCGCACTGGTTCATCCGCATCGCGACGCAGGGATATGGGATCGAGGACGGGCGAGCCGCGTTCTTCCCTCTCTATCCACTTTTGATTCGAATGTTCATGCCGCTGTTTCTCGGAAGCGCGCTGGCGGCGGCAATCTTCATCTCCAACGTCTGTTATCTGGCGGCGCTGTACGTGGTGCACAGGCTGACGGAGCATGAATTCGGAGATGCGACGGCGCGCCGCACCGTGCTCTACCTCGCCCTGTTCCCGACGGCATTTTTCTTCCTCGCCCCGTATAGCGAGTCGCTGTTCCTTTTTCTCTCCGCCACCTCGCTGTGGATGGCACGGCGCGGCAACTGGCTCGCGGCGGGCATCGCCGCGCTCTTCGCCGCCGCGACGCGCAGTATCGGAGTCGTCCTCGTCGCCCCGCTCATGTTGGAGGCCATCCTCCAGTGGCGGTCTGCGCGCGCTAACGGCGGCGGCGAGAGGAATCTCGTCTGGTCGCTTACGTGCTCGGCCATCGCGCCCTTCGGGCTGATCTTTTACCTGGCCTACTGGCAGGGAGCTGCAGGCGATTGGCTGAAGCCGTTCCGCGCTCAGGATCATTGGTTAAGAGAGTTCTCGTGGCCGTGGGAGACCGCGGCGGGGGCGACCCGCGAGGCGTTCCGCTGGATCGGCGCCTATCCCGGGGGCTACCACCTCCTCGACTGGCTCGTGGTACTCCCGGTGATCGCGGCCGCCGTCTGGGTGGCTTTCAAGGTGAGGCCCACCTTCGCCGTATATGCGTGGGCAAGCTTGCTGATCCCGCTGTTCTTCGTCTTCGCCGCGCGCCCATTCATGTCCGTGTCGCGCTTCGCGATCGTGATCTGGCCGTTGTTCTGGGCCATCGCGCGCTTCGCCGAGCGCTGGCGCGCCCACGAACTCGTCGTGGCGGTTTCGGCGGGAGGGCTGGCGGTCATGACACTCTTGTTCGCGACTGCGAACTTCGTTTTCTAACTGTCCCTACTCAGCCTGGTAGGCCACCCGCCCGCCCTGAGAACTTAGCTCGCCGCGTTCGGCTCCGGATTCCAACGAACGTTGAGGACCCGCGCCGCACGCGCCTCGTCGGGTCGGCGGACTGGCGTCGTAGTAGGGGCCGAATGCAAGAGTTCCGGATCGGTGGTGGCCTCGTGCGCGATCTGTCTCAGGGCTTCGCCCAGACCGTCGATGGTCTCTTTCGATTCCGTCTCGGTCGGCTCGACCATCATCGCCTCCTCCACGACGAGGGGGAAGTAAACGGTCGGCGGGTGATAGCCGAGATCGATCAGACGTTTTGCTACGTCGGTCGCGCGCACGCCGTTACGACGCAACGGCTTGGCGGTCGCCACGAACTCGTGCATGCAGGGACCCGGGTACGCGGTGGGCAGCACCGCTTCGACGAGGACCCTTAAGTAGTTCGCGTTGAGGACGGCGCGTTCGGCTACTTTCCGCAGTCCCTCGGGGCCGAGCGAGCGCAAATAAGCGTAGGCCCGGACGTTGATCCCGAAGTTTCCATGGAAGGAATGAATGCGCCCGATCGAGTCCGGCCGTTCGTGGTCCCACCTCCACCTGTCGGCCCCCTCGTCCCACGACAGAATCGGAGCTGGAAGGAAGCGCTCCAGGCGCTCGCTGACCGCGAGGGGGCCCGAGCCCGGTCCGCCGCCGCCGTGGGGAGTGGCGAAAGTCTTGTGCAGATTGAGGTGCACGATGTCGAAGCCCATGTCCCCCGGTCGCACGACTCCCACGATCGAGTTGAAGTTCGCGCCGTCGTAATAGAGAAGGCCTCCAACCTCGTGGAGCGAGGCCGCGATCTTTTCGATGTCGCGTTCGAACAACCCCAGGGTGTTGGGGTTCGTCAGCATCAGGCCCGCAACGTCCTCGTCCAACGCATCCTTCAGCGCCCCCAGATCGACGAGGCCGCGCGCGTCGGAAGGAACCTCCTGAGCCTCGTATCCGGCCAGCGTCACGCTCGCGGGGTTCGTGCCGTGGGCGGAGTCCGGGATGATCACGCGTTTGCGCTGATGGCCGCGCGCCTCATGAAAAGCGCGCATGATCAACAAACCGGTCAACTCCCCCTGGGCGCCGGCCGCGGGCTGAAAGGTCAACCGCGCCATCCCCGTGGCCTTGCAGAGGGCTCGCTGCAAGGTGCCCAGGAGCTCGAGCGCTCCCTGGGCCAACTCGTCGTCCGTCCAGGGATGCAGCGCGGCGAACCCCGGAAGAGCCGCCGCGTCCTCGGCGACCTTGGGGTTGTACTTCATCGTGCACGAGCCGAGCGGGTAGGCGCCCACGTCGATGGCCCAGTTCCTCTGCGAGAGCCGCGTGTAATGAGATACCAGGTCTCTTTCGCTCACCTCGGGCAGCCTGGGAGGGCTGGCCCGGCGGTGCGCGTCGGGGATGAGGCTCTCGAGACCGGGTGCATCGACGCCGGAGTCGGGCAGGGACCAGGCTCGCCGCCCCGGTGTGGATCGCTCGAAGATGAGCGGAAATCCCTGCGCGTCGATAGGCCGCGTTCCCGCGGACGCCTCGAGTGGTCGACCGGACGGGTTCAAAGTTCGGCCAGCTCCTTCTCTATGGCCTCGCCGAGCGCCGCGATGTCGTCGGCCGTCCGCTGCTCGGTCACGGCCACCAACACGCAATCCGCGAGGTCCGGATACATGCGCCCCAGGGGCGGCCCGACGAGGAAGCCGCGTCGCGCCAAACGGCGGCAAAGTTCGGCCCCCTCGAGCGGCGTCCTCAGCGCGAACTCTTTGAACCGCGGGCCTTCGAATGGGATCGAGCATCCGGGGATCTCCGCCAAACGTGCCGCAGCCGCCGCCGTCCGCTGCACGCAGACTTCGCCCAAACGCCGAAGGCCCTCGGGTCCCAACCAGGAGAGATGGACCGCGGCTGCAATCGCCATCAGCGTTTGGTTCGTGCACACGTTCGAGGTCGCCTTCGCCCGCCGGATGTGCTGCTCGCGCGCCTGGAGGGTCAACACGTAGGCGCGGCGACCGTCAGCGTCCAGGGTGGACCCGGCGATGCGTCCCGGGACCTGGCGCACATGTTCGAGCTTCGTCGCCAGCAGACCGACGTAGGGCCCGCCGTATGCCATTGGGTTTCCCAGTGCATGTCCTTCGCCCACGGCGACGTCGGCGTCGACCTCGCCCGGCGAGCTCAAGACCCCCATCGCCGTGGGATCGGCGACCGCTATCGCAAGCGCGCCTGCCGCGTGTGCCGCCTCACAGGCGGCACGCGCGTCTTCGAGACAACCGAAGAAGTTGGGATAGGCGAACACGACTGAGGCCGGCTCGCCCATGTCCACGTTCGCCCAATCCACTACTCCGTCGGTGTGAGGAGCGATCTCGATCCCTGTTCCCAGTCCGGAGGTGTAGGTGCGGAGGACGTCGATGTAGTTTGGAGGCACCGTGGCGCCCACGATGAGTCGGTCGCGCTTTGTAACGCGCACCGCGAGATTCGCGGCCTCGACCAATGCGTTGGCACCGTCGTAAACGGACGCGTTGGCGACCTCCATCCCGTAGATCTCGCAGATCAGGGTCTGGAACTCATAGATCGCCTGGAGAACACCCTGCGAAAGCTCCGGCTGGTAAGGCGTATACGACGTCGCAAACTCCGCCCGGCTCGCGAGCGCTCGCACCGCGGACGGCACGTGATGATCGTAGGACCCGCCGCCGGCGAAGCAGGTGAGTTCGTTTGCCGATTGGGAACGAGCGGCCAGCGCTCTTAGATGTGCCAGCAGTTCTGGTTCGCTGAGAGCCGGAGGGACGTCGAGCCGTCCTTCGAACTTAAGCTGCCCCGGAATCGGCTCGAAGAGATCCTCGATTGAATGGAGGCCGAGCCTGTCGAGCATCGCGCGGTCGTCTTCTTCGGTGTGTGGCAAGAAGTCCAATGAGGGCCTTTCGGCTATCTCTTCACAAACGGAGGCTTGACGATATCGCCCGCGATGCGGCGTCCACGCGCTTCTATCTCTACCCGGTCGCCGGGAGACGGCAGACGGGCCGCGTCGACCAGAGCGAGCCCTATTCCGGTCCCCAACGTGGGCGAGAAGTTCCCACTCGTCAGTTCTCCAATCCGCTGCTCACCGACGTAGACGGCGTAGCCTTGTCGAGGCACTCCTCTGTCATTGCACACGACGCCGACGAGCTTTCGCGCCGGGCCTTCGGCTTTGACGCGCGCCAGCACCTTCTTGCCCCTGAACTCCTTGTCCCACGCGATCGTCCACCCCAACGAGGCCTCGAGGGGATTGATGTCGAGCGTGAGCTCGTGTCCGTATAGCGCGTAGCCCATCTCGAGCCGAAGTGTGTCGCGCGCGCCTAGGCCCACCGGCCTGCCCCCAAGCTCGAGCATTCGTTCGAAGGCTGCGAGCGCCACTTCGGCCGGCGCGTAGAGCTCGTAGCCCCGCTCCCCCGTGTAGCCGGTGCGCGCGACGAGGCCGGTCCGGCCCAGGATGTCGAGCTCTTGCCATTGGTGCAGCGACATGTCGCGCGCGCCCGCGTCCGGGAAGGCACGCTCGAAGAGGTCGAAGGATTCCGGCCCCTGGATCGCGAGGATCGCCCAGCGCTCCCACTCGTCGACCGGGTTCCCAGCCGATTCGGCAATCGCGGCCGCGACCGCATCAACGTTCGCCGCGTTGGGCACCACCAGCCATTCATCCTCGGCCAGGCGGTAGACGAACACGTCGTCGATGCAGCCTGCGTCATCGGTCAGGACCAGTGAGTATGCGGCCCGGCCGACGTCGAGCCCGAGGCAGTCGGCGGTGAGCGCGTGCTGCAGGGCTTCGCCGTCGCCGGAGATGCGCAGCTTGCCCAGGTGAGAGACATCGAAAACTCCGACGCGCTCGCGCACGGCGCGATGTTCCGCGACGACGCCTTCGTATTGCAGAGGCATATCCCAGCCCGCGAACTCCACAAGCCGCGCGCCGAGTCGCTCGTGCGCCGCCGCTAGGGGGCTGCGTCGAAGCGTCCCCGTCATCCGGCGCTTAAGGAGCCGAACAGAGTCCGGGCATCCACGGGCGGCGATCCCTCCTCGTCTACGAGCGGTCCCTGGCTCGGCTCCTCGAGCCCATATTTGACGAGCAGGTTCAAGTAATCGCGTTGGTATAGGACCTTGCAGCGCACGTCCGGATAGAGAGCCATCAACCGGCGTACCTTGCGGTTCTTCTTGGTCACGAGTTTCTGGTTGAGCGTCGTGATCTCGATGTAGACGTCGAAATCCGGTAGATAGAAGTCGGGGGAGAACCTCTGCGTCGCGGCGCCCGACGCGTCCCATTCGATGTCGAACGTCGTGGGCTCGTACTCCCAGGCGATCTGGTAGAAGTCGAGCAACTTGGCGAACTGCCGCTCGCTGTTGTGAGCGAATTCGACTCGCTCGTGGGGAAGTGAGGGACGGTCGGTTTGCAGTCCGTTGCCCTCTATCTGCTAGCCCTCCTTGACGCTTGCCCGTCGCGAGGAGCGTTTGGTCGCACCCGCCGGCTCAGCGTAGTCCCCCTCGGAGGTCGTAGGACGGAGTTCACGCAAGGTTCCTTGCAACTGGTCGCGAATCTTGTCCACCGCGACCACGGCGCCCAGAACGCCCTGGCCCGACCGCAGCAGGTCCACGACCTCTTGATCCGTGGTGAACGAATAGACGCCGGCGCCGTCCGTGACGATCGTCAGCGTGCTCCAGTCGTCCGAGAGGTGGTTGCGTACGTACTCGATGGCCTGGCGAATCTTCTGCAAGCTCGCCCCGGCGTCGGTCAGGCTCTTTATGACCTTGAGCTGA
Source organism: Actinomycetota bacterium (assembly GCA_046263155.1). Classification (GTDB taxonomy): domain Bacteria; phylum Actinomycetota; class CADDZG01; order CADDZG01; family WHSQ01; genus DATADF01. The sequence continues at coordinate 9,910 of JBHELF010000092.1, forward strand.
AGAAGATCGTTGAAGGAATACAGGCGCTGGGTGCCCGAGCCGCGGGCGTCCTGAACCGTGGGGCTCACGAGGCCGGTGCGGGTCCAGTAATCGAGCTGGCGATAGGTGATCCCGACGATCTTGCACGTCTGGGGGCCCCGGTAGCCCTCCTCCATCGTCCCTCCCTAAGTCACATGCCCGTAGTTACGGGGGTGAAAATCGTACAGCGGCCGCTCGGCGTGTCAACGACCCCGGGAGAAGGAGGACTTTGGCGGCCCGGAGTCAACCCCCTTCGTGTAACCGCAACCACCACGAAAGAGGTCAGCAGATGAAGCCACTGATTGCAGCATTCGTCGGAGCGGCGATCTTCATGGGGCTGAGCCCTGCCGCCGCCGGACCCCCGGTGACGCTGTTCGAGGACCCCGCCGGCGACGCCGGGCTCGCCTTTCAGGACGTCGCCTTTCCGCCCGCGAGCTCGGAGGGGTTCGATCTCACCGGCGGGTCCATCGCGCGCGTCAAGAAGGACCTCGTCTTCACCGTCACCCACGACCAGATGCCGTCCGACGGCCAGCCCGGAGAGCTCTTCCGCATGCTGTATCACTTCCGGGTCGACACCGTCGAGTGGCGCTTCACGATCAAGACGTTCGACATCGGGAAGCCCGACGTCATCGCTCGCAGCGGAACCGATCGCATCGGGCAGACCTACGAGAACATGGTGCGGCTCGAGCAATGCGTCGACGATACGACCCTCCCGATCACATTGGTCAACTGCAACCCGGTGGAGTACTACGAGGGGACCTGGGATGCCGAGACCAAAGCCATCACATGGACTATCCCCATGCTCGATCTCGAGGCGGTGACCGGCTCGATCATCGACGCGAGTGCGACCCAGACGACCGATCCTCCCTGCCAGGTCTGCTGGGTGGCCCACTATGCGGAGCGGTCCCTGATCCCCACGACGATGATCGACGGAGCGATCTTCACCGCCGCCTACACGGTGCCTAAGAAGTAAAGCTGTTACTTAGTCGACGTAGAGCCGCGAAGTGAGGGGGTATAGCGCCGCTTAACCGCCTGCGGCGAAGTCCTCCGGGCGGACCTGGTCGAGGAACTCCCTGAACTTCTCGACCTCGGTCTCTTCGTCGTCCTTCAGTTCGATTCCCGCTTGATCCAGCACCTCCTCGGCGGCAAAGATGGGGGCGTTGATCCTCACCGCCAGTGCGATCGCATCGCTCGGCCGCGAAGAGACCTGTGCGGTCTGCCCGTTGAGGCTCATGTGGATGAGTGCGTAGAACGTCTGGTCGACCAACTCGGAGATAACGATGCGGTCGACGTTCACATTGATCTCGCTGAGAATGTCGCGCAACAAGTCGTGCGTCATCGGTCGAGGGGTCTCGATGCCCTGCAACGCGAACGCGATCGCCGTTGCTTCGACCGCGCCGATCCAGATCGGGAGATACCGCTCCCCCGTCGATTCCTTCAGCAGCACAATCGGCTGGTTGGACGGCAGCTCCACTCGCACGCCGACGAGCGACAGCTCAACCATGCCGCCGAGGCTAACACTCGGAAATTGCTACTTCGAAGAAGTGCGAGACCAGCAGATCCGGCCGGCGGGCCAGCGCGGCCACGTCGGAGACCGCGTATAAGTCGGGCACATTTCGATAGAGCCCCTGAAAATCCAGGCCGTAGCCGACCACGAACAAATCCTCGATCTCGAACCCGCGGAACTCGATGTCGACCGGCACGATGCGACGCGCCGCCTTGTCCAGCAAGGTCACCGTCCTGAGAGACCGGGGTTCGCGCTGGAGCAGCGACTTCCTGAGAAAGTTCAAAGTGAATCCCGTATCGACAATGTCCTCCACCAGCAGCACGTCGCGTCCCGCGATGTCCTCATCGAGATCTTTGATCACCCGCACGACACCTGGCCGGGCTTCTCCATACGAGGAGATCGACATGAAGTCAACGGTCAGGTCGAGAGGCATCGCGCGGATCAGATCGGCAAGAAAGAAAGACGATCCCTTCAGGACGGCTACCAAAACCGGAGGCGAGAGGGACGCGTCGTACACGTCGGCGATGTCCCCGGCGAGAACGGCGATGCGCTCCCGAAGCTCGCGCTGAGACGACAGGAGGCGCAGCCCCGCCGGGTCCGGCGTCGCCGTCACTCGACGCCGAAGGGGGCCGCTAGCAGCCGGAGCAGCGCGTTCAGCAGTTGCTCCCAGAGGTTGGCAAATGGAGAGACGTCGGATTGAGGGTGCCGCCGCAGATGAGCAAACCCGTAATCGAGCAGCGCGCGTGCGTCGAGGGTCGCTTCGTCCGATCGCATTGCTACGGCGATTACTAGATGGCCTTCTCTGCGCGCGGCCGCGACAAGGACCTCCCCTGCTCCAGATGTTTGGCCCGTTTTGATGCCGACGGCGCCACGGTAGCTCCCCAACAGTTCATTGCGGTTCTCCAAAGTCTCACGCCCGTCCCCCGTGCCGATGGTCACGCGTTGCCTGGCAACCATCCGGGCGAGCACCGGCTCGCCAAGAAGGCGATCTCCGATCAAGGCCAGGTCGCGCGCGGAGGAATAGTGGTTTGGAGTGTCGAGTCCGTGCGGCGTGACGAAATGTGTCGAACGCGCTCCCAGGTAGCGCGCGTAAGCGTTCATCTGAGCGACAAACCGATGCTCCGCTCCGGAGACGTGCTCCGCGAGGGCCACCGCGGCATCGTTGGACGAGCTCAGGAGCAGGGCGAGCAGCAGCTCGCGCACCGTGTACACGTCTCCGGCCGACAATTCGAGGCCTCCGCCGGAAGTGGCCGCCGCCGAGGTGGAGACGACGATGCGCTCCTCGACTCCGACTCGGGTAATCGTCAGCAGCGCCGTGACCATCTTTGTCGTGCTGGCATTGGGCAGGCGCGCGGCCGGGTTCCGACTCCAGACCGCGTCACCGTCCGCCACGACGATGCAGGCGTCGCACGACACCTCCGGTCCCGCCCGCCCCGCGGCGCGTAGGGGGCCCGCCGCAGCCAAAATGAGAGCGAGTGCGAGAACGATCGGGACGGTGGACTTGACCCTCCCGCCCGGGGCGCCGATGCCGTGTATCAGCGCAGCGGTCTTGTGCTGGAGCGCATCACGGCCTCGCGCAGCTGGTTGGAGACCGCCAGAAGCTCACGCACCGAGCTGCGTAGCGTGACGTCGTCGGCACGTCTGACGAGAGGCGCCAGCACCTGCTCGATGAAAGCGACCTCCCGATCCGCCATCTGTCGGTACATGCGTAGATGACGGGGCTCGATGCCGTAGCCGAACAGCCGGGCGGCTGCCCGCGCTATCAGCAAGTCGACCTCGTCGTAAACCGCCGACTCTCCCGCGCCGATCAAGCCGTACTCCTCCAATCCGGCGAGCTGGGCCTCGGTCAGCCCCGCGGTCTGGCGCAGCTCGTGGCGATCCAGTTGGATCGCCGTCAGGGCTTCCGAGGCCTCCCGCCCGCCTCTCGCCGGCGGTCGCTGGGTGGCGAGGGGGGCAGGATCTACGCTCGGTGCCGGATAGACGCCCCCGTTCGAGTCCACCGCGTCGAGGCGGTCCCTTATCACCTTCAGCGGAAGAAACTGGTCTCGCTGCAGAGCGAGGATGTAGCGAAGCCGATCCACGTCCGCGGCGTAGAACTTGCGATACCCGGCGGCGGTTCGCTCGGGCGCGATCAGCCCCTCGGACTCGAGGAATCTGATCTTCGAGATGCTGATGTCGGGAAAGTCCTCTCTTACCGTGTCGAGAACCTCGCCGATGCTCAGATAGTCGCGCGCGCGCGAAAGCGGCACCTCTCAAGCCCCAGTGAGAAAAACAAGTTTGAACTTTCCGATCTGTATCTCGTCCCCCGAGCGCAGGTCGGACCGCTCCACGCGCTCGCGGTTCACGTACGTGCCGTTCAGGCTTCCGAGATCTTGCAGCGTGAAACCGGAATTGGCCCTGCGGATCTCGACATGTCGCCGAGACACGGTGATGTCGTCGAGAAAGATGTCGGAATCGGGGTGCCGCCCCAACTGCGTCGAATCGGCATCGAGGAAGAACTTGCTTCCCGCGTTCGGCCCCCGTTTGACGACGAGGACTCCGCGGCCCCCCTCGAGCTCGTCGGGCTGGATATGGATTTCCTCTTCGAGCTCCGCCTCGAGCTCACCGGCTTGGAACGTGACGGTCGTCTCACCGCCGCCGTCGGTCAACGCCGCGCCGCACGAGGAGCAGAAGTTCGAGCCCTCGGGGTTTCGGTGTCCGCAGTTGCGACAGTACATGACGGCTGACCCTATAGCGCAGCTTTAGGGTTGGTCAACCCGAAGTTAGAGGTCGGTCAGCTCTCAGAGATCAGCTTGCGATATTCCTCGGCCGATAGAAGGCCTTCGGGCTCGCCTCCGATCTGGATCGCGACCAGCCAACCCCGCCCGTAGGGATCGGAGTTGATCAGTTCCGGGTTCGCCTCTACCTCGTCGTTCCGCTCCAGCACCGTGCCCGACACCGGGCTGTAGACATCGGAGACCGATTTCGTCGACTCGACCTCGCCGAGAGGCTCGCCGGCGCTCACCTGGGCTCCTTGCTCGGGCAGCCCGACGAAGACGACATCGCCGAGCTGGTCCTGCGCGTAGTCGGTGATGCCGACCACGACTCTTCCCCCTTCGACGCGCGCCCACTCGTGTTCCTTCGTATAGCGGAGATCCTCTGGAACATCGGCCACGCGGCCCCTCCTTTGCTCGGCGCGCTAGGACTGGCTGGGCGATTCCTTGAGCGCCTCGTCGACCGCGTCGGTCACGAGCGCCGCATAAGTATCGGCGAGCGCATATGCCTCGTCGACCGAAGGAGCCTCCGCCCACACATGACAGAGCGCTTCGTCCGCAGAGGGAATCACGAGCGCCCAGCGATCGTCCTGGATCACTTTTATTCCGTCCAGCAGCATCAGCTTCCCCGGTATGGCGGCCGAGGCCACCCGCCTCATCACCGCGCCCTTCGCCTGCCACGGGGTGGACACGTCCACCCGCACAACCGACGGTTCCGGTAGCGAATCGACGATCTCAGACAGAGGTTTCTGCGAGCGGGCGAGCAGCTCCAGGGTCTTGCCGAAGGTCATCAACGCGTCGGGGGCCGGCATGAACTCCGGAAATATGAGCTCGCCGGCTTCGTTGCCGGCAAAGCCGACCTCGGGCCGGGCGGCGCGGGCCATCAACGCGGGAAGGCCGGTCGGTGTGCGTTTGACCGTCGCCCCATGCTCCGCCGCGAGTCGTTCGCATGCCGATGTGGCCGATACCGGGACGGCCACAGTCGTATCGCCCCGCTCGAGCTCATGCTGCAAGAACAGCAGTAATGCCTGGTCGTCCCGAAGGATGCGGCCGCGATCGTCGACCAGGTGGATGACCTCGCCGCCCGGCTCGAGCAACACTCCCAGCTGCGACCCGGAGTTCGTGACGTGGCTCGCGAGAAGATCCAGGAGGCGCTGGAGATCATCCGCAACGAGCACGGGGCGGCTCTCGTCGGTGAACGCGTTCACGGCGAGGGTGTCGCAACCGAGCCTGCCGAGGAGCGAGGGGCCCACAAGGGAGGTAGGTCCGAAGGCGTAATCGACTACGAGCTTTATCTGCGCCTTCTTGATGCCGGCGGCATCCAGCGCGCGGAGGAGCCCGGCCGTGTACTGCTCGAGGGCGCGCGGAGGAAACTCGAGTTCCCCAAGCTTGCTTGGGCCCACGCGCCGGTAATCCTCCCGGAAGAAGATCCGTTCGATCTTTCGCTGGTCGGCCGCGCTCAGATCCGCGCCGTCGGAGTCGAACAGCCGCACCTCGACGACCTCCGGGTCGCGCGGTGAGGTCCGCACGCTTACACCTCCGGTCGCCTGCTCCGCGCGCACGCTGAAGCGCGTCAGCGGCATCGGGACCAGCTCGAGGTCGTGGCAGTTCACGCCACAGGAATTGAGTCCTGCGATCACGGCACGTTTGATGGTTCGAGCCGCGCGGGACGTATCTCTCCCGGTGACCACCACACTTCCTCTCTTGAGCGTGGTTCCGTAGGCCAGTCCGAGCCTGACGGCGACGACGGGAGTCAGGGAGAGATTGACGGGCCCCGCCACGCCTCTCGATCCGAAGAGGGTGCGGCTGGCCCGGCGCTCGCGCACGACGCTTTCCGTGACGATGGCACCGGCCTCGACGTAGCGCGATCCGTAGATTCGAACGCGCGGCTTGACCAGAGCCCCGGGGCCGACGATTACCTCATCGCCGAGTACTGCTCCCTCCTCGAGCGTCGCCCCCTTCTCCAGCGAAGAGGCACGACCCAGCACCGCCCCCCGCACTCGGGCGGCCGGACCCACCTGTGCGCGGTCGAGCACGATCCCCCGGGCAACCAGCGCGTCGTCGGCAACGATCGCGTTGTCGCCCACCACCGCATAGGGCCCGATGGTCGCCCCGGCGCCGATGTTGCAGTTATCCCCGATCAGGCTCGGCCCCTCGAGCCGAGCCGAGGGGTGAATCTCGCAGTCCTCGCCGACCCACACACGCGGTCGGAACTCGAATCCCGCCGGGGCGATCTTCACCCGTCCCGAGAGAACATCGTGGTTGGCCTGGATGAAGGCCTCGGAGTTCCCCACATCCGTCCAGTAGGCGTCCGTCACGAAGCCGTATAAGGGCAGCCCTTTGTCGAGCATGAGAGGAAACAGTTCGGAGGAAAAGTCGTAGGGCTGGTCCGGCGGAATGAGATCGAGAACATCGGGCTCCAACACATAGATTCCGGTGTTGATCGTGTCGGAGAAGACCTGGCCCCAGGAAGGCTTCTCCAGAAACCTCTCGATCTCGCCGGTCTCCTTTGTCATCACGATGCCGAACTCCAAAGGATCGGCCATGTGTTTCAACACCAGAGTGGCCGCCGCGCCGCGCTCCCGATGCCACGAGATCACCTCGCGTACGTCGAGGTCGGTCAGTGCGTCGCCCGACACGACGATGAAGGTTCCTGAAAGAAGATCGCGCGCGCCGAGCACCGAGCCCGCGGTGCCCAGCGGCACATCTTCGGTCGCATAGGAGAGTGTGATGCCGGCGTCGGACCCGTCGCCGAAGTAGTTGCGGACCACGGAGGAGAGGTATTGGAGGGTCGCCACCACGTCCTTGATCCCCTGTTTGCGCAGGAGGCTGGTCGTGTGCTCCATGAGCGGCCGATTCGCCACCGGGAGCATCGGTTTGGGGATGTGACTCGTTAAAGGCCGCAGACGCGAGCCCTCGCCCCCGGCCATGACGACGGCCTGCACTCCGGGAGGGCTCACGGCAGCACTCGAGAGGCATTCAAGGCTCGCATCCTGCGGGAAGCTTCTCGCGCATAGAGCGCCGCCGCCACCCAGTAGAGAGCTACGCCGAGCCAGGCCACCGCCAGTCCGACGTCTCCTACGCCCTCGTTGAGCGGGAAAGTGGACTCCGAGTAGGCGAGCCACGCGAGTCCCGAGAACAAGGTTCCGGTGGCCGCCTTTCCGACGCGGTTCACCGGGATTCGCTCGATCCCGCGGCGTTCCAGAGCCGGGAATACGCTCAGGATGAGTATGTCTCGCACGATGATGGCGGCGCCGAGCGCTGGGGGCATGGTGCCCCTCACAAGCAGCATCACCGTCAGAGCGACGATGAAGATGCGATCCGACAGCGGGTCCAGAACCTTGCCGAGCTCCGTTACCGACCCCGTCCTCCGCGCGATCAGCCCGTCGAAGAAATCCGTCCACGCCGCGATCACGAACACGATTACTCCGACATTCGCGCGCTCCGACAAGAAGAGCCACACAAAGACGGGCACGGAGCAGAGCCGCGCGATGGAGAGAACGTTCGGGATGGTGAGCACTCGCCTATCGCTCGTCATCCCCAGTCGATCCTCGGGCGGGCGGGTGGCTCGTCAATTCGACCGAAGCTGATGGAACCGGCGATTTTTCTCATCGGTCGATTGAAGTCGGGACGGCCGGATTTGAACCGGCGACCCCTGGTCCCCCAGACCAGTGCGCTAACCAAGCTGCGCCACGTCCCGAGAGAGGCCATCATAGCGGCGCGTCGCGCGCCGAGTCGCGGCTCGCGCGACGGACTTCCAAACTGAGTGGGCTTCCCGTGAATGGTTCTACCGAGCGAATGCGACGTTCGATGTAGCGAAGATATGTCGGCTCCAGGCGTGCCGAGCAGAAAAGAATGAATCGCGGTGGGCCCGTCGAGGCCTGCACCGCATAGCGGATTCGCACCGACTTCCCGCGCAGGCGTGGGTGCGGCCGTTCCTCTTGTGCATCCGCAATCACGCGGTTCACCAGAGACGTCGGAAGCCGGCGCCGGTGGGACTCGACGGCCGTGACCACGGCGGGGGGCAAGCGATCGATTCCCCTCTTCGTAAGCGCAGAGACTCGGAAAGTCTCGGCCCACGCGAGGAATCTCAGTTGTGAGCCGAGCGCGCGCTCGAGACGGGAGCGATCGGTCTCCTCCGAGGGGGCAAGATCCCATTTGTTGAGCGCCACCACGCAGGCGCGGCCGTGTTCGACGACCTCCTGAGCGATGCGTTGGTCGTGGCTGGTGATCCCCTCGGATACGTCGATCACGAGTATGGCTATATCGGCGCGCCGGAGCGTGTCGCGCGATCGCAGCCACCCGAAGTATTCGATGGGGTCCTTAATCTGCACCTCGCGTCGCATTCCGGCGGTGTCGAGGATCCTCACGACTCGCTCGTCGGAGAGCGCGAGATACGAATCGACGGGATCGCGCGTGGTTCCGGGGCGTTCGTCGACGATCGCGCGGGCGGTCCCGAGCAAGGCATTCAGCAAGGAAGACTTACCGACGTTAGGCCGGCCCACGATGGCGGCCGCAACCCACTCGGTTCGCTCCGCCGCGCGGGCCCGAGGAAGAACGGCCAGGAGTCGATCGAGGAGGTCCCCCGAGCCTCTTCCGTGCAAAGCGGAGACGACCTGTGGCTCGCCGAGGCCGAGCCTGTGGTATTCCGCGGCGGCCGGCTCTTCGCGCGCGTCGTCGACCTTGTTCGCAACCAGCAGCACGGGCTTGCCCGACCTGCGGAGGGAGTCGGCCACGACGTGGTCGTCCTGCATGAGTCCCGACTGGACATCGACCACGAGAACGATCAGGTCCGCGCTGGCGATCGCCACCTCTGCCTGCGCCCTGACCTGAGCCTCGAGCCCGCGGGCCCCCGGTTCGAGTCCGCCCGTGTCGAATATCTCGAAGCGGCGCCCTCCCCATTCCGCGATGAAGCCGCGCCTGTCTCGGGTCACCCCCGGCGTCGGCTCGACGATCGCGGCGCGCCGGCCCAGCACGCGATTTACGAGCGATGACTTTCCTACGTTGGGCCGACCCACGACCGCGACGACCGGAAGCCCTCGTTCGGCCGTATCAGGCGCCATCGAGAACTCGCCGGACGCGTGCGACGATCTCCGCCACGACGTCGTCCAGATCTCGGTCCGTCGAATCGACGACCACGGCATCCTCCGCCGCCTGCAACGGAGACTCCCTGCGGGCCGAATCGGCCTCGTCCCGACGCGCGATCGAAACCTCCAGAGCGGCGAGCTCGGCGGAATCCTCGGGGAGACCCAACTGGCGCGCTCGGCGGCGCGCGCGCTCGTCCAGTGTTGCGGTGAGAAAGATCTTTAGCCGCGCCTCGGGCACAACAACCGTGCCGATATCGCGTCCCTCCATCACCACTCCACCCCCACGCGCCAGCGCACGTTGGCGAGCGACGAGTGCGGCGCGAACCGAGGGATGCGCGGAGATCGTGGAGACGATCGCGGTTACGTCCTCGCCTCGGATGCGAGCGGTTACGTCCCGGCCGGCCAGTTTGACGCGGTCGCGGTCCAGAGACAGCTCGATATCCGCCGCCAGTCGGCCGAGGGTGTGTCCATCCGCGGGATCTATCCCTTGCTCGAGCGCGGCGAGAGCGAGAGCCCGGTACAGCGCACCGGTATCCACGTAGTCCCAGCCGAGAACCCGAGCCGTAGCCACGGCCACGCTGCTCTTACCCGCGCCGGCGGGGCCGTCGATCGCCACGACGGTCACCGTTTCCTCCGGGCACCCTCTACGAGCTCGATGAAGTTTGGAAATGAGGTGGCGATTGAGCTCCAGCCTTTGATCCGAACCTTCTCCTTTGTCACCATGCCCGCGACGGCGAAAGCCAGGGCCACCCGGTGGTCGTCGTACGCGTCGGCCTCTCCCCCGGTGAGACGAGTCGGGCCGGAGATCACCAGGCCGTCGGGGAGGTCCACTACTTCGGCGCCGAGCTCCCGAAGACCGCGCGCCATCACCTCGATGCGGTCCGACTCCTTGAACCGCAGCTCGGAGGCATCCCTGATGACCGTGCGGCCCTCGGCCTGCGTCGCCACCACGGCGAGTATCGGCAGCTCGTCGATGACCAGGGGGATGTCGGATCCCCCGATGTCGGTGCCGCGGAGTTCGGAGGAGCGGACGTGCACGGTGCCGACCGGCTCGCCCCCCTCGAGCCCCGTCGCCGCCATCTCGATCGAGGCTCCCATCCCCTCGAGTACCCGCAGCGCCGCGGTCCGCGTGGGGTTCAGACCGACGTCCGTGATCGTGAGATCCGACCCGGGACTCAATATCGCCGCGGCGACCAGGTAAGCCGCGGACGAGACATCGCCGGGGATACGACGGTCGACCACCTCGGGCTGCTGGCCCCCCGCCAGGGCGACCATGCCGTCGCGGCGCTCGAGCTCCACACCGCAACCGTTGAGCATCCGCTCCGTGTGATCGCGGGTCGCCACCGACTCGCGGACGACGGTTCGACCTTCGGCGGCAAGGCCCGCGAGGAGGACGGCGGTCTTCACCTGCGACGAGGCGACGGCGAGCTCGAAATCGATCGCGTCGAGCGGGCCGCCGCGAATCGCCAGCGGAGGGAACTCGGCGTGCTCCCGCCCGTCGATCACGGCGCCCATCTGGCGCAGAGGCGCCACGACCCGCAGCATCGGGCGCCGCCGCAGGCTGGAGTCGCCGGTCAACACCGACAGCCCCCGCAGGGCGGCACAGAGTCCGGCGACGAGGCGCAGGCTCGTGCCGGAGTTGCCCGCGTCCAGGACATCGACCGGCTCGCGCAGCCCGGCAAAACCCAAACCCTGTACCTCAGCTGCAGTATTCCCCGCGGCGAGTTCCACCTCTATGCCGAGCTCCGTCAGCAGCCGCGCGGTGCCTCGGACGTCGGCGCCGGGGTTGAGCCCCTCGATCCGGCTCCTGCCCCGGGCGAGCGCCGCGAGGATGAGGGCCCGGTGCGAGATCGACTTGTCGCCCGGCATCCGGATCTCGCCCCCCAGGGCGACGCGGGTCGAGCTCACGACGACCGGGCTGCCCGGGCGGGAGACTTGTCGATAAATAACCTAGTCATCTTGTCGCTCGATTCGATATCCCATCTCGGTCAGCACCTGCGCCAGTCGCTCCGCCCGATCCCCCCCTTCGACGAGCAGCTCGAGCCGGCCCCGGCCCCCCTCCGGGGAATGCACGATCCGGAGGTCCTCGATATTTGTTCCCAGCCTGCCCGCAGCCGTGGTCACCTGAGCGAGCACACCCGGCCGGTCGGGCACGAGCAGGGACAAGGTTACGGCGGGCCCCGCGAAGGGCGTCTTGGTGAACAGCTCGAGGCGTGCCGCCCGGGCTCCCGCGAGCCAGGCCTCCAACTCCTCCCACCGACTCGCGGCAATGAGCTCCCGGACCAGGCCCAGCCGATCGTTCAAGCCCTCGAGAGCGCTCAAGACGGCCGCCCGGTTCGAGCGCAGGATGCCCGTCCACAGGTCCGGGCGACTCGCGGCCACCCTCGTCATGTCCCTGAACCCCGCGCCGACCAGGCCGAGCAGGGCATCCCTCTCCCCCGTCGCGGCGGCGAGATCAACCAGGGCGCTGGCCGCAATCTGCGGAACGTGACTGACGTCCGCGACCAGCACATCGTGGACGCTGGGATCGACCGCGACGGGCCGCGCGCCCAGAGCCCCGACCAGGTCGGCGACGGCCTCGTAGCCACGAGGGGACGTTCGCTCGGTCGGTGTGAGGATCCACCACGCGTCCTGGAACAAGGCGCCGTCCGCAGCCTCGATGCCGTGCCGCTCCGAGCCCGCCATCGGATGCCCCCCAATGAAGCGCCCGCCGAGGAGGGCCTCGCCCGCAGCTACCGCCTCGGCCTTGGCGCTCGCGACATCCGTCACCACGACGTGCTCGGGCAAGCTCGATGCGAGCTCGCCGCAGATCTCAGGCAGGGACTCAACCGGCGTGCAGATCACGACCGCCTGGGCGCCCTCCGCCACCGCGCCCGGACCCGCCGCCAGCTCGCTCGCCGCTCCCAGCTCGAGGGCGCGCTCGGCCGTGGCCGCGGCGGAATCGAACACGATTGTGTGGATCCCCCGGGCCCGAAGCCCCAGAGCCACCGAGCCCCCTATGAGGCCCGCACCTATGACTCCTACGCGCCCGGCTAACACTAGATCTCTCCTTGAGCCTTATCAGGCGAGGTCGCTGCGGAGCCCGCGCGCCTCGCCTCGGTAGATGTGGCGAAGCTCGGCCGCCCCGAGGCTCGTGTACAGATGCATGAGGACGCGGACACAGCGCGGCACCGCGCCGGGCACGTCGATCTCCCGGGCGCAGAGGAGCGGCACGTGGGCGATTCCCAAACGCCGCGCCGCCACCGCCGGGAACTCGGCGCGGAGGTCGGGTGTCGCGGTGAAGAGGAGGCTGACGACGTCGTCCAGGC
>JBHELF010000093.1:0-5858 GCA_046263155.1 Actinomycetota bacterium
GTACACCGAGCCAACCTGCATGGACGACCTCAACGGCCTTTTCGATCCGGCCTTTATTAGTCCCGGAGCCCATGACTACGCGCAACTTGATTCGATCTACGCGCACCTGGACACCACCGGCGGCGGAGGTGGGGGCAAGAAAGGTGGCGGTGGTGGCGGTGGTGGTGGTAACGGCAACGGCAAGGGCGGAAACAACCAGTGCCAGAATGGGAGCTGCGGTTCCCTCGTTCGTGTGTGGGAGGAGGGAGAGTTCACCGTCATTCAATTCGTGTTGCTGGCACCCACGACTTAGTAAGGCTGCTTGGTGCCAAGTAAGCGAGGCCCCGGTTGTACACGGGGCCTCACCCATCTGCAGCTAACTCTTCTACTCCTGCGCGCCCGGAGGGATTCGAACCCCCGACCCTCGGATTAGAAGTCCGATGCTCTATCCGGCTGAGCTACGGGCGCCTGTTGTGAAACCGTTGGTACGTCTACAAGTATGCCCGCCGCCTCGAAGTAGGGACGGCAAAGTGTCCCAAGACTGTCCCTCTCCTTGAACTCCCTCAGCGACCCAGCCCTGAGGTCTTCAACATCTATTCCGGCTTGGAGGACTGCTCGGTGGTCGTGATCGAAGCGTGCCCCATGACGGCCTTGATCTCGTGAAGCGTTCCCACGCTGAGAGTAGGTTTCGTCAATGGCATGTCGTATCAGTGAGCTCGTGCTCGGTTGCCGCGAACCCGAGGTGCTGGCGCGGTTCTGGTGCGAAGTCCTGGACTTCGTAGTGCTCGATCGCGAAGAGGACGGCAGCCTCGAGATCGGGCCGCGCGAAGGGTTCGGCGGCCCGCAGCCGACGATCATTCTCAGCCGCAGGGACGAGCCGGAGCCGGGGAAGTCCCGGCTGCACATCGACGTCAACGCCACCGACCGCGATCAGGACGCCGAGCTCGAACGACTCCTGAAGCTCGGGGCGCGCCCGGCCGACATCGGCCAGACCGGCGAGGAGCCCTGGCACGTTCTGGCCGACCCCGAGGGCAATGAGTTCTGCCTCCTCAAGGCCCGCCTCGACCCGCTCTGACGGCTCTGTGTCCCCGGTGCGGCCCTAGCGGCGTCCTTGTCCACTCCGCTGGTTATGGCGGCTTGCCATTGCCGAGGCCAGAGCGCTGAACGAGTTCACCCCCGCATGGATCACGATGGGCGCGATGAGACCACCGCTCCGAAGACGCAACCAAGTAAGGAGCAGCCCCGCGAGCGTGGTACCCGCGACTCCGGCAAAGGCGGCCGCCGCCAGTTTGCGGGCAGTTGCCTCGGGCTCATTCATGCGGAAGCCGATGATCGTGGGAGAGATGTGCCAGACCCCGAAGGCGGCCGACGCGGCCAGCGCGGCAACGGCGGTGGAGACTCCGGCTTCCCGCCAGGCGGCAAACAATGCGCCTCGAAAGACCAGCTCCTCCACGACCGCCGTCCCGAGCGGTATCCGCACCAACACGTAGTAGCCGAGAGCGCGGCCCCGACGCTGAACGACGCGCGCATCCACGATGTGGTGCCCATGCTGCGAGCGCGCAAATAAGAAGACGAGCAGCGCGAAGAGGGCAACGGCGGCCAAGCTCAGTGAAGCGCCCTTAAAGCCATCCCGCAAGCCGAGCTCGGCCGACGATAAGTCGTACATCGCGATCGCAATCCACGTCGTCACCGCGGCGAAAGTGAGGTTGATGGGGACGTAGGCCGCGCCCTGAAACGGCTTCCACCAGTTGATCGCGTTGTTGTAGGCGACGACGACGAGGGACAGCAAGACCGCGACGACGACGTCCACCTCAGCCGACCAGACCGGCGAGGGAAACCGTCACATCGCTGTGCGTATCCGCTTGGTGGCCGTCAGCAACGGCAGAGTGAGAAGCGCCGGACCGATTACCCATAGGGGACGGCTCACCCACCAAAGCAGGTTGGGCTCCTCCGGCACCGACCCGAGCGCGCGCATCGCGGCGTAGAACAGGGCGAAGCCCACGGTGTGCCACAAAAAGAGGGGCATGGCGTTATCGGACAACCACGCGATAAAGCGGCGCACAGGGCGACGCTCGGCGAACTCGATGACTCGTTCGCGATATGCCACGACCAGTCCGACTTGGAAGATCAGTAGGGCAACGATCGGAAGGGTCGGCGGACCCATGTTGGAAAAGCGATCGACCGTGGAAGTCGTGCCGACCATCGACCGTGGATAGAGACCCATGTTGGTGAGGCCGACCAACCCGGCGAAACCGATCAGCATCAGCGAGTGGCCGAAGCGCACTGGAGCTTCACGCAACCGCTCCCAGGACCAACCGACTTGGTGCGCGGCCCCCCAGACCAAGACCATGTTGAACCACGCGACTTCCGGATGACCGAATCGGAAACGGACGAGATCGATGCCCATAGTGGCGACTCCGAGGGCGATGGGCACGAGCTCACCCCACCGCCTATCCAGTGCATCCCAGATGGGGACCGTCACCACGAGGACCATGTAGACGACGAGGAACCATAGTGGTGAGAGCACGAGCAGAATGCCGCGAGGCACCCAGGGATCGCCTCCGGCGTGCAAGAACGCCACGGCGATGCCGGCTCCGGCGACGACGGCGATCAACACGAGCGCGGGAACGCCGAGCTGCACCGCGCGGCGCTTAACGAACTTCGCCCAGGCCCCCTTTTGACTGCGATCCCGTGCCCACGCCCGGGCATGAACGAAGCCGCCTGCAACAAAGAACAGCGGCATGACCTGAAGGACCCACGTGAGGCTCCATAGTCCGGACACGTAGCCAATTGGGTTGTCCGCGTGAGGACCGTCGGCGCGCCACACGAGGATCGTGAACACCCAGTGCCACAGCACCACGGTGGTCGTGGCGAGCGACCGCAGGAGGTCGATCAGCTCATCCCGCCGCCCACCCGGATCGGCAGGCGGGAGCATCGCGGGATGTTTCGGCTCGGCCACTACTCGCCACGATAATTCGGCTTCGATGCGACAGGTTGGATTGTGATCACCCTCGGCATTGATCTCGCCGCGCAGGCCAAGAACACCGCGGCTTGTCTTCTTGACTGGACGTCGGCACCGGTTCGCGCTATCGAGCTGCAGGCGGGGCTCGATGACGATCAGCTGATGGCGTTTATCGCGCAGGCAGAGAAGGTGGGAATCGATTCACCGTTCGGGTGGCCGACGGAATTCGTTGCGGCCGTCTCCGGCTATCTGACCGGAAATCGATGGCCGGAGACCACGCCCGAGACGCTCCACTACCGGCTCACCGATCGCATCGTGACCAAACTCGCGCGCCGTCCGCTGAGTGTGTCGACGGATCGCATCGGCATCACTGCCATGCGCTGTGCTCGCTTGCTCGGCCGCGCGGAGGAGTTCATAGGGCCCGTCGATCGGAGCGGCACGGGCCGGCTGTGTGAGGTCTATCCCGCAGCCGCGCTCGTCCTTTGGGGGTTCGACGTCCGCGGTTACAAGAACCCTCGCGGCTCGGTCGTTCGTGCCCGGTTGATCGAGCGTTTTCTGGCGGGGGCGACCTGGATGGTGCTCGAAGAGGAGCTGCTTGAGATCTGTGTCCGCAGCGACCATTGCTTTGACGCGCTGGTCGCCGCGACGATCGCCCGGGCGGCGGCGCTCGAACTCACCCAGCGGCCATCCGGGCACGAACGCGAAATCGCACGGCAGGAGGGCTGGATTCATCTCCCGAGCTCCGACTCGCTGGGGCGGCTAGGGCCTCTTGAAACCGGCTGTTAGCCTGCGCGATCGTCCGCCGCTACAACGGTCGTAGGAGGTCCAATGCCCGAGAAAACCAGTCATCCGCACGGCAGTTTTTCGTGGGCCGATCTGGCGACGAGCGACGTCGAAGGGGCCACGAGCTTCTACACGGGTCTTTTCGACTGGGATGTCGAGGACCTGCCCATAGAGCCAGAGGGCAGTTACTCGATGTTCCGCATCAACGGCAAAGACGTCGCCGCAGCAAGTCAGGGTGGGCCGGAGCAAGGCCCGCCTCACTGGAACGCCTACATCACCGTCGACGATGTCGACAAGACCACCGAGCAAGCGAAGGAACTCGGGGCGAACGTGCTCGCGGAGCCCTTCGACGTCATGGGGCTCGGCCGTATGTCGATCGCCCAAGACCCCGCCGGGGCCGCGTTCTGTCTGTGGCAGGGGACCACCAACATCGGGGCGCAGCTAATGGATGAGGTGGGCTCGCTTACGTGGTTCGAATGCGGCACTTCCAACATGAAGGCCGCGGAGAAGTTCTATACGGAGCTGTTTAGCTGGACGACCCAGCCCATGGGTTCCGAGCCCCCTTACACGATGTTCTCCCGCGGCGACAAGCAAGAGGCCGGGTTCTACGAGCTCGCCGGGGAGATGGCTTCGATCCCTCCTAACTGGACGGTCTACTTTCTGGTTGCAGACTGCGCGGCGAGCGCAGAAAAGGCGAAGGAGCTGGGCGGCAACCTCATCGTGCCTCCTCAGGACATTCCCGGATTCGGCAAGTTTTCCTTGATCGCCGACCCGCAGGGAGCCGCCTTCGGCATCTACGAGGCTGGGCGGGCCCAGAGCTAGGCCAAGCAAGCCGGGCGGAGGAGGGCCGGAAACGCTGGGCCCTCCTCTGACGTTGTAGGGGGTAAGTAGTCGGGCGCTCGGGAGGGGCTGCGCCCCTAGACGAAAGAAAAGAATGCGCCGACCTCTGATTCTGCTGGCCGCAGTCGTGCTCCTCATCGGGGGCCTGGGGCCGGCATCCGCGCAAGAGACTGCCTACGAGCAGCCGAATTCGTTCGAATGGGGCGAGAGGGCTCTCGACGTGATCATCGTGCCGCCGAGTCACGGCCAGCTTTTCAACGGAAACGGGGTCCTCGGTGGTTCGGAAGGTGGGGCCGGTGAACTCACGCCCTTCAACTCTTACTTGAAGGCAGTCGAGAAGGCGATTGCCGATTGGGACAGAGCGATCGCAACCTACGGTTCGCCCACTCTTAAGGCGCGTCTCGTGACGAACGTCTTTGTGGCCGGACGCGACTCAATTCCTACCAACGTGCTCCTGGACCCCGAGATCGTCGTGCTGTGGGATGAGGAGAAGGCCATCATCCTGGGGGTCTCCCTCAGGGCGGCAAACGTATGCATCTCCGACATGTCGAAGTCCTTCATCAGCAGCTTCACCTACGCCGACATGTACAACGTCGGAGGGCACGAGTACGGCCATTGCCTCGGGCTCGATCACACCCTGGGGCCTGCGGGCGACCCGCGCATCGAGCACGACATCATGTTCGCCACCTACATGGACAGTCCCGGTGATTCCGGCACCCACTTGCACTGCATGAGCAATCTCAATGTCGCCGGGCTCGAGCAATCCTTTGGCGCCGTACTTGGAAAGTCGGGTGGCGATTCCGCGTTCATTCCGGCGTCCCAGTATCAGACGATCGGCTGCTAAAAGCGCTTCCGTGCGACCTGTGGTCGCTCATGTGTGCATAGGCCACACCAGCGACCTCAGAACACGCTAGGCAATCTCGGCGACTGCCCCGATCCAGGCGATCGTGTACTCGATCGTCCGAAGGAAGTCCTCGATGCGAACGTTTTCGTTGGGCGCGTGGATCAACGATTCGGGGCGGCAGACGCCCGCCGGCGAGACGGTCGGAATCCCGAGAGTCCCGGCAATGTGATGCATCGGTCCGGTACCGATCATCATCGGAGCCACCGCGGGCGGCTGCTGCGCGTACACCTCTCGAGCGGCCTGGACGGCAGCCGTCGCGATGGCTGAATCCGCCGGCGACCGGACCGGGCTCTCCATCGAATGCTTGGTGACCTCGATATCGCCGTATCCCCGCTCGGTCAGATGGCGCCTCAGCTTGGCGACGATGTCGTCGGGGTCCTGGTTGGGGAC
>JBHELF010000094.1:0-22125 GCA_046263155.1 Actinomycetota bacterium
GTCGCGCTGTAGAGCGCGTACTTGCCGGGGGTCGAGGCTCCGGGCCCGGTCACTCCGTTACATCTCCGCCCGATGTGCGCGGGGCCGCGGCGTGCACCGGCTCACGTTCGTTGTTTCTTGGACGGTCATCCTCTTCCACGATTTGCACGTCCGGTTGCATGCCTCCCACGCCGGAGGGCTCCGATACGGGCTTCGACTCGGGCTCGGCTTTGGTCTCCGGCATCACACTCTCCGGAAGCACGTCGATGCCCTCTTCCAGCTGGCGGGCATGCGCCCGATAGGCCTCGGCCCCCGGATGCGTACCCGCATAGGACATGATCGACCGTCCTGCCTGCGTGGCTTCGGCAAACTTGATCGACTTCTTCACCGGCGGATAGATGACCGTGACCCCATAGCGCTCGCCCACATCGGCGAGAACATGTTGCGCGTGGCGCGAACGTCCGTCATACAGAGTGGGTATCAGCCCGACCACCTTCAGGTCGGGGTTCGTGAAGTGCCTGATGTCCTCGAGCGTGTCGAGCAACTGACCCACGCCACGGTGAGAGAGTGCCTCGCACTGCAGCGGAATCAGAACCTCTGCCGCCGCGGTGAGCCCGTTGATCGTGAGGATGCCGAGCGAGGGAGGACAGTCGATCAGGATGTAGTCGTAGTCCTCCTCGACATCGCGGAGAGCTCGCTGAAGGCCGTATTCGCGACCGGTCTTGGTAAGGAGGGCGACCTCGGCTCCGGCGAGATCGATGTTGGCGGGCACCAGGTCGACCTCGCGCTCCACGATCACGTTGCGGACGGGGATCCGCCGGATCAGGACGTCGTTGATCGTTTCCTGGAGCTTGTCGGGGTCCGCGCCCATTGAATAAGTCAGTGCCCCCTGTGGGTCCATATCCACGGCGAGCACCTTCCGGCGTCGCTCCGCCAGCGCTGCGGCCATCGAGAGCGCGCTCGTCGTCTTCGCAACCCCACCCTTCTGATTCGCGAACGCGATGATGCGGGCGCTCAACGGCCCTCGCCATCGCCGGGCACGGTGTCGGGGGCAGGAGCCTGGAGGCCGAGGGTCGACATCACGGCCTTGATCTCATCGAGACGGAAGCCCCGCCGGGTGAGCTCGGTGGCAAGGCGAGCCGACAACGCGCCCAATTCCTCTTGCTCAAAGGATTCGTAGCCATCCAGGAAACCGCGGGCGTAGTCCCAGGTCACGTAGTCGTCGGGATCGGGATCGAAGGCGGGCTCATGCACCGGCGACTCGCCCTTGTCCAAGAGCTCGCGCAGATTTCCCGCCAGGAGATCCCACGTGAGGTAGTGATCCTCCTCGCAGTCCTGGCAGAAGAAGACCGTCCCCTTGATGCCACGCGGGCCGAGGACGTCCTTCAGGATTTCAACGTCGACGAGGTCCTGACGGAGAGCCTGGATCTCCTCCTCGTCGAGAGGAGCCTCCTCGCCGGAGCCGGGTTCGTCTTCCATCGCCCCATCGTAAGCAGCGCGGACGACACATCACACTCCGCCCCTCAGAGGCCCCCCAGATACCAGTTCGCGATTGCTCGTCCGGCGAATATCGCGATCGTGCTGCCCAAGGCAAGATAGGGGCCGAAGGGCACCTCCGTCTTGCGACCTCCGCGGCGCACAATCAGGATGGCCATTCCGACCACGCCGCCCGCGAGAAACGAAAGAAACATTCCGGCGAGGACCGTCGAAATACCCCCTGCGTAACCCAGGAAGAGGCCCAGGACGAACGCGAGCTTGAAATCCCCGGCCCCCATTCCGGCCGGGTAGATGAAGGCCACGACGAAAAGAAAACCCCCGAAGACCGCCGAGCCGATCGCCGCATCGGTCATGCGGTCAAAGTCCCCATCGATCACAGCGGCCGCCGAGAGACCGACGAACCCGATCAAGAACGCGGGGTAAACGATGCGGTTGGGAAGGAGCTTGTGTTCCAGGTCGATAACCGTGAGGACGACGAGCGTCCAGAAGAAGGCCGCGAAGACGGCCGCGGTAAGAGACACACCGAACTTGGCGACCGAGGCGCCGAATAGGACGCCGGTCGCGATCTCGATCAGTGGGTACTTCGGCGAGATGGGCTCCCCGCAGTGGCGGCATCGTCCCCGCAAGACCAAATAACTCAAAACGGGAATGTTCTCGAGGGCCGTGATCGTGTTGTCGCAGTGCGGGCACCGACTCCGGCCCGCCACGATTGCCAAGTTGAGTGGAACGCGATGGGCAACGACCGTGGCGAAACTCCCGAGGATGAGACCGAACCCCGTCGCGACTGCGACCGCGTATGCGTCCACAGTCACGAAGCCCTAATCGGGATCGCCGATGTGATGCCGGATCCGCTCGATGATCGTGTCCGACTCGAAGGGTTTCAGGATCACGTTCTCTGCCCCGATCTCGTCATCAAAAGTCTGGTGCGCGTCGGGGCGACCGGTGACTACGATGATGGGGATTCCGGCAGTTGCTTTATGGCTGCGCATCTCGTCGAACATTCTGCGACCGGAGACATCCGGCATCATCAGGTCCAACAAGATGAGGTCGGGTCGCTGGAATTCGGCCTTCGCCAGACCCTCGAGACCGTCTTTGGCTTCCATGACTTCGTAGCCGTGACTCTCGAGAATCACTTTCTCGAGTTCGCGAAGCGCCTCTTCGTCCTCGACAATGAGTATTGTTTTACTCATGTGTAACAACGTATCAAAAGCTTCGCAGCTCCCTCTGGAGGAAAAAGTCCTCAACTATCCGCGGCGGGATGCCGAAAGTAAAAAGCGAGATATGAGTTACCTAATCGAACGAATCAGCAGCGGGACCTACACGGTCCCATCCCATCTTGTGGCGGAAGCGGTGCTGCGGCGCTGGCGTGCCGAGCTGGCGGCGTTCAATCCCATAGGCCGCGGAGCGGACGCGCGGGCGCTCGACGGCCTGCAATTGCCTCTGTCATAGCGACCGTTCTCGCAGCGGATCGCACGTCGTGAACGCGCACGATGTGCGCGCCCGCGGTCACGGATATAGCCACGATCGCAAGCGTTCCCTCGAGACGATCCTCTAAAGGGAGATCAAGCGTCTCTCCAACGACGTCTTTGCGCGATGGCGCCACCAATAAGGGAAAACCGAAGGCGACCAGTTCCTCGAGACGTCGGAGGATCTCGAGAGAGTGATAGGTCGTTTTTCCAAAGTCCAAGCCGGGATCGACAATCAGCTGGTCGCGGACGACGCCGAGTTCCTCGGCGCGCCGGACCATGCTGGCCCAATCTCGTTTGACCTCAGCCACGACATCTCCGTAGCGGGGATGTCGAGGCCGACCCCGAACCTGGCCCCCGGTGTGCATAAGAACCAGAGCCGCCCCGGTCTCCGCAGCAAGCTCGGCGAGGCCCCGCTCGACGAGTCCGCGGACGTCGTTGATGATCGCCGCGCCCACATCGAGCGCTCTCCGGGCGAGCTCGGGATGCGACGTCTCCACCGACACCGGCACATCCACGCGTCCGACCACGGCCTCGACGAGAGGGAGCAACCGCGCGGCCTCCTCCTCGAGAGAAACATCCGCGCCGGGCCCTGCCTTGACGGCACCCAGATCTAGGAGATCCGCACCCTCCTCGACGAGGACCTCGGCAAAAGCCACGGATTCCTCGAAGGCCATGCGTCCTCCGTCGTAGAACGAGTCCGGGGTTCGATTGACGATTCCCATCACGAGGCAGCGATCGAGCTCCAGATGACCGCGCGCGTGTCTTAGCTTCATCGACTAGTCCGTGACCACGGCAGGGAGGCGTCGCACGCGCGACACGAGATAGATGCCGAGCAGGATCGCAACACCTCCGGGATAGACAACACGAGTAGGCACCTCGGAGAGCAAGGCATAGGCCAGCGCGATAGCGATCACCGGCTCCGCCATGATCGCGACGGTGACCGTGGTTGCGTCTATGTCCCCGAGCGCGAAGTTGATCAGGGTGTGGCCCAGTAGTTGGGGTCCCACAATGAGACCGACGAGCGCGGCCCAGGTAGCGGGGTTGTATCCGGATAGAGAGACGTCGCGGGCGACGACGGCGCCGGCGAGCACGAGCGCCGCGGTTCCATAAGCAACGGCCGAGTAAGCGGCGATGCCCATGAAACGGCGCGCGCGTTCACCGGCAAGAAAGTATCCGGCGCCGCCGACGGCACCGGCCAGCGCGAGCAAGTTGCCGAAAAGGCGCGCGCCGCTGAGATCCCCCGCAATAACCGCGGTCCCCGCGAGCGCAACGGCGATTCCAGCCCAGCCGAACGGACCCAGCCGTTGACCGGCAACGTGGGAGACCAGTCCCACGAAGACCGGAGTCGTGGAAACCAGCAGAACCGAGGCGGCGACCGTCGTGTGGTCAAGCGACGAGATCCAGGTGGCGAAGTGGAACGCGAGGAAAGCTCCGGCGAGGGCCGGCAAAAAGAGATCGCGGCCCGGGATGCGCCCTTTGGCAATCGCCAACGGAGCGAGGAGGGCGGCCCCCGCGGTGCAGCGCCAAAAAGCGATCGCGAGCGGCTCTGCATCCTCCGCGAAACGAATCAACACTGCGGAGGAAGACGCCGCCAGCACACCGATGCCGAGGATGGCCCAGGCGCGACTCCCATGGGATTCCTGCACCGGGCGACGGTAGCGTAAGGCTCGTGGGCCCAATTCTCGGAGTCGGCGCCGTCGTCGTTCACGAGGGCGCGCTCCTGATGGTGAAACGCGCGTCGGAACCCGCGCGCGACCTCTGGTCGATTCCGGGAGGACGCGTCGAAGGTGGTGAATACCTTTCCGTCGCGCTTAAGCGCGAGGTGGCCGAGGAGACCGGCGTAGAGATCGAGCCCGGCGAGCTGATCGGGATCTTCGAGATCGTCGGGGATGACAGTCACTACGTCATCCTGGATTATCGAGCGAGCGTGGCGGCTGCTTCGGAGCCTCAGCCCGGCGGCGACGCGGCCGAGGCACGCTGGGTCCCGTTCGACGACGTTGCGACTCTGGATTGCACGCCTCGACTGATCGAGACGCTTACCGCCTGGAGTGTGTTGACCTCAGCAGAGGAATAGCTTGATCACATCGTTCTCGCGAACGATGGTTCCCGGAAGCGGATCCGTGTCGATCACAGTCGTGCGCCCAGGGCAGGACTGGGAGATGCTGACACGCAGGCCCAGGCCCTCCAATTTCGCGCGCGCATCGTCCACGTACATGTTCGTTACGTCGGGCAGGCGCAGCTTGTGGTACTTCGGACCGACCGAGACGAAGACCTTGATCTCGCTGCCCTCGTCGACCACGCTCTCCGCGGGCGGATCCGTCGAGATAACCAATCCCTCGGCGATCTCGTCGGAGTAGGCGTCGACTTCCACGGGCTCGAAGCCGGCGCGCCGGAGCTCTTTGAGCGCCTTCTCGGCTTCCATTCCCGCGACTTGAGGAACGGGCAGCGGCTGCGGACCCCGGCTCAGAACGAGGCTGATCGCGCTGCCCGCCGGGAGCAGACCTTCACCGGGTATCTGCTCGATCACCGTCCCGTCGGGCTCGAGGCCGTAGCGCCTGGTTACCTCACGGACCTCGAATCCAAGCGCCGCGAATTGCACGGTGGCCGCGCTCAGCGTCGCTCCCACTACCTTGGGGACTTCGAACTTAGGCGGACCGGTTGAGAGAACCACCGCGACGGTCGTCTCCGGAGCGACCGAACCTTGATCCGGCGACTGTTGTAGCACCGCGCCGCGCGGAACATTTGGATGAGGTCTGCGGGCGGCGACCGATATCTCGAGATCCATGGCCCTGAGTTCCGCTTCGGCCTCAGCCTTCGGCAAGCCGATGATGTCCGGGACGTTAACGCGATCGGGCCCCAGCAGCAGCGAGAGAGCACGACCGCCGCCGAAGAAGATGAGCCCCATCACGATCAACGTGACCATGATCTGCCTTAGAGCTCGCCGGAATCTGCCCTTGCGGCGGCGTGGCATGAAATTGGTAGCGGTCGCGTCGGGAAGATTGATCTCACCGGTCAGCTCCTCGACCAGTGATTCGAGTGGGCCCACGGGCACAGCGTGAGCGAGGATCCGTCGCAGCTCCGATCCCATCTCAGTCGCAGTCATGAAGCGGTCGTCCGGCTCGAGCGCGCAGGCCCGAAGCACGATGTTGTCGAGGTCGCGCGTCACTGCCGGATTGCTGCGCGAGGGGGGTTCGGGTGGTTCCACCGCTCGGCGCCGAAGCAGCTCGGCCCCGGAGCCCTGCTGGGGCGGCCGTCCGGTCAAAAGCTCTCCCAGGACGGCTCCTGCAGCCCAGATGTCCGACGATGGCGTCGCTTCGGATCCCCGCGCCTGCTCCGGTGAGATGTAACGCAGCGTCCCAGTGATGCCCCCGCCGGGAAGAGTTCCTTCGGCGCCGGCGACCGCGGCGATCCCGAAGTCGGCAACCTTGACGGTGCCATCGCGCGCGATCAGCACGTTTTCGGGCTTCACATCGCGATGCACCAGCCCGCCCGCGTGCGCGGCCGCAAGAGCGTCGCAGACATAGGCCACGATCTCCGCCGCCTGAATGGGTGCGATTGAACCGCGTCCCACAAGGACGTCGCGCACATCGGTGCCCGAGACGTATTCCATGACCATGTAATAGGTGCGGTCGTCGTCGCAGCCCCAGTCGTAAACCCCCACCACGTTCGGATGCGTGAGACGAGCCGCGGCCCGTGCCTCGGCCTTGAAGCGCTCCACGAGTTCGGGATCGGCGGCGAGGGACGGCTGGAGCACCTTGATCGCAACCGTGCGATCGAGAAGCAGATCGTGTCCCCGATAGACATCGCCCATGCCGCCGCCCGCGACACGGGACACAAGCCGATAGCGCCCGGAGAGAGTCTGGCCCACGAGATCCTGCATGAGGCGCACGCTCAACCCCCGCTCGTGCGTCGCAGGTGGTACTCGAAGCGATCCTCCAGCACCGTCAGCTGGCGCAGGGTCTCTTCGGCTCGGGCCAGAGCACCCGCCGCGGCGCTCTCCGCCGTCTCTCGCACGTTCCCGAGCGCGGTCCTCAGCCCCTCCCGGATCCGGCTGAGACGGCCGAGGGCATCCTCTAGCTCCCGCTCGAAACGTCCCTCCGCGCCGGTTAGGCGACTCTCCAGATCGGCGACCCGCTGGGTCAACTCATCGACCGCCTGGGAGGCGGCCGCGGCTTCCCGCTTCGAGGCCTGGACTTCATCGGCCGCGCCCGGTGTGCAGCCGGCTCCGATGAGAGCCAGCAGCACTAATCCCACCAGGTGCTGGGGCCGCATGATTGGCATCGTCACACGGGGCCCCTCACGCCTCCCGGCAATTCTTTTCACGCTCCCCGCCCCTCCAGACCCAGCAATAACATTAGCAACTCTACTAACAATAGCGTGCAAAAATAACCGCGGCAGCGGTCGCTAGAGAAGTCGGGCGGTTGCCACGAGCGGGCGGTGATCCGAGGCCTCGGTCGCGACGGTCGCCAGGGACAGGAGTTGCAGGCCCGGACCCACGAGCACGTAGTCGATCTGGCGGGGCAGCCACCACGGCGGAATCGTCGTGCGTGGCGGGCCGGCATCGAAACCCGCGGCGACAAGGGGGGCGAGGCTACGGCGGGATTGATTGAGGTCTCCGGCGATGACCGTGGGAGAACCTCCGGCCAGTTCCACGAGACGTTCGGTTTGCAGTCGCCGTTCCGGATCGGCCTTGCCGAGATGCGTCCCCAGAACGGTTATCCCCTCCCAGTTCGCGACAAGGCAGCCGCGGGGCTCGGAGTGGCCCAGTCGAGGCAATGCGACGAAGGAAGCGTCGAAAGGCCTGCGCGCCGCCAGGGCTATCCCGTATTTCCCCTTCGACGATGCGACGGTCGGCGCGAAATGGATGCGCATCTCCGTGAGGCGCTCAAGCTCTGCGATCTGATCCACTCTGCCGGACCTTTCTCGACCGCGGTCCAGCTCTTGAAGTGCGACGAGATCGGCTTCGGTTGCCGCGATCGCGGCCGCCGTACGCGCTAGATCGATGCGCCCATCGCGCCCTCGTCCATGATGAATGTTGAAGGTTGCGATCTTGACTTGCACACGGACACCATAGACAGACCGCTATGGGACGATGCCCCGATGGACGGGACCGAATCGGGTTCGACGCAGCTCGCCGAATCAGAGGAAACGTACTGCTACGCTCACACCAGGACGCCGACGCGTCTTCGTTGCAGTCGCTGCGACCGCCCGATCTGCGGACGCTGTGCAATCCCTGCGTCCGTGGGACAGCACTGCCCGGAATGCGTCGCCGAGGCGCGGAGGACGAGCCGGAAGGTCAAATCGGTAGCGAGGGCAACGGCGCCGGTCGTCCTAGCCCTGATCGGCATAAACGTCGTCATGTTCGTCGGCCAACTGACGATCCCCGGCCTCACCGACAGGCTCTCGGCGCGGTCTTTTTCGATCGACCATGGCGAGTGGTGGCGCCTTTTAACCGCGATGTTCCTCCACTCCCCCACATTCGTCCTGCACATCGCCTTCAACATGTACGTCCTGTACGCCTACGGACCTCACGTCGAGCAAGTGTTCGGCCACGCGCGCTTCCTGGTGCTGTACTTGATCTGTGGCTTTGGTGCCTCGGCGGCGTCATTTGCGCTACACGGTTGTTTCAGCGACAGCGTGGGGGCTTCCGGAGCGATCTTCGGAGTGGTGGGGCTACTTCTCGTCTATTTGTACAACCGCCGCCACTCGAGCTTCGTGGCGCAATTCCTCAGGGCGCTTCTCATATTCATCGGACTCAACCTCTTCATAGGCTTCACCTTCCCGCGCATCGACAACGTGGCCCACATCGGCGGGCTTCTGTCGGGGGTCGCGCTCGGGCTCGGATTCGACCGCAAGGGCTCACAGAAGCGGTCGGCGGCCGCCGTTCAGATCGCCACGGCGATCGTCGTTGCCGGGGTCGCGCTCGCTCTCGTGTTCTACCGAACGGCGACCCTCGAGTGCGGCTCGCCGTTCTTTTTGGGCTAGCCATCGAGCTGAAGCACTATTTGGCTTCGGCGAAACCGCTTATGGATCAGGCGTCGGCGATCTCGACGATTCCGGACTTGACCACCGCGACGCCGTCGGGGTTATAGGTCTCGAAACCGTAGGTCTTGACCCCGGCGACATCGGAGGCACTCTCCTCCCAGAACTTCGTCGTCAGCTCCTGACCCGGTAAGACGGGTTTCGAGAGGCGTACACCCACCCGCTTGATGCGCGTGGGGTCGCCGCCGGCGAGCCCGTTGACGGCCCCCTTGGTAGCGATCGCCATCGTGCACATGCCGTGCAGGATGATCCCCGGCAGGCCCGCCATCTGCGCCGTGTTGGGATCGAGGTGGATCGGGTTGTGATCGCCGGAGGCCTCGGCGTAGCGGTAAGTCTGATCCTCGTCGACCTTCGTCGTGTCTTCGTGCACGACCGTGCGCGGCTCCTCGTCCTGTGTGCCGGGGCCCGGTGGACGCCCGCCCGAACCGCTTCCGCGGATGAACATCGTGCCGCGCACCTCGGCGACGACTTCGCCGTCGCGGTCCTTCTCCGTCGCCTTGACCGTGAACGTCTCGCCCGTCTCCTTCTGGTCGACGGACTCGAGCACCGTATCGACGGTGAGGACGTCGCCCGCCTTGATGGGGCGGTGGAGAACGTGTTCCTGGGCTCCGTGGACCAGTCGCAGCAAGTCAGCCTGCAGGTCGGGGTCCATGCCGGCTTCCATGAAGGAGCTGAAGGCGGGGACGACCGGGAAAACCGGCGGCGCTACGAGATCCTCGCCCGCGAGGTAGCGCTCGTTCTCGTCGTTCGTGGCGCGGGCGTACTTATCGATCGCCTCCGCCGTGACTTCGTAAGTCGTGCTGCCGTAGTGCTTGCCGACAAGCTCGGTGTTAAGCGGCACTATCCCCTCCCAGGTCCCTCGTAGTCGGGCACGACTGCGTCGGCCTCTCCCACCATTGCGGTCTCCTCCTCGGGCAGGTCGAGCTCGGCGGGACCCGACCCGCGGCGTCGAGCCTCTATGGTCGCCTTGACCACGCCGTCTTCAATGGCGATGACCTTTCCGGTGCAGACGATCTCGTCCCCGGGCCAGACCCGGGTAGTGAAGCGGACCTTGAAGCGGCGGAGGTGCTGCGGCCCCCCGAACCAGTCGGAGACAGCGTGAGCGAGATATCCCGCGGGCAACATGCCCATCGCGAAGACCGTCGGCGCACCCGTGCGCCGCGCATAGCCCTCGTCGATGTGAATTGGATTGAAGTCGCCCGAGGCTCCCGCGTAGCGAACGATGTCGGCTCGCTCGATCGGCCCGTACACCACCTCTCCGAAGTCCATCCCGGGCGTGACGGCGTCCATCGACAGGCGGCTCGGGAGAGTCATCGACCGGGATCCTTTGCCGTCTCGATCAGCGTGTAGTAAGCGGTGAGCACTTCCTCGCCGCCCGAATCGACGTATCTCGTCTCGTATGTCACGAAGCGCATCTCCCCACCACGCTTGCCCTCCTTCACGAAGTCGCGCGCGATTCGCATCGTCCCCTTCAGCACCTCTCCGGCGACGGGCAAGCGCTTGTAGACGAACTCCTGCTCGCCGTGCAGGACGCGCTCGTAGTCGAGATTCGCGCCCAGCCGTTGCTCGCGCTCCTCGCGCGGCACCTGCCAGATCTGAGTGACGGTGAACGTCGGCGGGGCCACGGTATCGGGCAGCCCGTGCACACGAGCGGCCTCGGGATCGAAGAAGACCGAGTTGTCCTCGCCCACGGCCAGCGCGAACTCACGGACTTTTCCGCGTTCCACGAGGAGGTCGAAGACGATCTCTTTCTCAGCCAAGCTGGACCCCTTGGCCCCCGGTGGCCTTCACCATCATCGGCATCATTCCCTCGGGAGCCGCGCCGTTCGGGAAGACCTCGTTGAGCTTCGCCACGAGCTCGTCGGCATCCCAGCGGTCGTCGCGCGTGATGAGCTGACCGATGTCCCAGGGCCGCAGCACGTTGATAGTGCCCCCGTAGATGAAGAAGCACTGGCCGGTGATGTTCTGGGCCGCGTCGGTGCAGAGCGCCACTACGACCGGAGAGATGTTCGCCGGGTCCATGGCGTCGAAGCCCTCCTCCGGCTTCGGCATCTCCCCGAAGGTGGCCTCGGTCATGCGGGTGCGCGCGTTGGGGGCGAGACAGTTGACCGTCACGCCGTAGCGGCCGAGCTCCTGCGCCGCGATGATCGTGAAGCCCGCGATCCCGGCCTTGGCCGCGCCGTAGTTCGCCTGGCCGACGTTGCCGAAAACGCCGGAGGGACTGGCGGTGTTGATCACGCGGCCGTTTATCTGATTTCCCGCCTTCGACTGCTCACGCCAGTAGGCCGCCGCGTGTCTCGTGGGGGCGAAGTGACCCTTCAGATGCACGGCGATGACCGCATCCCATTCCTCCTCGGACATGTTCACGAGCATCCGGTCGCGCAGGATTCCGGCGTTGTTGACGAGGATGTCCAGACGGCCGAAGTCGCCTACCGCCTGCTTGACCAGATTCTCGGCCCCCTGGAAGTCGGCGACGTTGTCGTAGTTGGGCGTTGCCTCTCCGCCGGCAGCTTTGATCTCGTCCGCCACGGATTGCGCCGGCGTGGTGTCGGAGCCCTCGCCCGCTGCGGACCCTCCCAGGTCGTTGACGACGATCTTGGCTCCGGCGGCGGCCAAGGCGAGGGCGTGCTCCCGGCCGATTCCCCGTCCCGAACCGGTGACGATCGCGACCTTGCCGTCTAGAGATGGCATGACGAATCCTCCTCGGAAAAGTGGGTTCCTAATCTATTCGGAGCAGGCCACCTATCGGCTGGGGCGCTCCTAGCAATCGGGCATGTCGAGGCGGGTACCGGGGTCTAGTCGGGCCTCGAGCACCACGGTGCCCCAGACCTGCTTGTGAGCCCACTTGATGGCCAGTCCCAGGTGCCGAAAGCGCCGGAACAGCAAGTTGTCCCGCTGCTCGCCCGGAGAACGCATCTCCCGGATGAGGCTTTTCAGAGTGGGAGCCGTGCCCACGTTCTCGCCCAGGACCTCCCACCGTGTCACCCGGCGCCCGAGCACGCGCGCGGGCGTGTGGGAGCGCATACGGGCGGCGATCATCTCCTTGGTGTGCTTGCGAGCGACCCTCGACAGCTCGGGATCGAGGGATACGGCCCGCAGGCCATTTCTGACCCGCAGGCGATTGATCGATCGGGCCAGCCGGCGGTCGCCGTCCTTGTAGTCCCAGCAATCCGAGTCTTCGGCAATCGCCGGCGGCGGCGCGAAGAGCGCCGCGGTCAACGTCAGCGCAAATGCAGATGCCAGGAGCTTGGTTCGCTTCACCGCGCCTACCTCCGGACGAGATTCTCCCACTGAAGTGGGTCACAAAGTGTCGCCGAGCGACGGCGCGTGTGTTTTGATTTAGGCACGCGAGAAAGGAGGTGGTCCAGACTTGAGTGATAGATCATTCGGACCTCGCGAGGTGACCGGCTGCTAGTGGCCTGAGCCTTGAAATAAGGATTCTGCACCACCTCTTAGTAAGGGCCACGGGCAGAGTCCAAACCGGTTCACCGAGGTCGTCGCACCCGGACTGGTCCCCCGGGCGTCCTTCGGGACGAAGCGTGGACGGCCGACCAGTGGATCACTTGCCGGCGCAGGGGCAACCCCCTGCGCCGGTCTTTTTTCTCCTGAGCGCCGACTTGGTAATGGCTCACGTATACCGACTCTCATTACCAACTCAGTGGACGGTTGCGCTTATTGCAGCGCGAAGGTGACCACGATTCGCACGACGGTGGCCTGAGTGGGCGGATTGATAGGAAGCGTCGTGCCGCCGGCGGCGGCAAAGGGGGCGGCAACTGCAAGTGGTTGGGGTTGCCGCTGACCGGCCTCATTGATGACGAGCGCTCGACCGAGCTGACGACCTGCTGTGGTCGCTAGGGCCTCCGCCTTTGTACGGGCGAGCTCCATCGCCTGGCGCAGAGCCTGCAAGAGTGCTTCATTTTCGTTGGTTCGCTCGAAGCTCACGTGGCGAATGCTGTCCGCTCCTGCCTCCACACCGACATCGATCAGCTCTCCTACGCGATCGAGATCACGCGTCCGGGCCTGCACTCCGGTGGAAGCGGCGTAGCCCACGAAGACGCTTCTTCCGTCCCGCCGCTCGAATTGCCGGTTCAAAGAGACATCGAGGGTTTCGATCTGTTCGTTGTTTAAGCCCGCTCCGCGCAGAGCGTCGAAAACCCGCTGGGTCTTGTCGGCCAGCTTGTCCATCGCGGCAGCGGCGCTTGGGTCTTCGGCATGGATCCCGAATATCACTTTGGCGAGATCGGGCCGCCCCTCGACGCGCCCGGCCGCCCCGACCGTCACGGTCTCCGCGAAGCCAGCGGCATCGGTCTGTCCGACCGCTAGCGTGGGACCCAGGAGCGCTGCGCCGATCAACGCCACCGCTCCCAGTAGCAGGGCTGAAAGCGCCATGCGCTTGACGTTGCGGCGATCAGATCCCATCTCGCCTCTTACAACGTCGGAACATGACGATCGTTGCTCTCAGGAGCTCCATCTCGACTTTGCAATCAGACCCGTATAGCGAGCGTGATTGCAAAGTCGGCGTCTATTGGCTATTTGAGGAGCTTCATGAAGGCCGCCTCGTCCAATAGCGTGATCCCGAGCTGAACGGCCTTGTTGTATTTCGTGGCCCCCGGGTTGGCCCCCACCACCACATAGTCGGTTTTGTTCGAGACGCTCGAGGTCACCTTGCCCCCGCGCTCCTCGATCGCTCGCTCGGCCTGGCTGCGCGAGAAGTTTTCGAGCGAGCCCGTAACCACAAAGGACTTGCCGGTTAGAGGCCCGGTCTTGCGCGGCGGTGGTGGCTCGGGCTCCACCCCTCCCGCGCGCAGCTTGGCAAGCACCTCCCGGTTGCGGGGCTCGGCGAAGAACGCTGCGATCGACTGGGCAATGACGGGCCCGAACTGAGGAATGGCCTCGATCTCCTCCGCGCTCATCATCTCGAGCTTCTCGAGCGATCCGACCTCCTCGGCCAGGGTGACTGCGGCGGTGCCGCCGACATGCGGGATTCCCAGCGCTATCAAGAAGTTGGCGAGAGGGCGGCGCCGCGACTTGTCGATCGCGCTCATCAGATTCGAGATCGATTTCTCGCCCCATCCCTCGAGGCCCTCGAAGTGCTCCCGCTTGAGGAAGTAGATGTCTCCCAGATCCTTCAGCAGTCCGCGCTCGATCAGCACGATGATCGTCTGATAGCCGAGCCCCTGGATGTCCATCCCGCCCCGTCCCGCGAAGTGGAACAAGCGCTCACGTCTCTGCGCGGGACAGTCGTAGATATTTAGGCAGCGCGTGGCCGCCTCGCCCTCGGCGCGCACCAGCTCGCTCCCGCACGACGGACATGTCTTGGGCATCTTCCAGCGCCGGGCCCCCTTGGGGCGCTTCGTCAGGACCGGGCCGACGACCTCGGGGATGACATCTCCGGCGCGACGCACGATGACCGTGTCCTTCGGCCGCACGTCCTTGCGTGCGACCTCGTCCTCGTTGTGGAGGGTGGCCGTGGTGATGTTCACGCCGCCGACAAATACGGTCTGCAGCTGGGCAAAGGGCGTGACCACGCCGGTGCGTCCGACCGAGGCGAAGATGTTCTCGAGCAACGTCGTGCGCTCCTCCGGGGGGAACTTGTAGGCGATCGCCCAGCGCGGCGCCTTCGACGTCGAGCCCAGCTCCTCCTGTTGCGCAATCGAATCGACCTTCGCCACCACGCCGTCGATCTCGTAGGCGACGTCATGGCGGTCTTCCTGCCACCGGCTGCAGAAGTCGTACACCTGCTTCAGAGTCTTCAGCTGCCGGTTTTGCGCGTTCACGCGCAGTCCGAAGTCCTTCAGGGCCTCGAGCGACTCCCAGTGCGAGGCAAAGCGCATACCGTCGACCGAGCCCACCCCGTGACAGATCAGCGACAGGCTTCGAGTCGCCGTGACGCTGGGGTCCTTTTGGCGCAGCGAGCCGGCCGCCGCATTGCGAGGGTTGGCAAAGAGCCTGTGCCCCTCCTCCCCCAGCCGCTCGTTCAACTTCTCGAAGTCGTCGGTCTGCATGTAGACTTCGCCTCTCACCTCCAGGAAGTCCGGCACCTTGCCGCGGAGGCGCAGAGGAACGGCCCGGATCGTCTTCAGGTTTCCGGTTATGTCCTCCCCCACACGGCCGTCGCCGCGCGTCGCTCCCCGTACCAGGGAACCCTTCTCGTAGAAGAGGTTGACGGCGACCCCGTCCATCTTGAGCTCCGTGACGAAGCCTTCTATCGAGCCGATCGCTCGCTCGAGTCGCTTGCCCCAGGCCTCGAGTTCCTCGAGTGAAAAACAGTTGTCGAGCGACATCATCAATGCCCGATGTCGAACGGGCGCGAAGAGATCGGACGGCGGGGGCCCGATCCTCTGAGTCGGCGAGTCCGGTGTGACCAGGTCTGGCCATGCCTCTTCGAGCGCGACCAACTCCGCCATGAGGGTGTCGTACTCCGCGTCCGCGATCTCGGGATCGTCGAGGACGTGGTACCGGTACGCGTGATAGTCGATTGCGTCGCGCAGCTTCCGGATGCGCGTCGCGCCCTGGGACTTAGTGAGTTTTGCCACGCATCAATCCTTACCGTGCGGTCAGACGGTCTGGGCCAACAGCATCATCCGACGCCGCTCGAAGCTGAAGTCGTCGCCCTCGGCCTCGAACTTCATCCCGGTTTCGGCTCCCCGCTTCGCGACGAATTCCCGGACCGCCTCGATCCGCTCCGGGGGAAACTCGCCCGGCCACATCCATTTCGAAAGCAGCTCCCGTGTGGACACGACTCGTTCGTCGACAATCTCCAGGCCGGCGGCCTGGAGCAACAATCGCATCGCGGAGGGAGAGCGCGATACGGCATGGGAAGGGTCGCGCAGGAGCTCGAGCTCGGTCATCGCCAGCATCTCCTCGTAGCGTTCGGGTGCGACCTGATCGACGACCAGCACTCGGCCACTCGGAGCCGTCACGCGCGCCATCTCCTGCACGATCGGCACCGGACGTGCGATGTGGTGAAAGGTCTGCGCGCTCGAGGTCAGCTCGAACACACCATCGGAGAAGGGCAACCGATTCCCATCGGCGGCGACGAGCTCGAGATTCGGCTGCTCCCGGCGTCCCTGCGCCAGCATCCCGAGGGTGAGATCGACCCCGACCAGCCGACCCGCAACCTCGGCAAACAGGGACAGGAAATTGCCGGTCCCCGCTCCGACCTCGAGCACGGTGGCGCCGTGAGGGACCTGCGCGAACGACACGACATCGAGCGCATCAAAGCGACCACGCGTGCGCTCGGTAAAGAAGGCGGCAGCTCTCTCGAACTCCGCCTTGATGGTCTCGGCCTCTGCGGTTGGTTCGGGCAACGTTCCTCCCATTCC
This sequence comes from Actinomycetota bacterium, assembly GCA_046263155.1. Taxonomy (GTDB): domain Bacteria; phylum Actinomycetota; class CADDZG01; order CADDZG01; family WHSQ01; genus DATADF01. The sequence continues at coordinate 16,313 of JBHELF010000094.1, forward strand.
AGGAACCCTCTCTACCCTGTCGAAATCCATACCAGATCGCGTTTTCCGACTTTGGATTAGAAAGAGGGGCATGAGAACAGGCGCCGGTGTCTTTCCATTTGCGATTCTGTTATCGGTAGCCCTCGTGATCCAGGGTCCGGTAGCGCAGACCAAGCCCGTCGGGGCGACCACTCTGGACCGGACGATCAAGGATCTGGACGAGGACAACCTTCTCGAGTACGCGCCGGGCGAGCCTTACATCGTCCTCGGCCAAACCGAGGGTCTTAGCGAGGACTTTGTCCCTCCGAGAGAGCGTTCTCTACTCAACTTCCTGCATCTCACGGACTTCCAGATAATCGATGAGGAAACTCCAGGGAAAACCGAAGTAGTGGATCCGACGGCACAAGCACCGGCATTCCGTGCTCTGAACTCCGCGTTCCGACCCAACGATTCGCTGACGACACAGATCGAGGAGGCAATGGTCCGCGCCGTCCGTCGGGTGCGCTCCCCGATCACAGGGAAAAGACCGCGCTTCACGATCCTCACCGGAGACAGCGCCGACTCGCAGCAGTACAACGAAACCCGGTGGTACATCGACATTCTCGATGGCAACAAGAGCATCGACCCCAATTCAGGAAAACCCACAGACGACTGTCCCGCAACTGAAGGCTCGGTCTACGACGGAGTCCGAGGCGGGGGGCGCTTCGGCTACTACGAGCCCGATAGTTCCGACGGGGCAGACGGAATGGGCTACTCGCCCGATCGGGAAGAAAATGCTTCGAACCAGACCGGCGATGTGACCGTGCGCGACTTTCCCGGATTATTCGAGGCCGCCAACCAACCCTTCGAAGCGGTAGGCCTGGGGATGCCCTGGTACGCCGCAGTCGGAAATCACGACGTGCTGATCCAGGGCAACGCCCCAATCGCGTACGCCGGACCCATTGGCTTTGGCCCTGTGGGGGTGGAGACCCTCGAGGTTGTGAACGTCCCCCTCCAACACGCTGTCGTGGGCTGCTACAAGTTCCTGGACCTTCCGCCCACGGGAAGCCCCGGAAACATCATGGACGTCGTCACCGGAGAGCACACGATCGTGCCGCCGGACAAGCGGCGCTGCTGGCTCGCCAAAGACGAGCCCGATCCTCTACCCGACAGGCGCCTACCTTGTGACCGAGGAGGTTGGATCCAGCAGCACTTCTTCACGTCGGGAAAACCGATGGGCCATGGTTTCGCGCGCGGCAAGCACTATGCGGGCTACGGTCGGCCGAACATCGCCGATACGAACGATGACGGTTACTACTCGTTCTCCCCCGCCCCCGGTCTTCGCTTCATCGTCTACGACTCCATCACGGACGAGTGCCCGGGCATCCTTTGCTCCGAGGGTTCGGTCGACGATACCCAGTTTCAGTGGATGGAAGCCCAGATCCAAAGGGCGGCCGACCTGGGCCAATACGTACTCCTGTTTTCGCACCACACGCTTCGCACGACCCGCTTCCCCTCGACCGACCCGAGCGAGCACCCCATTCATTACGGGCTTCACTACGAGCAGGATGAGGAGGGCAATCCCGAGCCGTCTCCTCAGAACGTCGCCTCGATCGCCCTTGAGGACCTCTTCTGTCACTATCCCAACGTCCTCGCGCATCTGAACGGACACGAGCACGAGAATTTCGTGCTCGCACACAGCTGCGCCGGCCCCCGGCCGCCAGGGTACGAGGCCCGCAGCACTTTTTGGGAGATCTCTACCGCGGCACATCTCGACTATCCGCAGCAGGCGCGCATGATCGAGATCTTCGACAACGGCGACGGCACACTCTCATTAGTGACGACGGTCATCGATCACGCCGGAGCGCCCGATCCCGGCACGGGCAAACTCGACACCTCTGGCAAGCTCGATCAAGTCCTACGGCTTGCGTCGATCGGCCGCGAGCTTGGCTACAACGACTACCAGAAGTCCCGCGCCGCGATCGGAGAGCCCGAGGACCGCAACGTGATCATTGTGTTCGCCCGCCCCTGGCCCTACCGCGGCTGACGACGACCCTCGAAGTCACCAAATTTCCTGCTCCTGTATCGATTTTCGACACAGAACTCAGAGATTTGGGCGGTCTATCAGGTGGTTGCCGCGACGAGGGACGTCGAAGGAGCGCTAGGGCAGGTTGTGGCGATGATGCCGCCGCCGAGGAGCTCGTCGGGTTCGGCGGCCGAGTAGAGCGCTGCGGACTGACCCGGCGCGACGGCTTCAATAGGCCGGTCGAACTCGAGCTCCAAAGCGTGAGAGTCGACCGCGGTCACGGTTGCCGCCTCGGCTTCTCCATGAGCGCGGTGTTGCACAAACACCTGCGTGCCCACTGAGGGCGCATCGCCGACGAAGCTCGACTCCCGCACGCCGATTCCCGACACGGTTAGATCATCACGACGTCCAACGGTGATCGAGTTGTCGCGCGGATCGATCGCCGTTACGAACACGGGCTCGCCCAGGCTGATGCCGAGGCCCTTTCGCTGACCGATCGTGTAATGGCCGATTCCTCTATGAGTGCCGACGACGTCACCATGCCGATCCTGAATGGCGCCTGGTCGCGCCCCTGGGGCCACGAACTCGTCGATGTAGGTCCCGACGTCTCCGCCCCGCACGAAGCAGATCTCCTGCGAGTCGGGCTTGGCGGCCGTGCGGAGCCCAAGCTCGGTCGCCAGCGCTCTCGTCTCTGCTTTCTCTATCTCGCCGATGGGGAAGCGAACGTGCCGGAGATGTTCCTGATTCAACATCCACAAAACGTAGGACTGGTCCTTACGAGTATCTACGCCTCGAAACAGGCGGAAGGAGCCGGACCGTTCGCGCACGCGCGCGTAGTGGCCCGTCGCGAGGATGTCAGCTCCAAGAGCCCGCGCCCTCTCCAGCAGGGCATCGAACTTGATCCACTGGTTGCAGCGGACGCAAGGGTTCGGTGTCTCTCCACTGGCATACGACTCCCGGAAATCGCGCACGACACTGTCCTCAAAGCGCTCCGCCATATTGAAGACGTAGAACGGGATGTCGAGCACGTCGGCGACTCTGCGAGCGTCCTCGGCCGCGCCGAGATTGCAACAGCCCGAGTTGTGATTGGCCTCTTCTCCGCGCCACAGCTTGAGCATGATCCCGGTGACGTCGAACCCCTCCTCGACGAGGAGCGCAGCCGCGACCGAGGAATCTACGCCGCCCGACATCGCCACGACCGCTTTCTTGCGTGACATCAGGCGACCTTGCGAGCGCCCGCGACGGCTGCGGGCAGCGCGCCGAGAGCCGCGTCCACGTCCCGGCGCGTTGAGCCGCGCCCCAAGGAGAAGCGCAGGCTTCCCTTCGCAAGCTCACGCGGTGTGCCGATCGCCAGCAAGACGTGCGACGGATCGAGGGCTCCGGATTGGCACGCGGAACCCGATGAGCATGCGATCCCCGCCTGGTCGAGAAGCAAAAGAAGAATCTCTCCCTCGGCGTAGGGAATGCAGATATTGAGGTTGCCCGGCACTCGCCGGTCGAGCGTCCCGTTCACGACGACGTCCGGTACCTGCCGGCGAATTCCTTCCAGGAGTCCGTCCCGCAAAGGGCGCACCCTTTCGTCCTTCTCGTAGACCTCCTTTGCCGCGATCTCCGCGGCGATGCCAAACCCCGCTATGCCGGCCACGTTGAGGGTGCCGGATCGCAACCCGCGCTCGTGACCGCCACCGTGAATGACGGGCTCGACGGCGACGGGGCTCCGCACGAACAGAGCGCCGACACCTTTCGGGCCTCCGAGTTTGTGGGCCGAGAATGCGGCGAGGTCGACTCCCCAGGCGTGGACGTCGACGGGAACGTTCCCCAGTGCCTGCACGGCATCTGTGTGGACCACGGTGTTCGGGTTTGCGGCCCTCACCGCCGCAACGATCTCCGCCATGGGCTGGATCGTGCCGATCTCGTTGTTGACCGACATCACAGAGACCAGGATCGTGGCCCGATCAACCGCCGCGACAACCGTGGCCGGATCGACCAGGCCATCCCGAGTGACGGGGACGGTGGTTACCTCGAATCCTTTGCGCTTCAGCCAATCAACCGAATCGAGGACCGCATGATGCTCAAATGCCGTGATGACCACACGACGGCCGCTGCCTCGTAGCTTCTCGGCGGCTCCCTTGAGAGCCAGATTGTCGGCCTCGGTCCCTCCTCCGGTGAACACGACCTCGGAGGGGCTCGCACCGATCGCAGCCGCGACGCGGTCGCGCGCGTCCTCTACCGCCTCCTTGGCCTTGCGACCGAAGGCGTGAGTAGACGACGGATTGCCGAACTCGCCCTCGAGGATCGAGAGCATGGCGTCCTTGACCTCCGGCAACACCGGTGTGGTGGCTGCGTAATCGAGATAATGCATCGACCCAGGATAAGGCCGCGGTTGCAGCGACCCTCCATAGGTCAGCGAATGGGCATTCGCCGTCGGTTGACCTGGAATCAGGATTGCCCTTCGGGGAACACTTTTGGAGTGAGCAAGTTGAGAGCGATGCGATGGAGGCTTGGGCTCTCGATCCTTGGGGTCGTCTTCGTTAGCGGATCGTTGCCAGCTGAAGACCTCCTAGCTCATAAACGCCTACGAGAAGATCGATGGGGTCTTGGGATCCGTGGCGTCTTTCTCTCAAAGCATTTTGCTGTCGCCGATGCCTATCGCTGCCCGGATAACGCTGACTGCTTAGAGCAGCTGTTTGTGAGCCGAACCGGCGGAAACACATGGCAGGAGATCACTCCCCGCAAGGAGCGAGGCGGTATCCACGACCTCGACTTCCTGACGCGACAGCGGGGATGGTTGGTAGCCAACGACTGCGCTGCGGCCGACGCATTTCTGTACCACACACGTGACAGAGGAAAGTCATGGCGACGAACACCCCTTAAACCTGCTAGTTGCAGCGCCGGTTCGATACTCGTCATCGACTTCGTGGACCGAAGCCATGGCTGGTTCGCGTATCTGTCCTTGACAGGCGAAGACAAAGAATTGCGACGCACCTTCAATGGAGGTAGGACTTGGGAAAGGACCCGCGATTTGCCGGCCTATGGCCTCATTGACTTCCAAGATCGGCGAATTGGTTACCTAATAGAGCACTTCTCACCTGGGCACCTTTATCGATCCGAAGACGGGGGTAGGACCTGGAAGCGCCAGCGAGTTCGTCCGCCGGCGAACTACGACCGCGCACACCTCTCGTATGGTCTGCCGTCTTTCTTCAACAGATTCGGCGTACTTCCGGTCGGTCTACGCCGACATCGGCGAGTGGATACCGCCTTTTATGTCAGCGACGATGGCGGGCGGACATGGAAGTTTCGTTCTGTAATTCACACCAACGTCTGGCATCGAATCGAACAGTTTGCGGGACCCGAACCATCCAGCATTGTTGATCCGAAGGTGTGGTGGGTGCTCGCACGCAAGGCGCCTTATGTCGAGGTCTCGCCTTAAAAAACCGGCAGGAAAACCTTTCCGAGGCACAGGAGCCGCGCTATTCGCTGCCCTTGTGCCACAGAAGATAAAGGCCCGGGTTATTCGTTCGGAATCTCGTTGCCGGGTTCGGAAAAGCGGCGCTCCAGCTCCTCGATGTCACGATCGAGTTGATCCGACGCCTGGGCCCGGCGACGTTTCTCGAAATCCCGCATGCGCTTGGGGTAACCGATGACCTGTGCGTCGTAGATCGGTATGCCGAGGCGCGCGCAGAACGCGGCCGCAGCGCGCGCATCGTGGACCGGGGCCCGCAGATGTTGGCCTTGGCGATCGACCAGCAACAGGGTCGTTGGACTGGTAGCGGTCTGGGGCTCGACGAACCCTTCGACTCCCTTGTGCTTCTGGGCGAAGGCCTCGAGC
>JBHELF010000095.1:0-49889 GCA_046263155.1 Actinomycetota bacterium
TGAACTGGGGGTGGCGCCGAGAGACCGGGAACCTGCGGACATCGATAAGCCTGCATACCCCGGCGCGGCGAAGAATTGCCTGAAAGGCCTCAATCGGGCGGGTGCCGTGGCCGATCGTGAAGACGGTCATTCCCTCAGTCATAACCTAGCGAGATGCCCGAGCTACCCGAGGTCGAATCGGTTCGTAAACAACTCGCTCCCGAGCTGACCGGACGCCGCGTCCTCGATCTGTGGACGGATCCCCATCCCGCGATGCCGCGCCAGTTCCATCGCGTCGACCTCCTGATCGATCGAACGATTCACGCGGTGGGCAGACGAGGCAAGTTCTTGATCGCTCCTCTCGATGATGAGCTCGAGCTCGTGATGCACCTCGGGATGACCGGGGCCCTCATGTTCGACGTCGATGATCCCCACGTCAGAGCGCGACTGAGACTGGACGACGGCCGGAACCTGGTTTTTCGAGATGCTCGCCGCTTCGGTCGCCTTGCCGTGGTGCCGAAGGGCGAGTACGAGGTGATCCCGGCCCTCGCGCATATGGGCCCCGAACCATTCTCGGAGGAGTTCGACCCGAAGCGCTTCGCCCGCGATCTCGCCCGCACTCGGGCCCCCGTGAAGCCGTTTCTTCTCTCGCAGAGGCCGGTCGCTGGAGTCGGCAACATCTATGCCGACGAGGCCCTATGGAGGGCTCGTATTCATCCGCGCTCCCGACATGTAGGCCCCGCCCGCGCCTACGAGCTTCACGGCGCGATTCGGGACGTCCTTCGCGAGGCGATCGAACGCGAGGGCACGACGTTTCGCGATTACCGCATGGTGAACGGCGAGAGCGGACGCAACGCCGATTTCCTGATCGCCTACGGACGGGGAGGAACGCCCTGTCCACGCTGTGGAGTGCCGCTCAAAAAGATCGTTCTCGGAGGGCGGGGGACCACGTATTGCCCTCGCTGCCAGCGCTGATGGGGTTCCGAGGCGAAACTCCGAGGCCCCCTTCGGCGTTCACTAAGTTGTGCTCATGAATCCGACACGCAAATCCACTATCAGCCGCGGGCCCGTCGCAGCAACGACGTCAGTCTTGCTGGGCCTCGTACTGGCGCTGTCGGTGAGCGTGGCCCGTGCTCAGCCCCCCGCAGATCCCCACTACGGGCGCCAATGGAATCTCGTCCGCATCGGGGTCGAACGAGCTTGGGATCAGGCGACGGGCGAGGGAGCCGTGATCGCGATTGTCGACTCCGGCATCGACCTCGGCCATCCCGATCTCGAGACGCAGGTCGCTTTCTCCGGTGACGCCGATTTCGTGGACCCGCGGCCCGCCTGCTCCGAAGGCGGCGCCGACGAATCCTGTGATTCCAATGGGCCCCAGGACGAATACGGACACGGGACACATGTCGCCGGCATCGCGGCCGCCGCCACTGGAAACGCGATTGGGGTGGCCGGCATTGCGCGCGACGCGACGCTCTTGCCCGTCAGAGTGCTCGATGCCAATGGCAACGGCGAGACTTCCGATATCGCCGAGGGCGTTAAGTACGCGGCGGACCAGGGGGCGAACGTGATCAATTTGTCGCTCGCGTACGACTCGATCGAAGGGATTCTCGGAGAGCCGGAGACCCTCTACGACGCCATCGACTACGCCTGGACCCGTGGGGCAGTGATCGTCGCTTCTGCGGGGAACGACTCCTTTCCTCTGTGCGCGGAGCCCGCGGCACACCCCCGAGTTGTATGCGTCGGCGCGATCGATCGCTCGGATCTTCGCTCCTTCTATTCGAACTCGGACGCGACCATGTCCAATCCCTTCGTGGTTGCCCCGGGCGGCGACGGGCTATCGGATGCCGGATTCTGCGGGGGCGACATTTTCTCCACGTACCTGCGCCCGCTCGAACCTCTTTGCTCTTCGGAGCCCGGTTACGAGGCGATCGGCGGAACCTCGCAGGCGACGGCGCACGTCTCAGGAGTCGCGGTTCTGCTCGCCGGTCAGGGTCTGGATAACGAGGCGATCGTGGATTGTCTTGTCGCTACGGCAGAGGATCTCGGGGCTGCAGGCCGAGATCCGGTCTACGGGTTCGGCCTGGTCGACGCGGCGCGCGCTGTGACCGACTGTCGGGCGCCCTAGCTAGCCCTTCACAACTCCCACAGGGCGCAAGCGAGCGACGACCTTGGTCAGCCGCGCGCCCTCACAGGTCTCCACCACTTCGGCCGCGTCTTTGTACGCGTAGGGGGCTTCCTCGGAGAGCAATTTCCACTGCGACGCGGCAATCGTGATCCCCTTGCCCTGAAGCTCGTTTTTCAGCTGTTGGCCGCTCATGACCTTCTTTGCCTGAGTGCGACTCATGGCGCGGCCGGCTCCGTGACAGGTGGAATAGAACGAGCGATCGCGAGCCTCTTCGGTGCCCACCAGGACAAACGAATGTGTGCCCATGCTTCCGGGGATGATCACCGGCTGACCGATGTCGCGGTAAGCATCGGGAAGATCGGGGTGGCCGGGGCCGAAAGCGCGCGTCGCTCCCTTTCGGTGCACACAGAGTCTTCGGGTTACGCCTTCTATCTCGTACTCCTCGATCTTCGCAAGGTTGTGCGAGATGTCGTACACAACGCGCAACCCCATCTCGCGTGTTGGTCGATGGAAGACACGCAAGAAGGCATCCCGTGCCGCATCGGTCAACAGATGCCGGTTTGCCTTCGCGTAGTTGCCGGCGGCGTCCATGGCGCCGAAATAGTCCTGCGCCACCGGATGATCGAACGGTACCGACGCGAGTTGGCGATCGGGGACGTCGATACCTAGCTCGGGCATCAGGCGATCGATCGTCTTCACATGGTCGGTGCAGGTCTGATGGCCGATCCCACGTGACCCGGAATGGACCATCACGCACACCTGACCCATGAACAAGCCCATCGCCTCGGCGGCCGTTTGGTCCCGGATCTCGTCGATCACTTGAACCTCGAGGAAGTGATTTCCCGCACCGAGACTTCCCAGTTGAGGCGCGCCGCGTTCCTTGGCTCGCTCGGAGATCTTTTCCGGTCGGGCGCCCGGCAGCGTCCCGGAATCCTCGGTGAATTCGGCGTCCTCCTCCCAGCCGATCCCCTTTGCGAGCGGAAACTTCACTCCCTCGCGCAGGACGCGATCAACCTCGGAGGCTTCCAACCTCATGCGCCCCTTGCCCCCGACGCCGCGCGGCACTCGTTTGCCGAGCTCGGTCACGAGATCGCGGATGCGGGGCTTCACCTCCTGCTCCCAGGTCAGGTCGCTCCTGATCAGACGGACGCCGCAGCCGATGTCGAAACCGACCCCGCCGGGCGATACGGCCCCGCCCCCGTCGACATCGGTCGCCGCGACGCCTCCTATCGGAAAGCCGTAGCCCCAATGGATGTCGGGCATGGCCAAGGCCGCTCCTACGACACCGGGGAGTGTGGCGACATTGGCGATCTGTTGCACGGCCCGATCCTCAACCGCCTTCTCGAAAAGGGATTGAGACGCGAACACGCGGGCCGGTACGCGCATCCCGTCAACGTAGCCGATAGGTAGTTCCCAAAGAAACTCTTCGAGCCGGCGAGGCTCGGCGGTAGCTTCCACGGAACCCTTTAGAAGGTCACCACCTTGTCTGCCTCGGCAAACATCTTGGCGACGTCGGGCGGCGCGGCCCACGTCCCATTCACCTTCGCGAGATCCTCATCGGTCGCCCCCCGGGCGACTGCGCAGCCCTTTCAGACATAGACCGGTACCTGGTGCTCCATCAGCTTGGCGACGAGCTCGCGCACCGGAGGTAGGCCGACTCCCTCCAGCGTTTCGATGTTGTCGCCCAAGACCAGATCGGCGGCGTCGCCACCCAGAACGACCGACGTGTCGTGGCCGACCTCGATCGACCCATTGGCCGCGAGGTGCAATGGAATCGATGCGCGGGTCGCGTCGGCGGCGCCGGCGGTTCCCATGTACACGAATCTCATGAGTTGCTCCTCTCACTGACCGTTCTATCCATCGAAGTTTCTAGCCGTCGAAGTTTCTATCCATCGAAGCCGGAGTTCAGACGTCAAAGAAGACCTGGCCCACCCAGCCCCCATCACTTCGTTCGACCGAGAGTTGATGGTAGGTGACCGCTTTAACGGCCGTGCCCTCGAGCACTTGCCGGCGCGGGGCGAGGCGGACCTCTCCCCGAGCGCTTCCATCCTCAACGGAGTCGACTCGAACATCCGTGATGACGGCGTCGCGGGCGTCCTGCAGGTAGAGGATCTCGTCCAACCAGTCGACGAGGACCCCGCCGAGGTCGCGCGCGTGGACCTCGATGGGGACCGGGTTGCCCTCGCCTTGCGTTCGTGCCCCCGTGATGCCCAGGAGGCCGAGCGTTGCCTCAAAGAAGAGCTCTTCGAGGGTATCCCCGTGCGCCCTGATCCCCACATCGGCGGTGTGCTCGAGTACCTCGTGACCGCCCATTGTGCCCAAGATGACACAATCTCCCAGTGGACAGGGCTGCCGCGACGTCGGGGGCACGATCGTTCCTCGCGAACGTAGAGAAGGTCATCCGGGGCAAGCGCTGGGCCGTGGAGGCTTCCGGGACGGCTCTTTTCGCCGGCGGCCACCTTTTGATCGAGGACGTTCCCGGAGTCGGCAAGACGATGCTGGCCCGGGCGATCGCTCGCTCGATCCGAGGTTCGTTCAAGCGGGTCCAGGCGACGCCGGATCTCCTGCCATCGGACGTCACCGGAACGTCGGTCTACAACCAGCGAACGCAGGATTTCGAGTTTCTTCCCGGACCCATCTTTGCGAACGTCGTGCTTATCGACGAGATCAACCGCACGACACCTAGAACCCAGTCGGCGCTGCTCGAAGCCATGGATGAAAACGCCGTCACAACCGATGGTGTGCGCCGACCACTACCCGATCCTCTCTTCGTCGTCGCCACTCAAAATCCGCTGGAGCACCACGGAACGTATCCCTTGCCCGAAGGGCAGCTCGACCGTTTCGCGATTGCGATGGGGATGGGCTACGTCACACTGGAAACGGAGCGCGAGGTCGTGCGTGCCCAGCTCGCATCGCACCCCATCGAGGAACTGGAGTCCGTGCTCACGCCAGACGAGGTGCTGGGCATTCGAAAAGTCGTGCGGAGTACGCACGTATCCGACTCGGTCCTCGACTACGCGTTGGCCATAACGACTTCTACACGGCGACACTCGGACCTGGAGCTCGGTGCGAGCCCACGCGCGTCGATCACACTGGTGCGCTGCGCGCAGGCGCGTGCCTTGATCCAGGGGCGAGAGTTCGTCGTGCCCGACGACATCAAGGCCCTCGCGGCGCCCGCACTGGCGCACCGGATAATGCCAACGGCCGGTCTGCGACTCGAACAGGACCGGCGAAATCAGATCCTGCGCGAGCTCGTCGACCAGACGCCTGCGCCCGTCACCGCGGCGCCGGCGCCCCCCGCGCCTCCCCCGTGAGACCCACCCGCCGGGCGGCAGCCCTCGGCGGCACTGGAGGCCTTCTCATGCTTGCGGCGACCACCGCGCAGGCGGGCTGGTTGTTTGTCTTGGCCGCCGGCGTTCTCGGCCTGGTACTCGCATCTGCGCTCATCCGACACCGCCTCTCCGCCGCCACCATCTCGAGATCCGTTCCGCAGAGGGCCCGAGTCGGGGATCCCGTCCGAGTTGGTCTTACGGTCACGAACACCGGCCGCGGCTCGCTTCCTTTGATGCTTTTGTCGGACTCGTTTCCCGCCTTCGATCCAACGGTCGTTGCCTGCGACTCGGTACGCGCAGGAGAGCGCGCAGAGATCGAGCTGGTCCGGTCGGCGACGCGCCGCGGAACGTTCGCCGCCGGGCCCATAAAACTGTCGGCCGCCGCACCTTTCGGTGTGCTGCGCTCCACGCGAACGGTCTCGGTGGAATCGGAGATCGTCGTAGTGCCGCGTTGGGTCGACCTGCCGACCTGGCCGATCCTGGAGCCCTCCTCCTTTCCTTCCGACGTCCTTCACGAAAGGGCCCGCACCGGGGCGGGCGAGGAGTACTTGGGAGTACGGGACTACCGACCTGGGGACCCCCGCCGCTGGGTTCACTGGCGTTCGTCGGCGCGGGCGGGACGCCTGATCGTTCGGGAGTACGAGGAAGAGACCGCCAGCAAAGTTGCTCTGGTGCTCGGAGGCGCCGACGCCGGCACGTCTCCCGATTCGGCCTTCGAGACCTTGGTCAGCGCGACGGCCTCCGTCGCCCTCTATGCCCTGGTAACCGGCCACCCGGTTGACCTGTTCTCCACCGATGCCGACAACGGAGTCATGGAGTTGGCCGGACCCGATCGCACCACGACGCTCGAGTGGTTGGCGAAGGTCCAGCCGAACGATGCTGCGCTGGACTCGGCCGTGGCGCTTGCCGTCCAGCGGATGCGTCGGCGCGGGACGGTCGTCGTGTTCGCGCCCAGCCGTGGGAAGGCGGCGAGCTCTCTTGAAAATGCTCTGGGAACGATTCAGTCGTCGGGCTCGCGCGCCGTTGCCGTCGTGGCCCGGGCGTCGACCTGGGCCGGAGGCCCGAGTCCGGAGGAAACCGAACTGTTGCGGCGACTCCCGGAGGGTCGCTCGGGAGTGAGAATGGTGGGCCGCGGGGAGGACCTACTCAAATGTCTGCTTCGATAATCGATTTCGTTCGGAGCGCGAATCGCACCCGAAAGTCGGAGGATTCGGTTCGGCTGCGCGCGGCAGTGCTGGGCGCCGTCCTCACGGGCGCGGTCGCATTGACCGTCGAGCAGGCCATCGCGATCACAACCGCCGTCATAGTCATCGCGGCGATCCCCGCGGCCTACTGGGTCTCGTACGTGCGCCGGAACGAGGACAACTGGCACATCAAGCTCGCCCTTGCGCTCGGCGCGGTCCTGGCCTTGTTCCGCTTCCTCGGTCAGCTGAGCGGGATCGCGACTTTGGACGAGGCCCGGTTCCCTCTAGCCGACATCTTCCTCTGGGTCCAAGTTCTCCACAGCTTCGACCTGCCCGCACGGAAGGACCTGAACTTCTCTCTCGGTTCGTCGCTCGCCCTGATGGCTGTGGCCGGCTCTCTGTCGCAAGACCTTCGCTTCGGTTTCCTGCTGCTTTTGTACTTTGGTTTTGTCGTCGCCTCGCTGTACCTGAGCCACCGCTCGGACGTCGAAGAGCGAGCCGAGGGGACGATGATCCCGAAGGCGTCCAAGCGCGCGCCGCGTGCCGCCCTGGGCGCACAGATCGCAAGGTCGGCCGTGGCGACGTTGGTCGCCGCCGGGGCCGTGTTCCTCATACTTCCGCAGCCGCGCGGGGTTCGAACGTTTGCGCTTCCCTTTTCCCTGGGGACCGGAGGGGGACTGTCCACCCTCGGGCAGATCGTCAATCCGGGATTCCAGAACGGCGCCGCTTTTCGGTCTTCCGGCCAGGCGTTCTACGGCTTCAACGAGCGGCTGGATCTGCGCGTGCGGGGGAATTTGTCCGACAGCGTCGTGATGCGCGTTCGCTCGACCGCTCCCGCGATGTGGAAGGCGATGATCTTCGATCGTTACGACGGCGTCTCCTGGAGCGGCGACAGCGGTGATCCCGAGTTTCTCGGCGCGGGCCCCCCGTACGCCTACCCGATCGAGTTCCGGGATCTCGGGCCCAGGATCGACGTCACCCAAACCTTCTACGTCGAGACGGAGCAGCCGAACGCCATCTTCGCGGCCGGGCAACCCGATGTCGTCTACTACGAGGGCGACGTGGCAATCGACTACAACGGCGCGCTTCGTCTGGATTCAACCCTTACGCCCGGCACCGTGTACAGCGTCGTGTCGAGCCGGGGGGCGGCTACTCCTCGCGAGCTCCGTCGTGTGCAGATGGATCGCTTTCCGACTCGGATCCAGCGCTACCTGCAACTGCCCGACACAGTGCCCCAGCGCGTGCACGACCTGGCTCGGGAGATCACGAGATCCGCGACGAATCCCTACGACAAGGTCAAGGCGATCGAGGCCTATCTCAGGGACAACTTCCGTTACGACCTCGAATCTCCGGTGCCCCCGGAGGGGCAAGACGCCGTCGACCACTTTTTGTTTGAGACGGATGTTGGTTTCTGCGAGCAATTCGCCTCGGCGACGACGGTGATGCTGCGCAGCCTCGGGATTCCGACCCGGTTCGTTGCCGGGTACGCGGTGGGACGCCGAAATCCATTCACCGGCTATTACGAGGTACGCAACAGCGACGCTCACACGTGGGTTGAGGTGTATTTCCCCAGGTTTGGCTGGTACGAGTTCGATCCCACTTTTGACATTCCCCCTGCCGAGATGGATCTCGCGGAGTTCGTGCCGCTGGTCCGCGTCTTTCGTTTCCTCGCGGAGAAAATCTCGGCCCTCATTCCACGCGGCGCAGGAGGGCTTTTCCGTCAGAGCCTCGTCGTTGCATTTCTCGCCATATTTGGCTTCGGCCTGTTGTACGCGTGGCGCCGCCTTAGGCCTCCGCCGGTGGAGGCATTCGCGGGCTTGGGGGCCGGAGCCGGCCTCGGTCCCGTAGGCCGAGCATTCCTACGCTTGGAACATGCTCTTCATCTCAAGAGATTGGGACGTTCGCCCTCCGAGACCGCCGCCGAACTGTTGGCGCGCACGGCCGACATCCGGCAACCCGGCGTGACGCGCGCGCTGCAAGCTTTCCAAAAGGAGAGGTACGGACCCGAGCCACCGGCCCCTCCGGATGTATCGGCCGCGGTCGCAGAGCTCGATCGACTGGCGGGAGAGTTTCCTACTCCGGAGCCGGAGGAATAACGAGCTCCTGACCCACTGCCAGCTCGGTCGGATCGGTGATGCCGTTTTCCTCCGCGATGAGGTCGGCGAGGTCGGGGTCCCCGTAAAACATGACGGCGATGTCACGTAGCGTGTCCCCGCGTTTCACTATGTAGGTCTGAGCCTCTAGAGACTCGGTAGGCGTCTCGGTGGGGGCCGGAGTGACGACCTCGGGCTCGCTCTCCTCCTCCGCGAGACGCGTTTCCAGGTCGTCGATCTCGGCCTGGGCTGCCGTTAGTTGCCGCCGCACGCCGGCCAGCTCTGCGGAGTCATCGCCGCCGGAGCTCGCTCGGCCCAGCAAGAAAGCGATCACCAGTACGCCCGCGAGAGCGATGATCCGGCCCCAGAGAATGCGGGGTCTTGGACGCGGGGTTTCCTCCTCGTAGTAGTCGTAGGTACCCTCGTCCTCGTACGGATCGAACGTCTCCGCCATGGTTGGCCTTTTTCGTGCCCGCCCAGCGCCGGCTACCGGATGCGAGGTTAGCTGATCGCACCCTTTCGTCCCAATTGGCCGCCTCCCAATTGGCTACGTCCCAATGGGCTACGTCCCAATGGCGGGCGTCCGCCTTCCAAATAGTTAGGCCGTGGGTGGGGGACTACCTCGAGCGGCGGAGTCGTCGCAGGAGATCGATATCAACGGCCGCGACGAGGGCGCGCAGAGCGCGGCCGGTACGGCCCAAATCCTTGGGTTCCATATTGCCGACCGTGTCCGAGGGCGAGTGGAAGTCGGGCTCCTCTCCACTCCACATGAAGGCACCCGAGATCCCCGCCAGCTCGAACGGGCCATTGTCGGAGCAGTCGCACGTCGTTCGGTACTCGACGTCGATCTCTTTCTTGTCGATCTTGCGCCAGAGAATCCGTCCCAGAGCGTCCGGCCCGATCCCCGCGGTCCCGACGATCAGAGGGCGTCCGTCGGCCACCATGTCCACGGAGACCATGCCCGCAAGGCGCGCACGCCCCCGGTCTCCCAGCCGGTTGACGAACACCTCCGAACCGACGTGGTGGCGACCGTCCTCTCCGTACTCTTCCGCGCCGAAAGCAACGAACGTAAGGAACTCCGCCTGGCTCGTGCCCGCGGCCATACGCGCGGTCTCGAGCAGGACCGCGACGCCGGATGCGTTGTCGTTCGCGCCGGGAGCTTCCGGGACGGAGTCCATGTGACCGCCCAACAGCACGGGATAGCGCCGAGCTCCCGGCCACCGGGCGATCACGTTCCGTGAGGTCCCTCCGTCCACGGAAAACTTCTGAATGCGAGTTCGATAGCCAAGAGACTCGAACTCGTCGGCGATATAGCGTGCCCCGCGTCTTTCGTTTGGGGTCGCACGCACACGGATTCCTATGTTGCGCGCCAAAGCCCGCACGTGAACCAAGGCACGATCTTTCGAGAAATAGCCGAGCTGTTCGGCCGAGGCAACGCTGCTGCTCCCTACATCGGTCGCGTTCGGCGCAGAGGGATTGCCCCATAAGGGTGAAAGGGCCGCAATAAGCAGAGCTATCAGTCGACGCGCCATAACGACAATTAGAGTAGCGCCGGATGCCCCCCAGAAACGACAGACCAGAGATACCGACCGGCTGGTTTCAACGCGGGGCGCGGCTCGCCGGACAGACGGGGAAGTCCACGGCACGATTCATTGGAACGCGCATGAAGGCGTTTGCCGCGCCGGAGAGAGCGCAGGAGTTTCTCTCCGGTTTCCATCAACAGACGGCTCAACAGTTGGTTCAGATGCTCGGTGAGATGAAGGGCGCCGCGATGAAGGTCGGCCAATTGGCTTCCTTTTACGAGTTCAGCGTCCCCGGCGAATACCTGGCCACCTATCGCGACGCTCTGACGATGCTTCAGAACTCCGCCCCCCCGATGGATCCCGAAGCTTCGCGCGCCGTGATCAAGCGAGAGTTCGGTCGATCCGTGGAGGAGGTCTTCACCGACTTCAACGACCAACCGGTCGCCGCCGCCTCTATCGGCCAAGTGCATCGGGCGAGGCTTCCCACAGGCCAGGACGTCGCCGTAAAGGTCCAGTATCCCGGCGTCGACGACGCGGTCCGGGCCGACATCAAGAACGTCTCAGCCATGACGAAGTTGGCCGTAGCGATCGCTCCCAATATCGATCCGAAGGACATAGCGAACGAGGTCAAGGAACGCGTGTTGGAGGAATTGGACTACCGGCGCGAGGCTTCGAATCAGGCCAGGTTCGCGGAGTTGTATGCCGGCCATCCCTACATCGTCGTCCCCAAGGTGTTTCCCGAGTATTGCCGCCAGCGGGTAATCACTCAGGAGTTCATAACGGGGCAGCCGTTTCTTTCGGCACTGGAGTGGGACCAGGAGGATAAAGACCGACTCGCCGAGACAGTTTTTCGGTTCTTCTACGGCAGCCTCAACCGGTTCCTGCTTTTCTCCGCGGATCCCCATCCCGGGAACTACCTATTGCTGGGGAAAAAGAAGGTGGCCTTTCTCGACTTTGGATTGGTGCGCGCCCTCGATCCGGGCACGCTCGACCTGCTCCTCGAAGTCGTGCAAGCGCTGATAACCGAGGATCGTGAACGCGGCCGTGCGGCGATGGAGGGGCTCGGCATCCTGCATCACCGAACTCCCGACATAGACGCGATCTGGGACACGTTGAAGCTCTTGAACGCGCCTGTGCTCGAAGACGCGCCCTTCAGAATCGATCCTCCGCTGGTCCACGAGATTGCGGCCGCCGGATTCGACCCGCGCTCCAGGGCCTTTCAGATCCTGCGAAAGGTTGGCCTTCCCGGTGTGATGGTCACCTTCAACCGCATGTCGTTTGGCGTCGCGTCCCTACTCGCCCGCCTCGAGGCCACGGCCAATTGGCAGGCCATAGCGCGCGAGCTTTGGGCGGGAGAGCCATCCCAGACGGACCTCGGAAAGGCCGAGCAGAAATGGCTTCACGCCGCCCATCCCGACCATGTTCCTCCGCTTGTGGCGATGCCGGGAAACGGGAGCGCGCGTTCGTGACCGAGACCGATCCGATCGTCGCGTATCAAGGGGAAGCGGGCGCGTTCTCGGAGGAGGGCTCGTTCGCTTTGTTTCCGGATGTCGACGGCGTTCCGTTGGCATCCATCCGGCAGGTCTTTGAGGCAGTGGAGGTGGGCCGCGCCGATTATGGAGTCGTCCCCATGGACAACTCGCAGGCGGGCAGCATTAACGAGACCTATGACCTCTTTCTGAAGCACGGGCTGCATCTCGTCGGCGAGACGGTCGTTCCGGTGGACCATTGCCTGATCGCGCTTCCCGGGACCGACCTGGAGGACATTCGCGAGGTGATATCCCATCCTCAGGCGATCGCTCAGTGCGAGGAGTTTCTGACGGCCCTCGAGGTAAATGTGAGGGCCGAATACGACACGGCGGGGGCGGTGCGCAAGATCGCCGAGGAAAAGCTCGAGAAGACCGCGGCGATCGCGTCCCGGCGAGCCGCCGACCTCTACGGGCTCCCCATCCTCGCCGAGCGTATCCAGACCTATCCCGAGAACTACACACGTTTTGGAGCGGTCTCGCGCAGTCCCACTTCGCTTCAAGAAGCGGACAAGAGCTCGATCATCTTCGGCGTCGGACATTTCGCGGGCTCGCTGTATCGCTGCATCGGGGCGTTCGCGACAAGGCACCTGAACCTCACCAAACTAGAGTCGCGGCCGCGTCCGGGGCGTCCCTGGGAATTCGTCTTCTATGCCGACGTCGAGGCGCCCGCGACGGAACCCGTAATGGTGGAAGCACTAGGCGAACTGAGCGAACACGCGACTTTCACGCGGCTTCTCGGCAGCTACGCTGCCGGCATCAAGCGCTAGGGAGGAGTGATTCGATGGCAGTAGTCGAGCTGTTGCCCGAGGTGACTAAGTTCATCGAGGGCGGCCGCAAGATGTTCATCGGGGGCAAGCCGGTCGACGCGGCTTCGGGCGAGACGTTCGATGTAGTGGATCCCTCCACGGGCAAGGCGTTTGTGTCGGTGCCGAGAGGAACCGCCGAGGACGTTGACGAGGCGGTGCGCGCAGCGCGCACCGCCTTCGACGACGGACGGTGGAGCTCTCTCCGGCCCGGCAAGCGGACGGAGATCCTGCTCAAGATCGCGGAGCTGATCAAGAAGAACTCGAATGAGCTCACCCAGATAGAGGCGATGGATGCCGGAAAGCCGCTCAAGGCCGCGTCGGGCGAGATCTACATGGCGGGAGAGTACTTCCGCTACTACGCGGGGTGGCCGACCAAGGTGCACGGCGAAACCATGCCGACGGGGCCCGAACTCCTCGTTTACTCCCTGCGCGAGCCCGTCGGTGTCTGCGCCGGGATCATCCCCTGGAACTTTCCTTTACTCATGGCCACATGGAAGGTCGCGGCTGCACTCGCCTTCGGCAACACGATCGTTCTGAAGCCGGCCGAGCAAACCCCCCTGACCGCGCTGCGACTAGCGGAGCTGTGCCTGGACGCGGGCGTCCCCGAGGGAGTCGTGAACGTCGTGACCGGGTACGGCGAGGAGGCAGGAGCGGCCCTCGCGGCTCATCCCGACGTAGACAAGATCGCGTTCACTGGGTCGACCGAGGTCGGCCGCAAGATCCTCCACGCGTCCGAGGGCAACTTGAAGCGTGTGACGTTGGAGCTCGGAGGAAAGTCCCCCAACATCGTTTTCTCCGATGCCAATCTCAAGAGGGCGGCAGTCGGTTCGATGTTCGGAGTGTTCGCCAATTCGGGCCAGGTGTGCACTGCCGGCACGAGGATCCTGGTCGAGAAGTCGATCCATGAGGACTTCGTGTCCTCACTTGTGGACTCTGCCGGGAAGATGAAGTTGGGACCGGCCCTGCAGGAAGACACGACCATGGGCCCGGTCGTCTCGCAGGAACAGCTGGATCGCGTCACTTCCTACATCGATATCGGACGTTCCGAGGGGGCCGAGGTCGCCGCCGGCGGCGAGCGGTCGACGGAGCTCGGCGACGGTTATTTCATTCAGCCCACCATCTTTACCGGGGTCAGCAACGACATGCGCATCGCCCAAGAGGAGATCTTCGGCCCGGTGGCGTCCGTGATTGTCGTCGACGATGTCGAGGAGGCCATCACGGTCGCCAACGACACCATGTACGGCCTGGCGGCGGCGGTGTGGACGGACGACATCACCAAGGCGCACCGCGTCGCGCGGGGGATTCGCGCCGGGACGGTCTGGATCAATACCACCGGTCTCTACGACCCCGTCGTCCCGTTCGGCGGCTACAAGCAGTCGGGTTACGGAAGGGAGCTGGGCCTGCACTCGATGGAGACCTATACCGTGACGAAATCGGTCTGGGTCAACCTGAAGTAGGCCTCATCGCGTACGGCGCTACTTATCTTGGACGGCCACCCGCCCGCCCCAAAGATCTGCGATTTTTCACTGCGCCGGACGCCCCCTTGAGTAAGGTTCGGGAAAGGTAAAGGGGTCGACGATGGCCATACAGGTGACCGACGAGGCGGCGGACGCGTTGCGCCGGTCGCTCGATCTCGCGGGGATCGATCAAGCGACCGGAGGTGTGCGCCTGCGCGCGGCAAAATCACTGGGCGGTGGGTTGGACGTGATGATCGAGTTCGCGGACAGGCCGAGTGACGACGAGCAGATCGAGGAGGAACAGGGCATCCGGCTGTTCGTGCATCCCGAACTCCACTCGTTGGTAGCAAATCCGATCGTCGTCCTGGAGCCACAGCACGAGCGCGTCGTGGTGCGCTCCTCCGAAGCGCAATGATGGTGCGCCGCAAGCTCCTGATCTCGGGACACGTCCAGGGCGTGTTCTTCCGAGACTCATGTCGTCAGATGGCACGCGAACAGTCCGTGTCGGGATCCGCGCGCAATCTGCCCGACGGGCGCATCGAGATACACCTAGAGGGTTACAAGCCTGCCGTCGACCGGGTCATCGCATGGTGCCGGCTGGGGCCTCCGATGGCCGAGGTGGAGAGGGTCGAGGTTTACGAAGAGCGCCCCACCGGTCAAAACGGTTTCTCCGTTAGCTGAGATATGGGGTAACGACCCGCCGCCGCAAACCTCGCTCCACCCCCGCGACGACCGCCGCCTAAACGGCAGGGGCCTGCTCCCTCGTCTGGCATGAGCTCGTCTTTGGCCGGCCAGGCGCCCGAGTGACGGTTTTGGGTGGGCGGGTGGCTGACCAGACTGAGCCGCGTCTAATGAGAAGAGGGTTCCATTCGGCAAGCGGCGGGCGGCTATCCAAGCTGAGCTACGCCTGATGATTTCGTTAGATGGGTTTGAAGAGTTCGAACGGATTGCGGCAGGCGCGGCAGTAATACAGCGCACGGCAGGGAGTTGGTCCGAAGGGATTTTCGTTCACCGTGTCGCGGCTTCCGCAGAAGGGGCACTCCGCAACGCGCGGCAGACCGATCTCCGTGATCAGCACGGGACCGGCTCCCGGCGGCGCCAATCCGAAGTCCTTCAGCTTGGCTCGGCCCTCGGGGGTGATTCGTTCGGCCGTCCAAGGGGGGTCGAACGATAGGCGGACGTCCACGGTTTCGACGCCGCCGACTGCCAGGACCGCGTCGCGGACGTCGCGCTCGATGACGTCGATGGCGGGGCAGCCGGTGAAGGTCGGCAGGATCGTGACCGCGACCCTTCGTCCGTCACTTTCTACGGCTCCGACCATCCCCATCTCCATGATCGAGACCGCGGGGATCTCCGGGTCGGGCACGCGGTCCAGCGCGGCAAGGACGGCTTCTCGCGTCGCGACGGCGGCGACCGTCACCAGGTCGCTCCCGGGTGAGCCCGAAACTGGCCCGTCATCTCGGCCCACAGAGCCTCGAACTCCGAGGTGTGTCGACCGTAGCGGCCTCCGGTCGCCGACTGGGTCCCTTCGCCGGGCCTGTCTTCGCCCGGCTCCGCTTCGCCGGCGATGAGGTCTCCGCTGGACGACGCCACGAATTCGGCGCGTTGATCGGGGCGTGAGTGCGTTTCGGTAGGAAACCCGAGTTCGTCCAAAGCACGTGTGGTGGTTTCGAAGAACCTCTCGGCCAACTCCTTGCTGGCGACCGGCAACCAGCCCTCGTCGCGCGCCTGGTCCTCGAGTTGATAGGGCTCGAACAGCCCGATCGCCTGAGGTAGCGCATCGGTGACCGCGTCCGCCAGTCGGTTGCGACCCTCCACCGGGCCGTGGGCGACGCGCTTCATCCAGGTATCGGCATGTATTAGGTGATAGCGCTCCTCCCGCCGAATCTTCGTCACCAGGGAGGCCAAGGGTGGATGGGCCGTGCCCTCCAAGGACTCGAGACGCAGATCGTCCGCGTGGTCGTAGAGCCAGTGACGCGCGAGCGTGTAGGCCCAATCGCCGTTGGGCTGTTCGCAGATCGTGGCGTGCCGGTAGGCGTCGGCGTCGCGGCCCAGTGCGAGCCGATTCGGATCCGTCCCCGTGAGCTCGCCGATAACCCTGTAGATCGCGGTCGCATGCCCGATCTCGTCCTGTGCGATCGAGGAGAAGGCAACGTCCTCCTCGAGATGAGGCGCGAACCCGGTCCACTCGGAGTGGCGATGGCCGAGTACGAGTTCGTCGTCGGCCATAGCCGTCATCAAAGCAACGAGCGAATCACTCACCGAGTCAGCTCCCGGGCGCGCTCGCGAGCACGTTCACGTTTTGTGACCACATCGCGATACGCCTCCGCAAAGCGGTACGACTTGTCGGATGCAATCTCGAGCAAGCTCTCATCCTCGAAGGAATGGATCGCCGATCGCCTGACGACCCAAAGATGCTCGCCCTCGCGGCGCCGAAGGAAGCATTCCTTTCCCATCAGGAGCGCCATCTGGGGGTCGGGAGCAATGACGCTTCCACAATGCTCGAAAGGATCTTTGTGGCCGGAGCGCCGAAAGACTTCGTAAACGTCCATTTTCTTATCAGCCGCTTCAGGCCGCGTGGTACGCGGGTTCGGCTAGCGCCTCGCGAACCCAGCGGTGCTCTTCGTAGATGCGCCGACGTTGCTCCAGACGACGTTCCGTCTCGGGGCCCCGGTTGCGCTTCACGGCCTCGAGGGGGCCCCAGTCGATCTCGTCGTCCTCGATCAGCCAATGGCCCGAGTCGGGATCGTGGCGCGGGGTGGGCGTAGGGATCTGAAACCCAAGCTCGAGGATCTTCGGCACGTAACGATCGAGAAACTCCTGGCGAAGGTCCTCATTCGTGCGGGTCTTTACCTTCCAGCGAAGGAGTAGGTCCTTCGCGACGTTGCTGCGGGGGCCGAAGAAATGGATGATCGCCAGCCACCATCGATTCAGCGCCTCCTGAAAGAGCTCGCGCTGCGCGGCGGTGCCGGAGGCCAGCTCCAGCGTTATGTCCTCGCCGTGCCGGAGGTGGAGCTGTTCCTCAGCACAGATTCGTTTCAGGACGCGCGTGTACGGGGCGTACGAGGAATCAAGCAGGGCGGCCTGTGTCACGAGCGCGGCGCCGTCTATGAGCCACCCGATGATCGCGACGTCGCCCCAGTGGCTGACGGGATAGTGAAAGACGTTGTGGAACTTGGATCTGCCGTTGACGAGATCGGCATACATGGCATCACGGCTCTTGCCGAGATCTTCAGCGACCCTGTAGAGCAGCTGCGAATGACCGACCTCGTCCTGGATCTTGGCGCACAGCGACATCTTTCGCCGTAGCGAGGGGGCCGCGGGAAGACATTCCCTCTCGGGCAGGGCCCCCATGATCTCGGAGTTGGCGTGCATCTCGATGAACTTGAGGACGCCGCCTCGATACTCATCGGGCATCCAGTCTTGGGCCTCGACTTTCCCGCCGGCCTCGATGTGCTCATTGAACCCAGCGAGCTTCTCTTCGTATGTCATAGATCTCCCTTCTGAGGGCTCACGACGAGGCCTCGCAGCAATAACTCCGCGAATCGCTGACCGATCTCCGTCGGCCCTAGTTCACCCCCGGGTCGATACCAGGCGTAGGTCCAGTTACCCGCCGACAAAACGAGGCGAGCCGCAAAGCGGACGTTTATGTCGTGACGGAATTCCTCACGAGCAATTCCATCGGTGATGATCTCCTTGAGCATGGCTTCGTACTCGTCGCGTTTTTGTTGAACCTTCGCTCGTAGATCCGGGGACAGGTAACGCCACTCGTTTAGGAACACCGTTGCCGCGTCCAGGTGTTCTATGGCCGTCTCGATGTGACCCACAAGGAGACGGCGAAGACGCACCGAGGCCAGGGCCTGCATCTCGACGGCCGCGCGTCCGCGTTCGAGAAAGCGGTCGGCGCCTTCGTGGACGACATCGAAGAGAAGCTCCTCCTTGGATCCGATATGGGCGTAAAGGGAGCCGCGTTGCAGCCCGAGGGCGTCGGCCAGATGCTGCATCGAGGTGCCGTGATAGCCGCGCTCGGAGAAGAGGCGCGCCGCGGCCCGAATGATCTCCTTGCGCCGGGGGGTGTGCCCGTCGGCGACGCGCGGGACCAGGACTTGGCTCATATCCCTGTTTCCAATCCCTTTCCAATCCCTTTCCAATCCCTGCGGCCAAACGAACGGTCGTTTGCCAGTGTACCTCGGGCGGGAACTAGGGCTAAATACGGTCGTGGCCAAGGCATCGCAGCGCGACCAGCGATTCGCACCCCCGGGCGAGCGGATGCCGCGCATCCTTAGGCGACTCAAGCGGGCATACCCCGAGGCTCGCATTGCTCTCAACTACACGACTCCTCTCGAATGCGTGGTGGCGGTGATCCTTTCGGCCCAGTCGACCGACGAGATGGTGAACCAGGTCACCGCGGAACTGTTCAAGAAGTACCGGCGTCCTGAGGACTACCTTGCGGTCCCGGAGGAGGAGCTGCAGCGGGACGTCTACCGGACCGGCTTCTTTCGCCAGAAGACCAAAGCGTTGCGGGGGCTCGCCCAGAGGTTGCTCGAGGATTTCGGGGGCGAGGTGCCGGACACCATGGCGGAGCTGATCACCCTTCCCGGCGTGGCCCGTAAGACCGCGAACATCATCCTTACCAACGTCTATCCCGCGGCGGCAAAGAAGGATCCCGGAGCCGGCATCGCGGTCGATACTCACGTCGGTCGGGTGGCAGTGCGGCTTGGGCTTACGAAATGGAAGTCCAAAGAGGCAGTACGTATCGAGAAGGATCTGATGGAGCTGCTGCCGCGTAAAGATTGGCCGCGGTTGCCTTACCTATTCATCGAGCACGGTCGCCAAACGTGTATCGCCAAGAAACCTCGGTGCGAGGACTGTCCCGTCGAGCCCCTCTGCCTCTCGAGCCAGGAGGCCGGCCTGGCGGACCTTTATCGCCGCAAGCTGTGAGGCTGTCCCGGAGGGCGCGTTAGCGGCTCCTACTATGGCTCTGTGAAGAAGGTCATACTCGCCGCACCTCGCGGTTATTGCGCGGGTGTGGATCGCGCCGTGCAGATGGTGGAGCGGGCCCTGGACACTCTGGGCCCCCCCGTATACGTGCGCAAGGAGATCGTTCACAACCGCCACGTCGTCACCGAGCTCGAGAAGCGTGGGGCCGTCTTCGTGGACTCCGAAGACGAGATCCCCGAGGGGGCCGTGTGCGTGTTCTCTGCTCACGGCGTGTCGCCGGAGGTGCGGGCAAACGCGGCCGCCCGCGGCCTCGATGTGATCGACGCGACGTGTCCTCTCGTAACCAAGGTCCACCTGGAAGCAAAACGCTTCGCTCGAGGAGGACGCAAGATCGTTCTCGTCGGTCACGAGGGCCACGAGGAGATCGAGGGGACCTCGGGCGAAACGCCGGATGACACGGTCGTCGTCGAGAGTGTCGAGCAGCTCGGCGATCTACCGTTCGACCGCGACCAGCCTGTCGCCTATCTAACGCAGACCACGCTGTCCGTGGATGACACCCTCAAGGTGGTGGAGGCGCTGCGCGACCGCTTTACCGACTTGCAAGGTCCGCGGTCGGACGACATCTGTTACGCGACTCAGAATCGTCAGGTTGCCGTCAAGGCGCTGGCTCCGGAGTGCGATGTCGTGCTCATCGTCGGAGCGTTGAACTCGAGCAACTCGAACCGAATGGTGGAGGTTGCGCGCGCGGCGGGCACGCCCGCGCATCTCGTCCCGGATGAGTCCTACCTGGAAGAGAGGTGGCTCGAGGATGCCGAGACCGTCGGAGTGAGCTCGGGCGCTAGCGCCCCCGAGGTGCTGGTCGACCGCCTTCTCCACAAGCTTGCCGACCTCGGCTACGACAAGGTCGAGGTGAAAGAGGTGACCACCGAGGACGTCACCTTTTCCTTGCCGCCCTGGCTGCGGCCCTCCGAGGCGGTCGTTCGGCAATAGGTCGGCCTGGCCCAGCCACCCACCCGCCCGAAACCGCTCATTCGGCTCACGTCAGCACGAGCGGCTTTGACCCTGCCTAAGCAGGAGGTGGCGGGGGAGACGGGGAAGACTCCCTCTACCAGCCAAGCTCGCATGCGCAATCGGAGGCCGATCACATGTTGGGCATCGCGCGATCCAAGCTGATTCTCTCGCTGCTCGTGGCGCTGATCGTCGGCGCTCCGTTGGCGCAGGCTCAGGAGGGACCTCCCAACGCACCTCCGTTCGACCACGTCGGCGGGGGCAACGTGCTCCCTCCGGGCAACACCGGCCATATCCCCGTGCCCTCGCTTCCCAGCGCGCTGATGGGAACCTACGAAAACGCAAACATGACCGAGCAGCGCGACCTCTACGTCGACTTTGCCATCAAGGACTGGTCGTTTGCGGAGCCGGGCGCCGAGCCCTCGGAGTCCGACCCGCGCGACCAGCTCGGTGAGCCCTATTCGCCGCGCGACAGCGTCGTGATCTATCGGGACGGTTGGGGCATCCCACACCTCTACGGCGAGACCGAAGTCGACGCTCAGTTCGGTGCCGGCTACGTGGTGGCGGAGGACAGGCTCTTCCAGGCAGATGTGTTCAGACACGTGGCGCGCGGCGAGATGGCCCAATTCATCGGGGGCCAGTCTTGGTACGACTACGACCGCGCCTGGCGGGCGGAGTTCTACACCGACGACGAGCTGCTGGCGATGGCCGATGAGTTCTACACGGATGAGCAGATGGCCAATCTCGAGGCCTACCGCGACGGGATCAACGCCTACATCGAGGAAGCGATGCAAGACCCGCGCAAGATGCCGGGTGAGTATCTCGCGCTCGGCCAGCGACCCGAACCTTGGGAGGTGACCGATTCGCTCTCCGTGGCCGTTCTGCAGTCGCGCGATTCTGTGGAGGGCTTCGGGGATGAGCTCTTCAATGCTGAGTTTCTGGCCGACCTCACCGAACGACTCGGTGACAAGGCGGCGCGCGAAGTGCTCTCCGACGTTCGGTTCTACCGCGATCCGGGCGCGTACACGACCGCACCGCGCGATGCGGGACGCTTTCCCTACCCCGGCGGAGGCTTCGACGGCCTGTCGGCACGCGGCGTTCTGCTGCCCGACCCCGGAACCGGCGATGAGGTGCAGCGCCACGAAAACGACCTGCTGAACGGTTTGAGCTACGTCGGCCTCGGTCGCCGCCAGGCCTCCAACGCCATCACGGTTACCGGCAAGCTCGCCAAGAATGGCGATCCGATTCTTCTCGGGGGGCCCCAGCTCGATTATCTGGTGCCGCCTATCTTCTACGAGTTCGAGATCAATTCGCCGACCCAGCACGCGCGCGGAATCGGCTTCGCAGGCACCGCCGGCATCATCCTCATCGGCAAGACACCCACGCACGCGTGGTCGATCACCTACGGCTACACCGATCAGATCGACGTATTCCTCGTTCCGATAGACCCCGAGGACGAGACTCACTATCTGCGGGACGGCGAGACCAAGGAGTTCGATACCTACACGACCACCGTGATGTGCAAAGCCGATCACGCCGGCCTTGCGTCGCCCGCGCAATCCGACCTCTGCGACGGCGCGCCGGTCAATATGACCGAGATCGAGGTCCGCCGCGTCCCCGAGTACGGGCCCGTCATCGGCGAAGTAGCCGTCGACGGAAAGCCCTACGCTGTGGTGAAGGCACGAGCTCACTGGATGCGCGAGATCCAGAACGCGATCCCCTTCCTCACGCTCAACCAGGCGACGACCATCGATAAGGTGCGCAAGGCGCTTGAGGACTTCAACGTGAGCCTGAACGTCAACTATGTGGATGACCGCGGCAACGCCGGCTTCTGGCACGTAGCGCGGCCCCCGATCCGCGCCTCCGGCACGGACGTGCGCCTGCCCACCCTCGGCGATGGCAGTTTCGACTGGAAGGGATTTGTGCCGCTCAACCGCATTCCACACGCGATCAACCCGCGCCAGGGCTACACCGTGAACTGGAACAACCAGATCGCCCCGGGGTGGCACAACGGCGATCAGAACTACTGGGGCGATCTCCAGCGCGTCAACATGCTCGCTCGCAGGATGAGCGCCCTTGCCCGTAAAGGGAAGGTCGGTCCGGATGACGTCTGGCAGATAAACCGCGAAGCCTCCTACGAGGACGGCCGCTGGCATGACTACCTGCCATTAGTACGAAAGGCTTTTGCCGGCTCAGCTCCGAAGGACCCCGCCGTCACGGAGGCTCTAGGCCTCGTCAGCGAGTGGAACGGCCAGCGCACAGCCACCGAGGATTCAGAGGGCGTCTTCCGCTACGACCACGCGGCGGTGGGGATCTTCGACGAATTCGTCACGCAGCTGCAGCAATCGGTGATGGCCGACGAGTTCGGCGAGACCTACTACGAATTATTCGGACCGGAGCTGGACGTGGACTTCTACCACCTGAAATCGACGTTGCTGCTGAAGATCCTCAAGGAGCGGCGCGCTCCACTGCGTGCCCAGCACGACTGGCTCGACGGCACTTCGGCGGCTGCGGCAATTCGCTCCGCCTTCGAAAAGGCCGTAGCCGCGCTGGCCGCCGAATTCGACGGGGAACCGACCGATTGGAAGGTTGCTGCCATCATGACGAC
This sequence comes from Actinomycetota bacterium, assembly GCA_046263155.1. Classification (GTDB taxonomy): domain Bacteria; phylum Actinomycetota; class CADDZG01; order CADDZG01; family WHSQ01; genus DATADF01. Next base: position 22,586 of record JBHELF010000095.1, read on the forward strand.
CTACAGGGCAGTGGGTGTGGGCCGCGTGCCGCCACATCCCTTCATGAACCGTGGCGCCTACAACGAACTAGCCGTAGTAAACGCCCGGTAACTCAGGCCTCGGGCGCGGCCACCAGGGCGGAGCTCCTAAGCCGACTTCGGGGAGCCTCTCGCCCTCGCCATCTCGCGATCGCGTTGTGTCTTGGCCTGGTGGCAAGGCCAGCAGCGCGGCTCGAGGTTGGGCTGCGAGGTCGGCCCATTGGCAAAGCGGGGTTGCACGTGGTCGAACTCGGCCTTGTAGTGGTTGCCGCAGTCGACACAGCGAACTCCGTCGAAGGATGGCGGTTTACCCAGCTCCAGCGCGACTTCGACTTCGACGGGGATGTGTCTTGACCACCGTTTGAAGTGGCGGAGATCAGTGCCGTCGTAGAACAAGCCGGACAGAAAGGCGTCCTCCGCGATCTCCTGCGCCACTTGCGGTGCGACGGGACCCACACCGGGGATCTTGCAGATCTCGCCCGCGCGCACGTCTTTCCAGCCGCGCTTGGCGATCTCGCGGTTCACGAGTACGACCAACTCCGGACGCCGGGCCCGACCCCTGACCGCCCCTGGGCGCGTGAGCATGGCGGCGTAGGCGTCGGCGAGATAGCACTCGAACGGCTCTTGGGTCGCATCCCCGCGGCGTGAGGCATCGGCTGCCTTTGCTTTCCGGGCGAGACGCTCAGCCTCAGCCTCGGCCCGGGCCAGGATCGGGGTCCCGATGTGGGGTTCCAAGTTGAGATGGATGTGCACCATGCCGAGCTCGTCGGAGTAGCTACGCGCATACCTCGCCTTGTGCTGACGCGCCGCCAAGTTACGGTGCTGCTCGGCTTCGAGCTTTGCCGCCCGCGCCTTGTCCTTGAGCACGCAGAAGGCTTCGTTTCGGGCGACGTTGACGAGCTCTTTGGCGACCCCCGGAGCCGACCCTTCGGCGGCCGCGATCTCGTTCGCCTGGTCTAGAGAGATGGTGCCCTTCTTAAGCGCGCTGGCCAGCGGCGCCGAGCCGGCCATGACCTTGCCGGTTTGCACGGTGGCCTTGGCCTTGCCCATGGAGGTGCCGGTCACCTTTGCCACCTCGGCCGCGTCGTCGACCTTGCGCATCAACGCCGCCAAGCCGAATTCCCCGAGCTTGCAGACACGCGCATAGGAAGACAGCAACCTGCGCGCCGCGGGCGCCGGCAGGAGCTCCGGCTCGAGTTCGGCGTTGGCCTTCTCCAAAAGCTCGATGGCTCGGTCGATGAGTGCAGTTGCCATGGCTTCGATTCAAGCAGGAGGGTGTGACAAAAACTGCTCGAGAACCACCGTTCCGAAGAAAAGGATTCTTTGAATCTCATTTCTTGTACGCGCAGTCGAAAAAGTGCATCGGACTCAAGGTTTCCTGAAATCTGATGCCCCGTGCGTTAGTTCACGCGAGCCAACGCAAAGAGGTTGCCCCACTCGCTACACGGAGCTAGCCGAGCGTTTGTTCGATATCTCCCGCTAGATCGAAATCGCGGGCGGTTAAACCCCCTTCGGAGTGCGTGGTGAGGGCCAGCCTGACTTTGCTGTAGCGGATGTCGATGTCCGGGTGGTGGTCGTAACGGTCGGCGAGCTTGGCGACGCCGGTGACGAACTTGATCGCGGAAGGGAAGTCGTCGAATTCGAACACCTTCTGTATCTCGTCGCCCTCGCGCTCCCAGTCACCGAGCTCGTCCAGGCGTTGTTCGATCTCTTCCTCATCCAGCAGATCGGCCACTCTTCCTCCTCGAGCCACACGCTCCAATGGAAGCGGGCGCACGATACCCCGCCCGGCCCGGCGCCAAGTCGGGAATATAGTCCCGCTCGTTCCTGCAGCCACAGATAGCCGAGGTGAGCACGCGGTGGAGTATGGAATTGGCATCGGCGGCCCCTTGCCGATGATCGGAGCGATGGCCGCCGAAGTCGAGCGAGCCGGATTCGAGTCCTGCTGGGTCGGCGAGACGACTACCACCGCGGTGGTTAGCGCCGCCTCGGCCATCCATCACACCTCGCGAATAAATGTTGGGACGGCGATCGTTTTGGCTTTCCCTCGCTCGCCGACGATCACCGCCATGACGGCCGCCGATCTGGACGAGCTCTCCGGCGGTCGCTTCATCCTCGGCATCGGCTCTCAGGTGAAGAGGATCAATATCGAGCGCTTCTCGGTTCCGTTCGAGCACCCGGTTCCGAAGCTGAAGGAGTACACGCAGGCCATGCGCGTCGTGTGGGCCGCGAACCGAGGTGAGGACGTGACCTTCGAGGGCCGCTTCTACAACGTGACAAGACCGACGTTCGGGGGGAGGCGCAATCCGCCGCCGCGCGACGTACCGGTGTATTTCGCCGCCGTGGGGAAGGTCATGGCCCGCGCCTGCGGCGAGGTTGCCGATGGTCTTCTTGCCCACCCTCTCGCGTCGCCCAAGTACCTCCGTGAGGTCGTCCGGCCGGCCATCGAGGATGGAGCCGACCGAGCGGGCCGAAAAGCTTCCGACTGCAATCTGACGGCCGAACCGATGATCTCTATCTCCGACGACATCGATCTCGCCCGCCGAGAGTGCAAGCTGCAGATCGCCTTCTACGCGACCACACGCACATACCTTCCGATCATGGAGCTCCACGATCGCGCCCATCTCGTGCCCGATCTGCGCTCCGCATTCGACGCCAAGGACAGAGAGCGCATGATCGAGCTGATCGACGACGAGTTGTGCGACGCGATCGCCATCGCCGGGACGCCGGACGAGGCGCGGGATCGAATCAAGGAGTGGGAGGAAGTGGCGGATCGAGTCAACGTGACCCCGCCCTGGTACGGGCCGAAGTTCGAGCGCCTGCTGGAGAACGGACGGATGCTGTTAGAGACTTTCGGCCCGGCTCACGCGGCCGGAACCGAACCCGGAACCTCTTCGCCCAAGATCTCGACCCGGTCGGCCAGCCACTGACCGCGCGCGGTCCGGATCAGGTTGAGCTTCAGCACATATAGATACGTCTGCCCCCCGGGATTCGACTTCGATTGCGCCGTCTGGCTCACGCGGGCGATCGCGATCGCCTCGTCCGAAGTCTTGAACGCAACGTCGGGCCCTTCGACGATCTGTCCCCGCGAGGAGGCCGACGCGGCCTGTAGGGCCTCGCCGAGGCCCTGGCCGATGAGCTCGTCGTATTGCTCCCGAAATGCTCCGGTCGCGAGCTCCCGGATCGCGTCTGCCTTCTCGTCGAGATTCGTGGAGTCGTAGTTCAGTAGGAGATCGATGATCTCGCGCGAGCGGTCCTCTACGTCGGCGAGCTCCGACACGAGATAGAAATCCACCTCCTCGGTCGGGTCGCTGCCGAGCAGCAAGAGTGTGCCCAGTGTGCCGGCGAGCAACAATGCGATCACGAGGCCCACGAGGAGGACAGTCGTATGTGATCCGCGCGTCTCGGAGATGGGGCTAAGGGCCGATGTGCTTTCGCTCATCGACCCATCGTAAGGGCGTGGTGCGAGCTAAATGCCGTTTAGGTAGAACAGCGCCCAGGACCAGTCCCGCATCCGCGAGATGGCCAGCGCCGGCCGGACTACGAGTCCGTTGGTGAGATCCTGTCCCGACACGTCGCCGAGGATTCCTCGGGCCGAGGCACCGAAGGCCGAGACCGGAAGCGTGGGGGCCGGCCGTCGTCGATCGCCACAGAAAGCCTTCTTGGGAGGAAGCTTCGGGCTGCGATCCTCGGGAGGCCGACGCTCGGTCCCATAGCTGCAGGATTCCGGCTCCTCGTGTTCGTCAAAGATGCTTCCGAATCGAATCAGTCCTGTGTCGGGCTCGAACGCGCGGTTCACCTTGTGCAAGGCCGTCGGCAAGCGAGTGAGCAGCCGGCTCAGGTCGCCAGAGTGGTCGGCCTGCAGCGCATTGATCTCTGCCAGATCGACGATCAGCTCGTGCAACTCGGGGCGGTTCTCCTTGATCAGGGCGATGAGCTCGTCGGAGGAGACGTTCGTGCCTTGAAGCAGATTTCTAAGGTCCTCTCTGCTGTCGGAGAGCGAGTCGCTGACGATGACGAGTTGTTCGATCGCGGCGGCGAAATCCTCCTTAGAGGCCAGGAACGCGCTTCCGAGCCTCGTGCCCTTCTTCAGGATTCCCTCGACCTCCCCACGTCGCTCGGCGAATAACTGCGCGAGGTCGGCGGTCGACTCCAGGATGAGGGCGAGATCCTGACCACGGCCCCCCAGGCCCGCGCCGAGGGCGCTGACCGCGCCCTCGAGATCCTCGGGTGGGACGCCCTGAAGGACCGCCTCCAGCGTGCTGAGCAACTCCTGCGTGCTGACAGGAATCGAAGTTTGCGCCAGCGGGATCTTGGAGCCGTCCTCGAAATAGGGGGCCCCGTCGGAGCCGGGAAGGACATCGACGAACTGCTCGCCCACGGCGCTCTTGAACATGACGCGCGCCTCGGTTTTGTCGGACGGAATGCGCACGCCCTCGTTGATGCGCAGCTCGATCTCGACGCCTTCCTCGACCACACGCATCCGGCCGACCTGCCCGACCGTGATTCCCCGGTAGGTGACCTCTTGGTTGGTGAAGACACCGCCGGCATCCGAGAACGTGGCGAAGATCGAATAACGGTCCTCCAGCACGGATAAGACCTGGGTGGCCATCGCGAGGGACAGCAGGACCGCGCCGATGGCGAAGAAGATGAGGTTGACGAAGACCTTTGTCTTTGCGGGGATCGCCATCAGCGTTGTTCCCTCAGCGATCGGCGGAGGAGGAGACGCAGCGCGTCCGGCGTCCCGTCGTGCGTGCTTGGCGAGGAAAAGGATCGATTCGGATCATCGTTGCCGATTGCTTGCGGGCACGTGACACCCTGGCCGAACGACTCGGGCAACGCGATGCAGACGTCGAGCTGGAGGTAGTCGCCGGGCATCGTCTCGGGGAACCATTCGGCGAACGTCGCCAGAGTGCGGAGCGACTCGGCGAGGTCCTCGCTGTTCGCGGCGAGCGTTCGCAGAACGGGTCTCAGATCGCGGAACTGCCGATCGAGATCGGACGTCGTCTGGTCCAAGAGCCGAACGCTCACGTCGGAGAAGCGATCGAGAGCGAAAAGAAGCTCCTGCAGGTTCGCGCTCTCGTCGGCCAGGACGCCGGACGACTCGGCGAAGGACTCCAGGAAATCCTCGAGGATGCTCGAGTCGGCCAGAATCGTCCGCGCAACGGCGTCGAGGGAATCGACCGAGCCTGCAATCTGCGCCTTTCTATCGGCCAGAGTTCCGGTGAAGCGGTGGAGCCGCTTGAAGACGAGTCGCAGATCGTCCGCGTGGTCGCGAAGGATGTTGGCCTGGGCCGAGGTGAAGCGGTTGATCTGCTCGAGATTCCCGCTTCCGACGACCGATGCAAGCTTCGCGAACACGTCCTCCAGCTCGGTCGATTTCGAGGTGTCGTCGGAGGTAATGACGGAGCCGTCTTCGAGGTAGGGAGCCCCTTCGCGGACGGGCTGAAGGTCGATGAACTTCTCTCCCAGTAGCGAGGTGGTTCTGACGACCGCCTTGACGTCCTCGGGGATCTTCTGGTCCGGTGCGAGACACATCTCGACCCGGGCCTCCCAGCCATCGAGCTCTATCTGCTTGACGGTTCCGACGACGACGTCGGAAGCCTGGACGTTCGCGTTTTCGACCAGATCGCCAACCTGCTCGAAGTTGCCGATGACCTCGGTGCCGTCGCACGCCGTCTCGAATCCCAGCACGGCGCAGCCGGGAAGCGCGAGGAGAACCGAGGCGATCAGCCCGATGAGTGGTTTCACAACGTCAGCCCCAAGAAGCCAAAGAGGCCGCCGAACCACGAGCCGAAGCGCTCGCCGAAGGAGGGGGCCGGTGCGGGGGGCACGATCACCTCTCCGCCGGCCACGCTCGGCACGCCGCGCAGGCGCACGATGTCACGCCGCAGCTGATCTTGAAGGCCGGGCAGGAGGTTCGAGTCGGGCAACCTCTTGAGCAGTCGGCGGATGAGATGTTTTCCGAGCGACTCGCACTTGTTCTTGAGTCGCCGCAGCTGCTTCGTGAGCTGACGAACCAACTCGTCCACGATCTCCCCGGGCAGCTCGATCTTGATCAGGCGCCGGATCTGGCGACGAACTCTCTTCACGCCCTCGTCGCAGTTCAGTGCGCTCTCGAGAGTCAAACCGTCGTCGACATCCGACCCCACGCGCCGGTCGCCGTCGGGAGGTTCCTGGGTCAGAGAGCGACAGAACTCGTCCATGGCGTCGCGAAACTCTCCCGGCGGCAGCATGTCGACGATCTCGCAGGAGAGCTTGGCTTTGATGTTGTCGCGGACGTCGATGGAGTTCTGTGGCGGGGGGTGATAGGCGCCGGAGATCCCCGCCGCGACCACCGGCAGCCAGCTGAGAGATTCCTCGACCGAGGCGCGATTGTCGAGAACGGCGTCGGTGATCCGGGTGGCGAGCTTCAGGTCCTCACCGAGTCGCTTTCGATGTTGCTTCACCAGATCCCCGACCTCATGAGTAAGCCCGCCAAGATTTCGGAGTGTGCCTTCGAGATCGGCGCGGCTTTGCGCCAACGCCAGCATGACCTGGGCGAAGTTTGAATTGAGCTCGCCGAGCGAACCCGCCCGAGTCGCGAGCTTGCCGAGAACATCGTCGAGGTTGATCAGCAGACCAGAGATGTCTTCCTGAGTCTCCGAAAGCGTGCCCGTGAGTTCCGCGGCGTTGATCACGGTGCCGCGCAGGTCGTCCTCACGATCCTCGAGTGTTTCGTTGAGTTGCACGACGAGGTCGCCCAGGGCCCCCGGTTCCCCCTCGCGCCCGGGCTCGATCGCGTCCAGCAGTTTCTTCAACTGCTTGAAGACGTCGTCGAGCTCCGCCGGGATCTGGGTGCGGTCGACGTCGAGAACCGCGCCGTCCTCGAGCGCGGGACCGCCCTCGTAGACGGGCTCGAGCTGTATGTAGCGATCCGAGATAACGGAGATCGGAACGATCTGAGCAAAGGCATCCGCCGGCACGTTGTGGTCTCTGTCGATCTCCATGAGGACGCGCACGCGCCTGCCGACGGGTTCGATCTGGGTGACCTTTCCGACGGGCACCCCCAGGATGTCGACGTCGGAGTTCTCGAACAGCCCGATGGCCTTTTCGAAGTACGCGGTGATGGTGTAGGTATCGGCTTCGCCGTCGCCTACCGTTGCCGTGCCGACTCCGCCGGCGATCAAGAGGACTACGACGAGTGTGGCGAGCGGACGCACGAGGTTCGTCATCGCTCGTCCGCCTCACACGGCGTGGTCAGGACCAGGGCGCACACGTAGATGTCGCCCCAACGTCCCTGAGTAAATATTGAAGCGATGTAACGGGACGAGGGGCCGGCATACTCGAGGGCCACATCCAGGTGCTCGACGTTCTTTTCGAGCACGACGAGCGCACGGTGAAGTTTGTCGAGGATGCCGTCCAGGTTGCGGCGGTTGTTACGGATCACCGACGTGAGCTCGCCGGCCATGAATCTCGTCGATTCGAGCAAGGACTGCAGTTCCTCTCGTTGGCCGGCGAGCACCCCGAGGACGTCGTTCGAGGCGTCGATAAGTCGCACGATGTCGTCGCCGTCGTCGGACAGGACGCCCGTCAGGTTCTCGGCCCCCTTGACGAGCGAGGCAAGCTCTTCCGAGCGTGCATTGAGGCCCGACCCGAGATCGTTCAGACCGGCGAGGGCGGAACCGATCTCGTCCTCGGCCACCTCCGTCAGCTTCGTCAGCTCCTCCAGCAATTTGTTGAGCGCCTCGCCGTCGATGTCCTCGACGATCTCCGTGCCTTCGTTCGCAGCCTCGTAGATCTCGTACGGGATCGAGGTGCGCTCCAACGGGATGGTCTCGCCCTTTTCCAGGAACGGCGGGCCGCCCGTGCCATCGATCTCCACGAACTTGGTGCCGAGAATCGTTGCGAGTTTGATCTCGGCTGCGGCGTCGGCCGGAATCTCGATGTCGTTGGCGATCTCCATCTCGACCAGAACGCGATCGCCGTCAAGCTGTATCGATGAGACCGTGCCCACTTTGATCCCGGCGACGCGGACCTGGTTCTCCACGTTGAGGCCGGCGGCGTCCGCGAACTCGGCACTGACCTTGTAGACCTGCTTCACGAAGGGCAGGCGGTCCAGATAGAAGGCGAAGGTCGTCGCGCCGGCCACGCCGATGATCGACAGGATCCCGACGAAAAGAGGCGAGCGTTCGCGGAAGTTCCTGATCGTCATGGCCCGATCACCGCGGTGCAGTTATCCGGATTGCCGAGCTCCGGACAGAGATTGACGACGTAGAGGTTCCACCACTTGCCGTAGGACTGGGAGCGCGCGGTGGCGAGGAGGATCTCCTTGAGATTCTTCGCCACGCGACCGAGAGGCCCGAGATTGTCGTCGATGACCTCGAGCACGACCGTGAGATCGCGTAGCTCTTGATCGAGATTCGTGCGGTTCCGAACTACGACCCCGCCGAATTTCCGAGCGGCTTCCTCGAGCTGATCGACAACGTTCGAGATCGTGGGCGACACCTCGTGGAGGCTTTCGAGGAAGGTGGAGAACTGACGTAGGGATGACCTGATGTTCTGTGACTGCCCGTTCAGAATCTTCGTCACATCGTCCAGGTCGCCGACCAGTCGCGCCAGCCGCTGATCCCGGTCCGAGAGGGTGTCGGCAAGCTCGCCGACGTTGCCGAGAATGCCCGCGAGATCCTTCTCGCGTCCCTCGAAGATCTCGACGACAGCGCGCGCGACCGTGTTGATCTCCTCCGGATTCGTGCTCTGAATCAGAGGTCGGAGGTTGTTGAAGACGATCGAGAGATCGAGCGCGGGCTTGGTGTTGCTCGAGGGAATCAGGTCGCCGTCTTCGAGGACATCTTGGGCCGGGATCTCGGGCCGTACGAGGTTCACCGTTCGCTGCCCGAGCAGGTTCCGATACTTGATCTCGGCCCCCACATTGCTCGGCAACTCGACGTCGCTCTTCAGCTCGAGGGTGACGATGGCCTCGCCGTCCTCGACCCGGAAGCCCGTCACCTTGCCGACATCGACTCCGGCGATCTTCACGAGGTCTCCAACGAGGATGCCGGTCGCGTCGGTGAAAGCGGCTTGGACCGCGTAACTTTCCTTGAACGGCTCAAGGCGACCGATGATCGAGGCGAGCCAGAAGGTGACGAAGATCGTGAATGCGGTGAACAGCGAGAGCTTTACCGCAGTCGATCTCATCGTCCGGCCGTCCTCAGCATGGCGGGCGCAAACAAGAGCCGCCCGATCGAGGTGACGCTCGGGACGCCGAACTCTCGCAGCGCCGTCCGTGTTGCCTCCATGTCCGGGCCGCGGCCGTCGTAGCCACCCTGGGTGGTCGAGATGATGTCGTGGACGCGCCAGCAGCGGCCCGGGACCGGATCTCCCATAGACCGTCCGGGCTCGTCCACGGGCTGACGGAAGCGGCAGACGTGATTGAGGTTACGGATCCAGTTGGAGTTGAAGACGGGAAGCGTGTCGAGCAAACGGTCCAGGTCGCTGGCGCGCGACGAAAGCACTCCGATCACCGTAGCCCCGCGATCGATGAGTCTCGTGAGATCGAAGAAGCGCACCTCGAAGAGAAGTCCCAGCTCGTTCAGCAGACGGGGACCCTTAGACAAGGTCTCGGCCAGGAGGTCGGCCTCCTCGGTGGTGAAGCGATTGAGATCGTCGAGTTTGTCCAGTGAGGCCACGAGGTCGTCATCGAGACGCTTCAGCAAGCGACCGGTCTCGGCGAGCTGTCTCAGCCCCTCTTTAACGAGATCCTCGTTCTCGTTCATCGAGGCGAGCGCGACGTTCCCTTGTTCGATCGCACGAATCGCGGCGTCCTCATGCCCCGCGAACCCCTCGGCCAGTGCGTCCAGCGCGCCGGCGAGCGCCTCGGGGTCGATGGCATCCAGAAGTGGGAGGGCCGTGTTGAGGATCGTTTCCACCTCCAGGGGATCCACCGTCCGGTCTGCCGGTATGAGGTCGCCTTGCGCGATGTGCCCTGAGGGTGTCTCTGGATAGAGAAGCTCGAGCCATTTCTCGCCGAATATCGTCTTGGCACGGATCTGGGCGCCGGAGTTCGCGGGGATAACGCTGAGCTGGTTCGGGAATAGCTCCATCTCGACCCGGCAGTTGCCTCCGACTTCCCGCGAGATGTCGCCGATCCTCCCCACCAGAACGCCGCGCAACTTGACGTCCCCTCCGGTCCGCAATCCCTGGCCGCAATTCGTGAACTCGGCAAAGGCGAGGCGCACGTCTTTGCCCAGAGCGCGTCCCGTCAATGTGATGCCCGTCAGCCAGACAAGCGCCCCGATTAGGCCGACGGCTATCAAACCGACCAGAGCGTGCCTGTAACGAGTGATGTCCGGTCCCTCCTAGCCTGCGATCCGGACCGTGTCCGAGACTCCCCACATGAACGAAGAGAGCATCAGATTCAGAAGGTTGACCGCGACGATCGAGGTGCGGATCGCCTTGCCCACCGCGATTCCCACCCCGGCGGGGCCGCCCTTCGCGTTGTAGCCGTAATAGCAATGGATGAGCGCCACCGCGATCGCAAACACCATCGCTTTTATCAACGAATACACGACGTCGATCGGCGGCAGGAAGAGCGAGAAATAGTGCGAGTAAGTCCCTCCGGACAGCCCTAGGAGCTCGACCACGATCAATTGGGTTGCCAGGTAGGACGCGAACAGAGAGATCAAATAGAGCGGCGTGATCGCGATCAGGGCCGCGATGATCCGCGTCGAGACGAGGTAGGGGATCGGCCTGACGGCCATGACCTCGAGGGCATCGATCTCCTCGTTAACTCTCATGGCCCCCAGCTCGGCGGTGAAGCCGGCTCCGACCTGTGCTGCGAGGGTCACGCCGGCGATGAGCGGTGTGATCTCACGGGTGTTGGCGAACGCGGAGACGAATCCCGTGAACGCCTCGGCACCGATCAGCTGCAGTCCCTTGAATCCTTCGAGCCCCACCTGGGTCCCTGTGAAGAACGCCATGAAAAAGATGACTCCGGCCGTACCCGCGCCGACGATCAGCGCGCCGGAGCCCATCGTGATCTCCGATATGAGACGCGAGATCTCGCCCACGTGCCGGGACGCAAACAAAATGTCGCCCATCGACTTCGCCATGAAGGCGAGCTGCTCGCCGACCGCGGCAAGTCCGTCGATGGTGCGCGATACCGCCCGGCCGGGAAGGCCGAACGTCCGTTGGATGCGTCCAGCGGTTGCTATCTGGTCCTCCTAACCGAACTTCTGCGGCACGATCGCGAAGTACAACGCGGTGAGAATGAAGTTGACGAAGAAGATCAGCATGAAGGTCACAACCACGGCCCGGTTGACCGCGTCTCCCACACCCTTCGGGCCGCCCTTCGCGTAGAAACCGAAATACACGGCGACCATCGCCGCGACCAGACCGAAGATGCCGGCCTTCAGGATCGCGACGATCAGATCGGCGGTCTGCGCCAATAAGCCGAAGGACGCGAGATAAGCGCCCGGTGTGCCTCCTTGGATGATGACGTTAAAGAAATAGCCCCCGGCGATTCCGGCCACCGACACGAATCCGTCGAGCAGCATGGCAACGAACACGGCGGCCCAGATTCGCGGCACGACGAGCGTCGCGACCGGATTGATGGCCAGCACCTCCATCGCGGCGATCTCGTCGCGGATCTTGCGGCTCCCGATATCGGCGCACATCGCCGAGCCGCCTGCACCGGCGATCAAAAGCGCAGCGACGATGGGCGCGGCCTCCCTTACGACGGCGAGGACCATGGCCGCGCCGGTCTGGGATTCGGCCCCGAGCTGGCGGGCGACGTTGCCCACCTGCAAAGCGATCGTTGCGCCGAAGGCGATCGACACGAGCACCGCGGGAAACATCGCCACCGAGGCGATGAACCACGACTGTCGGATGAATTCGCGCCACGGATAGGGCGGCTTCCACATGATGCGGAAGGCCTCGAGGGTCAGGGCAAACATGTTGCCCGTCTCGGTGACGACGTTCCTCATCACAGCCATCGACGGCCCTAGGCTCTTTTCTTAGCGCGCCGCCGAGTGCCGAACGACTGCTTGCGGGCCTCTTCCGCGAAGCTGGGAGCTTCCGTCCCGCCCGGCGCGCCGGCCTCTCGCTCGGCTTCCTCGACCTCTTGGTAGGTCATGCCGGAGGAGCTGATCGCCGTCGGCTTGGTCGCGTCCTTTTCCTCCGACATCCCGATCGGCCCTTCGGTGTCGCCCGAAAGGAACTGCCGCACGACCGGGATGTCGGACGTGAACATGTCTTTCGCGGGCCCGAACTGGACCAGGTTGCGCCGGTAGAACATTCCGATGAAGTCGGACACACGTTTCGCGGTAGCGATGTCGTGCGTAACCACGATGAAGGTCGCCTTCAGTTTGGGGTTCAGGTCCAGCATCAACTCGTTCAGAAAGGCCGTGCGCACGGGATCCAGCCCGGAGTCGGGCTCGTCGAACAAGACGATCTGTGGATCGAGCACGAGCGCGCGGGCAAGCCCGGCACGTTTCTTCATCCCTCCGGAGATCTCGCCGGGCAGCTTCTTCTCGGCTCCTACGAGCCCGACCATCCTCAGCTTCTCGTCGACGATGTCGTGGATCTCCTTCTCGCCCTTCTTGGTGTGCTCGCGCAGAGGGAAGGCAACGTTGTCGTAGACGTTCATCGAGCCGAACAGGGCCCCGTCCTGGAACAGGACTCCGAACTTGCGCCGCACCTCGTAGAGCTCCTTCTCGTGCAGCGCCGGCACGTTCTTGTCGCCGACCCAGACCTCGCCGCGATCGGGCTTGAGCAATCCCACGAGATGTTTGAGAAACACGCTTTTGCCGGTTCCCGAGGGCCCGAGGATCAGCGTGATCTTGGATTTCGGGACGTCGAAGGTGATGTCTTCGAGAACAGTCTGCGGCCCGAAGGATTTCGTGAGGCCCTTGATGCTGATCTCGACGTCCGCCATCCCACCCCCATCGGCGATTAAGCGCCGGACTGTATCCGCCCTGTTTGCCCTCATGGGGCCGACCAAGATTACCCCCGGCCGTTCCATTCGTATAGAACGAATTGCGCCCTTTACCTGCACGCGGAGGGAGCCTTTCTTGCTCGCTCGCGTGCTCCTCTAGGATCGAGCGCCCATGGATTTCCGCGACAACCCAGAGGAGGCCGCCTTTCGCGCCGAGCTGCGCGACTGGTTGGATCAGAATCTGCCGGAGGGATGGCGCGAACGCGGTCACAGCGCGGGTCGCACGGATGAATCGATCCTCCGCGAGTGGAGCAAGAAACTGTACGAAGCGGGATATTCCGGACTTACCTGGCCCAAGGAATTCGGGGGATCCGGCGCGCCCTACACGCATCAGGCGATCCTGCTCGAGGAGATGTCGCGCGCGGAGACGCCGGAGCACGTCGGGATCATCGGAGTCGGGATGGCCGGTCCGACGCTTATCTCTCACGGAACGGAGGCGCAGAAGACCCGCTATCTGAAACCGATCCTGTCCGGCGAGGAGATCTGGTGCCAGGGATTCTCGGAGCCGGGCGCCGGGTCCGATCTGGGCTCGCTGCGCACGCGCGCGGAGCGGGACGGCGATCAATTCGTCATCAACGGACAGAAGGTCTGGTCCTCGTACGCGCACATCGCGGATTTCTGCATCCTGCTCGTGCGGACGGACACGGATGCTCCCAAGCACAAGGGCATTACGTATCTGATCGCCGATATGCACGCCCCGGGTGTCGAAGTGAGACCGCTCCGTCAGATCACGGGCGATCCGGAATTCAACGAGATCTTCTTCAGCGACGCGCGCGTGCCGATCGATAACGTGATCGGCGAGATGAACGAAGGTTGGCGGGTGGCGATGACTACGCTCCTACACGAACGCGGCACGCTTGGTTTCGCGCTGACCGCCAGGTTGGAGGTTGCGGTCCGAAAGCTGGCAGCACTCGCGCTGGAGACGCGTCACAACGGAGCGACCGCGGCAGAGGATCCGCTGATTCGCGATGCAATAGCGCGCGAGTGGATCGAGTTGCAAGCGCTGCGCTTCACGAACTACCGGGCGCTTACGACGCTGATGAAAACGGGTGTGCCTGGCCCCGAGGGGTCCGTCGCCAAGCTCTACTGGTCGCTTGCCAATCAGCGCCTGACCAAACTGGCGCTTCAGATCCTCGGCCCCCTTGCACAGCTCGACGGCGACGACGCAGTGTGGAACGGCTACTGGCAGTACCAGCAGCTACGCAGCCGGGGCAACACGATCGAAGCCGGAACCTCCGAGATTCTGCGCAACATCGTCGCCGAACGAGTTCTCGGTTTGCCCAGAGGCAGATGATGCTGATCGCATCGGCCAGCCGCCCGCCCGCCCCAAAACCTCGCGATCTCGGAGCCGACTGATGGACTTTGCCTTCAGCGAAGAGCAGGAGATGCTGCGCGCCTCGGCCCGCCAGTTCCTCGCCGAGAAGCTGCCCCTCGAACGCGTTGCAGAGATCGCGGACGGCGACGCGGGCTGGGATTCGGAGACCTGGCGCGCAACCGGGGAGCTCGGCTGGATCGGACTTTCCGTCCCTGAGGAACGCGGCGGGGCGGGAATGACGTTCTTGGACGAAGCCGTGTTGTTCGAGGAACTCGGCTACGCGCTCTATCCGGGGCCCTATCTCGCAACGGTCGCGGTTGCGTTGCCGTTGTTGGCCGCAGGCGACCTGCCACTGGACGACATCATGGCCGGCCGCTCGGCCGCGACCGTGGCCTGGGCCGAGAAGGGTGGGCCGTATCACCTCTCCGATCTCGATGATCTCGGAACCAAGGCGGAACAGAAGAATGGCTCGTGGATCCTGAGCGGACAAAAGGACCTCATAGTCGACCTAGATCTGTGCGACGTGATCGCCGTAGTCGCCAAGGCATCGGAGGGCTTGGGCATCTGGGTAGTGCGCTCGGATGCAGCCAAGCCCGTCGGTCTGCAAACTGTGGATCGAACCAGGCGCTTCGGCAGAGTCGATTTCAACGCGATCGAGGCTTCGCTCGTCGTGGCCCCCGGCGCCGCCGACGACCTCCTTGCGCAAGTGAAGCTGCGCGTCCTCGCCGCGCTCGGTCTCGAGGGGGTCGGTATTGCACAGCGCGCACAGGAACTTGCGATCGAACACGCCAAGACGCGCAACCAATTCGACAAGCCCATTGGCACCTACCAGGCGGTATCTCACCCGCTTGCCGATACATATGCCGATACCGAACGCGCGCGCTCGCTCGCCTACTGGGCCTCGTGGTGCGTCGCGGAAGGCGATCCGCAAGCTGCGCTGGCCGCTGCGGCCGCGAAGTCCTTCGCGGCCGAGGCCGCGGTGACGGCTTGCGAACGTGCCATTCAGGTGCACGGCGGCATCGGTTTTACGTGGGAGCACGTGTTGCATCGCCTCTACAAACGAGCCGAGTGGATCGAGTCGTTTGAGGGAATCGGGGCCCATCACCGACGCGTGATCGCGGCCGGGTTGCTCGAGGGAGCATCGGATCGCTAACGGACCGGATTGTCGCCGTGGGACGCGGCATCACCTTTAACATGGTCACGTGGCCGGCGACATAGCCGCATCGATCGAGCAGCTGCCCGGACGATTCAAGGGCAACGCTTCGAGTCCCGTTGAGGGACGAGTCCGCCTTCACATCGGCCGCACCCATCGAGACGTCGTCGTGAAACGCGACAGCTGTGTAGTCGAAAAGCCACGCGGTCGACCCACCGTTGAGATCACGACCGATGCGCCGACCTGGTTCGAGATCGACGCCGGTCGCCTGTCGGGCATCGAGGCATTTCGAGATCGGCGGCTCGCGGTACGAGGGAGCATCGAGGCCGCCCTCAACTTCGAACCCTGCTTCGAAAGACCCAACGCCGGCGGAATGCGGTACTGGATCGATCGAGTGAGGACGAGCGGCGCCGAGTTCTGCGCCTTGTCCGCCGGCGACCGGTCCGCCCCGCCACTCATCCTGTTGCACGGCTTGGGAGCGACGAAGTCATCGTGGCTCACCGTCGTACCCGCGCTGTCCGGGCGTTATCGAGTCATCGCTTTGGACCTGCCGGGGTTCGGCGCGTCCTCGAAGCCCTGGGGCCGATACAGCGCTCGTTGGTTCGCTGAGCACGTCTTCGGGTTTATGGACGAGATGGGCTACAGGCGAGCGCGGATCGCGGGTAACTCCATGGGGGGCCGGGTCGCGATGGAGATGGCGATGCTCGATGCCGACCGCGTTGAAGCACTGGCCTGCCTTGCACCCGCCGCCGCCTTCGCGAAGCGACCGATGCTGTTACTGGCGAAGATCTCGCGGGCCGAGCTCGGGATGTTTGTGTCACGTCTGCCGCGCCGCACGCTGCGCGATGGGCTCACGCAGCTGTTCGCCGAGCCCTCCCGAATCGACGAGGGCTGGTACGACGCCGCGATCGACGACTTCCTCGACGTCTGGCGCAGCCCGCGGGCCCGCCTGGCGTTCTTTACCGCGGCGCGCAATATCTATCTGGAGGAGCCGTTCGGGGATCAGGGGTTCTGGGCTCGCCTGTGCGAGATGACTCCGCCGGCACTGTACGTGTATGGGCGGCAGGACGTGCTGATCACCGCACGCTTCGGCCCCCACGTCCAACACATCTTGCCGCGCGCCAAGGTTCTGCTGTGGGACGACTGCGGCCACGTCCCGCAATTGGAGTGGCCCGATCGCACCGCCCAAGTACTGCTCGACTTCTTCGGGGCCCAGGATCAGCGCCGCCGCCGGCGCCTCGGCGCCCCGCTCCCGCGCGTCGCCTCGTTCCGCTAGCGCTTCGCGCGCTCTCGCCCGAAACAAAACGGGGTTGGCGCACCTGACTTTCCGTCTCGACCGTGCGCGCCGTTGGATCGTGCTGGGCGTCCGTTTACGTGAACGCGTTCTCGCCCGTCAGGGCTCGGCCGATGATCAGCTTTTGGATCTGGCTCGTCCCCTCATAAAGAGTCGTCACGCGGGCGTCGCGCAGGTATTTGTCCACGGGATACTCATCGATGTAGCCGTAGCCGCCGTGGACCTGGACCGCGGCATTGGCGGCTCGGACGGCGGCCTCGCTGGCAAAGTATTTCGCGTAGGACGACTCGATCGTGTGTGGCGAGCCCGCGTCGGCGAGAGTGGCCACGCGCCAGGTCAACAGACGCGCGGCGTCGGTATCTACTCCGATCTCCGCGATCAACTCCTGCACCAATTGGAATCGTGCGATCGGGCGGCCGAACTGCGAGCGCTCGGAAGCGTAAGAAACGCTTGCCTCCAGGCATCCCTGGCAGATTCCAACGCAACCCGCGGCCAGCGACATGCGGCCGTTGTCCAGCGCCGACATCGCCACCTTGAACCCCTGCCCCAGGTCGCCGAGCCGGTTGGCGTCGGGAACGCGCACGTCCTCGAGGTTGAGCTCGCCTGTGTCCTGGGCGCGCAGCCCCAGCTTGCCCTTGACCGAGTTCGCCGAGAACCCCGGTGTGTCTGTGGGGACGAGGAAGGCGGTGATTCCGCGCGGGCCCTCCTCTCCCGAGCGCGCAAAGATCAAGGCCAGCCCCGCCCAGGTGCCGTTGGTGATGAACATCTTCGATCCCTTCAGCACCCAGTCGTCGCCGTCGCGGCGCGCCCGTGTGGCCAGCGCCGCGGCATCGGAGCCGGAGCCCGGTTCGGTGAGACCGAAGCACCCGAGGACGTCGCCGGATGCCAGCCGCGGCAGCCACTCCTCCTTCTGGGCATCGGTGCCCCACTTGAGGATCGTCTTGGCGACCAGTCCGACGTTGACCGAGACGATTCCTCGAACCGAGGAGTCGGCCCGTCCCAGCTCCTCGATGATCAGGCAGTAGGAAAGATTGTCGAGCCCCATCCCCCCGTAACGCTCGGGCAGGACGGATCCAAGGAATCCCATCTCGGCCAGGCGGCCCACGATGGCGCGATCCATCGACTCGGACTCGTCCCAGCCTCGAACGTGGGGGGTGATCTCACGCTCCGCGAACTCGCGGGCGGTCTTGCGGACCATTTCCTGTTCGGCGCTCAAGGCGAGATCCACGCCGCGGAGGATAGAAGATTGCTTCATGAGCACCGGAGATCGGGGGCCGAACGGGATCGTCTTTGCCGATCGCTCCGAGCGCGGGAAACTGCAGTTCGGCGGGCCCCAGCATCTGTGGTTCCTGCACCAGATCCTCACGCAATCCTTCGAGGACATGCAGGTCGGAGAGGCGCGCGAAGCTGCGCTGCTTACTGTCCACGGCCGGATGGTGGGTTTTCTCGAAGCGGTCGCGATCGAGGAAGGGGTCCTGTGTCACTTCGAGCCCGAACAGAAAGAGACATTGCCTGAAGCGATCGGTCGTTACGTCCTCGCCACACAGGTCACGATCGACGACGTCTCGGATGAGATGGGGCTCGTCCTTGTGGCGGGCGAGGGGTACGAGGATCTCGCTCACGGTCATGCAACGCGCCCCATCGTTCATTCCACCGAATCGCTGGGGGTGCCCGCCGCTTACCTGTGGGTGGGGCGCTCCGATGTGCAAGGCTTAATGCTCTCGCTGGATTCGCGCGGCGCGCGGCAGGCCGCTGAGGACGAGCTCGAAGCGATCCGGATTGCCAACGGGAGGCCCCGCTGGGGTCGAGATATGGATGAGAAATCCCTTCCTCAGGAGACGCGCATCGACGAGCGCGCCGTTCACTACGAGAAGGGCTGTTACGTGGGGCAAGAGGCGATGGCGAAGATCCATTTCCGCGGCAAGGTCAACCGAAAGCTGCGCACGCTTGAGATTCAGACGGCTGCTGCGCCCGGTGCCGACGTGCAGCACAACGGCGAGACCGTCGGAAACATCACCAGCGCGGCCGACAACCGTGCCCTCGCCCTGTTGCGACACACGATCGAGCCGGGCACGCAGGTCACCGTCGGCGCGGCGAGCGCGCGCGTAATCGAATGAAAGAGGCCGAGCCGGACCAAGGCGGATCCGACGACTCTCTGAGGGAACGCCGTCGGCGGAACAGCGCTCGCTTGGCGGGGGCGAGTGCCGCGGCCGTAGCGCTTTCGCTTCTATGGGTGGCGTCGACTCTCGTAGACGGAATTCCTTTCGCTGCCACGGCAGTTGCCGAGGCCCTTATCCGACTAACTCCCGGCGACATCGCAACTTTCTTCATCGAGCTGCTGCAGCACTGGGCCATCCGCCTCTTCAGTGTCGCCGTGGTCCTCGGAGCGGTCGCTCTCGGAGGCGAGGCTCTCTATCGAACGACGAAGAATCGCCGAATTCGTCCGGCTCTTGCGGGCGTGATCCTGAGTATGGCCGCGCTGTTGGCTTCGGCCCTCGGACCGGCCGAGCCGGTCGAGCCGTTGCCACTGTTGCTCGCGACGGCGGTGGCCGGCCTCGTCTACGCGCGTGTCTCCGGACCGCTTTATTACGGGTTGATCGCGGAGGGAGGCGAGGAGGACGAGGGTCGCCGCCGAGCGCTGCGAGTCGGGTTGGGCGGTGCGCTCGGGGTGGCGGCGGCCGGGGGCGTTCTAGGTTGGATCGCAGGAAGACTCGCGGGACCGAACACCGACGTGCCGCTCGCGGCGCCGATCAGCGCCGCCGAGATCCCGAACCGGGCCCCCTTTCCCGACATCGCGGGACTCCCCACCGAGATCACGAGTGCCGAGGATCACTACGTGGTTGACATCAACCTCGTCCAGCCGTCGGTGGAAGCGGATGGATGGACGCTGCGCGTCTCCGGCCTTGTAGAGACGCCGATGGAACTGAGTTTCACCGAGCTGCAGTCGCGCTTTCCCGTCGTCGAGGAGTTCTCGGTACTGACGTGCGTTTCCAACGAGGTGGGCGGAGAGCTGGTCGGCAACTCCGCGTGGGGTGGCGTCAGGCTTGCCGAGGTGCTCGAGGCAGCCGGCGCTCGCCGCGATGCGGTCGACGTCGTCTTTCGTGCCGCCGACGGCTACTCCGATTCGATACCTATCGAGAGAGCGCTCGAGCCGGCAGCCCTTCTCGCGATCTCGCAGAACGGCAGACCTCTGACGCAGGCGCACGGATTTCCCTGCCGGGTCCGGGTGCCTGCCATCTACGGGATGAAGAATGTCAAGTGGCTCGAAGCTATCGAGGTGGTGGCATCGGATTACCAGGGCTACTGGCAGCGCCGGGGTTGGTCCGATCTCGCCGAGGTTCGAACGCAGTCGCGCATCACAGTTGCCGGCGACGACGGAGAGGCCACACGAGGAACGCCCACCTGGATCGGCGGCGTGGCCTGGGCGGGGGATCGAGGGATCGAGCGGGTGGAGGTCTCGGTTGACGGCGAGCAGACGTGGGAGCGGGCGCTGGTGAAGGAAACCCTGGCGCCGAATGCCTGGAGGCTGTGGGCCTATCGCTGGACGCCGGAGCGAAGCGGCACGGTGGCGGTGGTGTGCCGCGCCACGGACGGGCGGGGGCAAACACAGACGCGCGCGCTATCGGAGCCGCATCCGTCGGGTGCAACCGGCTACCACCGGGTCGAAGTCACGGTGGCTTGACAGGTGCTCGATCGAGCTTTCGTTGCGAAGCTCGCGGGTCGTACAGACGACATGCTGCGCGCCCTCGAGGAGCTCGTCGAGGCGGAATCCCCTTCGAAAGATGCGAGCGCGCTGGGCCGCTGCGCTTCGGTGCTGGCGGAGGTGGGAGAGGCCGCGCTCGGAGCTGCGCCCGAAGCCCTTCATTCCGACGGCTATCTACATCTTCGCTGGCGCTGGGGAACCCGCCCGGCGGTTCTCATCCTCGGGCACTTCGACACCGTGTGGCCCCAGGGCACGCTGAGGCGCTGGCCCTTCGCTATCGACGACGGCATGGCTACGGGCCCGGGGGTCTTCGACATGAAGGCCGGTCTGGTGCAGGGCCTCTACGGTCTCGGTGAGTTAGACGACCGAACCGGAATCGAGGTCCTTCTCAATTCCGATGAAGAGATCGGATCCCCGACCTCGCGCCAGCTGATCGAGGATGCGGCCCGGTCGGCGCGCTTCGTCCTGGTATTGGAGCCGAGTTTCAACGGTGCCCTGAAGGTGGCTCGTAAGGGCGGCGCCCGCTTCTCGATTCAGATCGCGGGAAAGGCTTCGCACGCCGGCCTCGATCCGGAGCGCGGGGTCAACGCGCTCGTCGAGCTTGCTCATCAGATAGTTGCAATTCAGAGAATCGCGCGTCCGGAAGAGGGCACGACAATCACGCCGACTTTGGCAACCGCCGGGACGTCGCCCAACACGGTGCCCGCGACCGCCGTAATCGAACTCGACGTGCGCGCTCCGACGGCACTCGAGCTCGAGCGTGTGGACCGTGAGCTGAAGGCCTTACAACCGGTTCTTTCCGGCGCCGCAGTCGACGTCCACGGTGGGATCGATCGGCTGCCGCTGGAACGAACGCAGTCGCTGCCCCTTTTCGAGCTTGCCGGCGAGGTTGCAGCCGACTTGGGACTGCCGCGGTTATCGGCGGCGGAAGTGGGTGGAGGTTCCGACGGAAACTTCACGGCCGCTCTGGGCGTCCCCACCCTCGACGGTCTAGGGGCGGTGGGCGACGGCGCTCATGCCGAAGGCGAACACATTGTTGTGGCGGCGATGGCCGAGCGCGCCGCGCTGGTCGCCGCGCTGGCAGCTCGGCTACGTAGTTCCTAGTTGGAGGGCTGCTAGCAGGGCATGCGCAGGCGCGTGCCCGGGTTGTTTCTGAGTTCGAAGATCGTCGTGGTCCACATCTTGCCGTTCGTTACGACGGTGCCGACGCCGACAAAGGTGAAGCCCTTGAACAAAATGTTTTCGCGATGATCAGGCGAGTCCATATAGGCCTGATGCAGCGAATCGACGTCACCGCCCACACCGACGTTCTCCCCGAGTGTGCTCCAGCGCGTAATGCGCGACGTGAGCTGCTGCGATGAGGAATGGAAGATCTGATTGGCCTTGATCATGTCCTGAGTGTGCTTCTTCGCAACCCAGGAGAGCTCGGGGTCCAGTCGCATCGTGCCAAGCCCGCGGCTCTTCCGCTCCTGGTTCATCTTGTCGGTGAACTGGCGGTCGGCGGCGGCGTACTTGTAGCAGGTGGAGTCGGCCGTTGCCGGGCCGAATAGATCGCCGCCGAGAGGCGGCGCCGCAGCGCGCGCCGTCACGGTCAGACCTACGGGGATGGCGAACGTTGCCGCCAGGGCGATGGCGATCGATCGAGTGCGTGGTTGTGGCCTCACCCGGAACGTGCCTCCATAAGACTGGGCCGCCCTCCCGCCGAGGCGGCCGACCAGGAAATTTTTACCTATTCTGCCCCCTAATGCAACGCCTGAGGGCTGTTTCGTGGGCGACAAGCCCCGGGCGCCGGTAGAGGCGTCCCTAGGCTTGGGCCATGTCTGCAGCCTCGCCCCCCAAGGCCCCCGCGTCCGGCGCCGCCCGAGCCGCGGCACTTGCCCTCCTCGTCACGGTTCTGCTGGCCCTTGGCAAGTTGCTCGTCTGGATCCTCACCGGCAGCTTGGCGATCCTGTCGCAGGCCCTCGACTCGGTCCTCGATGTGTTCGCCCTGGGCTTGCTTTATTTCGCGCTGCGGATAGCCGAGCGGCCTGCGGACGAGACTCACCACTACGGCCACGGCAAGGCCGAGAATCTCGCCGCCTACACGCAGACCTTGCTTCTGGGCGCCGCCGTGGTGGCGGTCGTCGTCCAAGCGCTGCAACGACTGGCGGACGGACACAAGGTCGAGGCACCCTGGTACGCGCTCGCCGCGCTCGGTATCTCCGCGGCGGTGGATCTGATCAGGGTTCGCCTGTTGCTCCCGAACGCCCGCAGAGAGGCCTCACCCGCGCTGCGCGCCGGCGCGCTCAATGTGGCGACAGACATCGGAACTGCGCTCGTGGCTCTCGTAAGCCTCCTTGCTGTAAGGGCCGGGTTCGAACAGGCCGACGCCTTTGGCGCGTTAGTGGTGGCCGCGGCGGTAACCGTCGCGGGATTCCGGTTGGGGAAGTCGTCGGTCGACGTGCTCATGGACTACGCACCGCAGACGCGCGCGGCTGCCATCGAGGCGGCGGCGAGCCGGGCGCGGGGAGTGGCGGAAACCCGACGGGTGCGCGTGCGCGGGAGCGACCCCAAACTGTTCGCCGACGTGACAGTGGCCGCGGGCCGGACGGCATCGTTGGAGCGCGCTCACGACATCGCGGAGGAAGTTGAAAGAGAGATAGCGCGCGTGGCTCCCGGAGTGGACGTGGTGGTTCACGTCGAGCCGACTGCCGACACGGGAGGATTGGTCGAGCGCGTCCAGGCCGCGGCCAGCCGGGTCGAGGACGTCCACGAGGTCCACAACGTCTTGGTGCACTCCTTTCGGGAGAAAGGGGAGACCAAGCTTCACGTGACGCTTCATGCCAAGGCCGGCCCCGGCTCCTCACTGCGAAGCGCGCACGACCTGTCGGATCGGATCGAAGCGGCTGTCGAGAAGGAGCTTGGCACGCCCGTGCGCGTCGACACACATATCGAGCCGTTGCAGCAGACCGCCACCGGGGTAGACGTGACGGCGTCGCACCCGGAGTTGGTGGCGTCGGTGCGGAATGCCGCGCTTGAGGAGCCGGACGTGACCGACTGCCACGATGTGCTGGTCACGTCCGCCGACGGCGAACTGACCGTCGTGGCTCACCTCGGGGGGCGCGCCGATCTGCCTCTTGCTCGAATACACCAGGCCTCGGAGCGCATCGAGAAGACCCTCCACTCGCAGCACCCAGAGGTTGGGCCCGTTGTGCTTCATTTCGAGCCGCTGGACTAGCCCGGACGTGATCTAGCCAGAATTGAAACTTAAGTTAGCTATGGCTAAACTTCTCGGATGTCACGTCGGCAGGGCTCTGCAACCGAGGACTACCTGAAGGCCCTCTACATGCTGGAGGGGGAATCGAGCGGGTCCTCCTTGATCAGCACCACCGCGTTGGCTCAAAGAATGGGTGTATCGGCGGCGAGCGCGACGAACATGTTGAAGAAGCTTGCGGCCCTGCGGCTGGTGAAGCATCAGCCCTACAAGGGCGCGGAACTCAGCGGCGCGGGCCGGCGCATCGCCCTCGAGGTAATCCGTCACCACCGGCTGCTCGAGACCTACCTGGCCGAGGCCCTCGGCATGCCCTGGGACGAGGTTCACGACGAAGCCGAAATCCTCGAGCACTTTCTGTCCGAATCTCTCGAGGACCGCATCGCGGCGCGGCTCGGTCATCCCACAGCCGATCCCCATGGTCACCCGATCCCCGCAAAGGACGGATCGATACCCCCCAGTTCGGCGCGTCGTTTGTGGGAGGTCGAGCTGAACGAGGCGGGGGTGGTCGATCGCGTCTCCGACGACACCGCCGAGGGCTTGCGTTACCTGGGCGGGATCGGTCTCCGTCCTGGGGCCTCGGTCGAAGTGGTGGGGCGCGGCCCGGTGAGCGGACCTCTCTTCGTTCGCATCGACGGGTCGAGAAAAAGGGAGGCGTTGTCGCGCGAGATGGCGGAGGCGATATGGGTGTCCTAGACCGGAGGCGTTTTCTCAAACGGCTGGGCGCCGCCGGCGCGCTTGGCGGTGTCGCAGCTCTGCGCGGCAAGGAATTGCTGGCAGGCCAGACCCGGCGCCGCGCGCATGAGCTCATGGCGCAGGGGCATGGGGGACCCGACCACCTTTTGCACGGCGGGCACGGCGCAGTAGGCAGCGTCGATCACGCGCGCAACGGCTTCGACCCCCACGTGATCCTGACCGACTTCGATCCCGGTTTCGTATCCAAAGATTCCCGCGGCAGAACGGTCCGCGAGTACGAATTCGTGGTCGTGAACAAGGACATCGAGGTTGCGCCGGGCATCTTCTTTCCGGCCTGGACCTACAACGGGCGGGTCCCCGGGCCCACCATCCGGGCTCGGGAAGGCGACAGACTTCGCATCACTCTCGTCAACACGACGGAACATCCCCACACGATCCACTTTCACGGGATTCACCCGGCCGAGATGGATGGGGTGCCGGGAGTGGGGGAAGCGCGTGCCGGCGAGACATTCATTTACGACTTCATCGCCGAACCCTTTGGCACCCACCTTTATCACTGTCACTCGGTTCCGCTGAAACAGCACATCCACCGCGGGCTGTATGGGGGGTTCATCGTCGATCCCAAGAAGGGCCGGCCACCCGCGAACGAGATGGTCATGGTGATGAACGCCTTCGACACGAACTTCGACGGCGGAAATGAGATCTATGCAATCAACACGGTCGCTTTCGCGTATCTGGAGCGGCCGATCGTCATTGAACGAAACGAGTTGCAGAGAGTTCATCTGATCAACGTCACGGAGTTCGATCCGATCAATTCGCTGCACCTGCATGCGAACTTCTTTCATCTCTACCGGACCGGAACCAAGCTTGTGCCCGATGAGTTCACGGACACGATCTCGATGGGCCAGGCGGAGCGCCACATGCTGGAGTTCACCTACAACACTCCCGGCCGTTTCATGTTCCACGCACATCAGACCGAGTTCATCGAGCTCGGCTGGGTAAGCGCTTTCGAGGTGATCTAGGTGGCCGTTGCCCGCCTCGGCGTCCGACGCCTGCCTACCTGGGCCGCAGCGGTCATTCCCCTTGCGTTGATCGCGCTTCTGATCGGGCTCTTCATCTGGCTGGATCCCATCGCGCGCCTGCGAGCGGTCCCACCGGTCGAAGCCATAGCAGTTGAAAGAACGGTGTTCGAAGAGGGCCGAGTAACCCTCAGCATCCGCAACGACGGGCCCGACCCCGTCACCATCGCCCAGGTTCTCGTGGACGAGGCCTACTGGAACTACTCGATCACCGACCAGACGCTCGGCCGACTCGAGACGGCGCGCATCACACTCGACTACCCCTGGGACCCGGGCCTACCGCTCAGCTTTTCGATGATCACGTCCACCGGTCTCGTGATCGAGCACGAGGTGGAGGCCGCGGCCCTCACTCCTCCCTTCGACGCGCGCAGCCTCGGGGTCTTCGCCCTGCTCGGTCTCTACATCGGTGTGGTGCCCGTCGGCCTCGGGCTGCTCTGGTTTCCCGCGTTGCGACAGGCGTCACGGAAATGGCTGGGTTTCTTCCTTGCGTTCACGGTCGGGCTTCTCGTTTTCTTGTTGATCGACACGATCGCCGAGGGCTTCGAACTCGCGGCCGCGACCGCGGCCACGCTCGACGGGCTCGCCGTGTTCGTCATGGGAGCGCTCGGAGCGGTCCTCGGGCTCGTCTATCTCGGTGGCGCGCTGGCCCGCCGCTCCGAAGAGGGCGTTCGAGGGCTGTTTCTGGCATATCTCATTGCGGCCGGGATCGGCCTTCACAACCTGGGAGAGGGCCTTGCCGTGGGGGCAGCCGTGGCGGCCGGCGAGGTCGCGCTGGGCACGTTCTTGGTGCTCGGCTTCGCGGTACACAACACGACCGAGGGTCTGGCGATCGTTGCTCCACTCGGATCGCTGCGCAGCCGACCTTCCCTATGGCACTTCGTCGGTCTGGGCGCTCTGGCCGGCGTGCCGACGATCTTCGGCGCCTGGGCCGGAGGGTTCGCGTTCGCGCCGGTCTGGGGCGCACTGGCATTCGGACTTGCCGCCGGCGCGATAGCACAGGTTGTGTGGACCATCGGAAAAGCGCTGCCCGCCGAGGGAAATCTGGCGACCGCGTACGGAACCCTCGGGTTCCTCGCGGGGCTCGCCGTCATGTATGCGACGAGTCTCTACACGGTTTAGGTCGGCGGGCGCGGTCGGCCTCGCGCTCGCGCTCTTTGTGTTGGCGTCCTCTTGTGCGGGTGAGGAGTCCGCGAACGGGATTCGTATGACGCCGGCGCAGACGTTCTCGCCGGAAGAGACCGAGGTGTCCGCGGGAACGACAATCGAGTTCGTCAACGACAGTCCTGAGGCGCATACGGTGACCGTCGATCAGCCCTCGCTGCCGGAGGGCGCTTCCTATTTCGCGAGCGGCGGTTTCACCACGGAATCCGCGGCGCGCGCCGACATGGCCGGAGGTTTGCTCACCGAAGGGGAGACTTACTCGGTGACTTTAGAAGTCCCCGGCACCTACCGGTACGTCTGTCTTCCGCACGAGAGCCAGGGCATGCTCGGCACGATCGTCGTCGAGCCATGAGCATTTCGGAGCTCGACTTCGAGGTTCTGTGCGACGAGCTCAGCCTGCGCGCGGGAGCCTGCTTGCCCGAGGATCCGCGCGGCGTCGTCGCGTTCCTGCATGGAATTCCCTCCGGCGGGCCTCCCGATCCTGACGATCCCGGCTATCCGGGGTTGAGCCGCGATTTTGCCGAGCGCGGCTGGGTCGCCTCCTGGATGGACATGCGGGCGGCCCGTGGCGCGCCCGGCTACTTCTCCATCGAAGGCTGGGTCAATGACGCCGTTGCCCTTATCAACTCTTTGAAGGAGATGGAGCAACTCGGCCCCCTGCC
>JBHELF010000096.1:0-2865 GCA_046263155.1 Actinomycetota bacterium
CCATTTGGCGCGCGCAATCTGCACAGCTTCGGCCACTCCGTTTTTCCACGGCTCCCCATGCCCGGGCAGGACAATGTCCGCGTCCAGCTTCTCGAGGTAGGTCAGCGACTGAACGGCCTGTACGTCGTCGTAGGTGAAGGCTCCGGTCAGGATGCAGGGTCCCCGTTTTCCGCGCGTCGTATCCAACGTGACCAGGGTGTCCCCGCTCAACAGAACGCGGCGCGCCTCGAGGAACAGCGCACAGCTTCCCGGGGTGTGCCCCGGGATGTGAAGGACCTTCGGCGCGCCCGGGATGTCGAGGACCTCGCCGTCGACGAGGTCCTCCGTATCGGCAACGGGCGGGGGCCGCAAGACGCCGTTACGCACGAGGTGGCTGAGATAGCCAAGGATCCAGGGCCGCCATAAGAAGGGGGCGAGGTTGGCGCGGGGCCGACGTTCTCGCCCGGTGACGATGGGCGCATCTCGGGGATGGACAAACACGCGCGCCGAGCCCTCGTCTCGTATCCGCTCGGCGTTGCCGATGTGGTCTTGGTGATGGTGGGTGATGAGAACCGCGTCGATGTCTGTCAGGGAGTGGCCGAGGGAGCCGAGCAGCTCCGTCAGCTGATCGAAGTAGCCGGGCACGCCCGTGTCGACGAGAGTGAACTTGCCTTTGTCTCCGAGTAGGTAGAAGTTGCCGTATCTACTGCCCAGGCGGTAGATCCCTTCTGCTACCTCCGTCATGAGGGTTGAGTCAAGTTGAGGGTGGCCCAGGCGCCGGGTTCCCGTAGGTCCAGGACCAATCGTGGGTGGCCGGCGATGTCGTCGGCGGCGTCGATCGCTTCCGCGAGGACCTCCTCGCGCAAACTCTTTCCCAGGAGCTTCCTTTTGCCGGCCAGGAGGACGACGTGGTCTTGCCCCGACCCGGTGACGGCGTCGACGACGGGCGCCGCCGGGTTCCATCCGAACAAGACGAGGCGATCGACTTTCGCCTGACGCGCTCCCCGGATCACCGAGGCGATTATGTCGCGGGGGTCGCCTGCCTCGTCGTCCATGACGACGACGGTGCGCGCCCCGTGGGCCGCCTGTGCGACCAGGCTGTGGTCGGTTGGGTCTCCTTTGACGACATAGGCGCCCTCTTGCTGCCAGACATCCACGACTTCCGGGAACGGTTCGATTACGCGCACCTGATCGCCTTGTGCTATCAGTCGTTTGACGAGGGCCTCCCCGATCGATCCGTTCGCTCGAATCAACAAGAGGGCCACGACCCGACCCTAAAGGAGGGACCATTGAGAACCGTTGCAGGACTCCACTAGGCGTACTCGCTTACGTGGATTCCACGACCCGACTCGCCGGGCAAACACGTCGTGGCCACAACTCCGTACATAGAAGCGCCAATAGTTCGGATCGACGGCAGCGCTCGGATTGTGCACCCTGCCGCAGGGCACGCCCAGTTCCTGAAGAAAGCCGCGGACTTCTCTCAGGTCAGTCTGGTCATTCTGGACCATTTGAATGTAGAAGCGATCTGTCGGCTTCCTTGGGATACCTCCCTCGGCATCGAAATATCCTCTTGCGTAAGCCGCTTTCGCTGGAAGCGTGCGCAAGTCGATCCTGTCGAGCTCGAGACCGAACTCGACCACATGAACGGACCGAGTCCTGCCTTCCCGATAGATCCAGACTCTGCGACCAAGTTCCTCTACAACCGACCGAATAACCTCCAGCCACTCGAGATCTCGGCTCGCTATTCGCCTGGTGGAATGAAGTTTGCTGACCGTTCCATCGTGCATTGCACCGAGCAAATACGCGGCGAGTTCCGCCGAGAATGACTTCTCTACCTCGATGAGAATTTGCCCTGAGACTTGAGTAAGAGACGGCCGGATGACGAGAGTGAGTTCACGTCCCCAATGTAGTGAGCACCTACGACAAAAAGAGGCGGCCCGTCTGGGCCGCCTCTTAGCTCTTTGAGGGCTGAACAGTGTGCCTGCCGAAAGAGATCAGTGTCTTCAACTAGGAGTCAAGCTCCTTAGAAAGGAGGTGATCCAGCCGCACCTTCCGGTACGGCTACCTTGTTCGTGTGAGTCCCCATGTCGCCATGGGGCACGGACCATATCTTCATCCTGTTGTCGAACTCTGCGTTCCAGCGCTCTCGAACGAGAGTTCCAGGAGCTCGGCGTATGGCCTCTGAGGGGTCAACCGATCCGATTGAGAGTTCGAATCGGCGACTTCCCTGCTGATTGCCCGCACCGGTCGCTTTGTCACCGTTCTTTTCGAGTTTCATCCGAAATAGTCGGCTTGATTTCGAAGAGTTCGGTAGCGCCGGATACTCGGGGTTTCCAGCAAACAGCCGAGTTTTTCATCCATCGTTGCCGATGGAGGTCGCAACTTGTTTACGACTTCACCCCAATCGCGGACCCCACCTTCGACGGCTCCCTCCCTTGCGGGTTAGGCCACCGGCTTCGGGTGTTGCCCACTTTCGTGGTGTGACGGGCGGTGATTGCGATGCTTTGGAACCTAGCTCGCGTTCCCACCGGACAAGCACATCTCGCGCATCCGGCGAGCCCAGCGCCTCTCGGCGCCGGGTTCGGCCTTCACCAGCCTGAGCTGGCTACTACGCCTCAGCTGACTTCCTGTGAAGGGATTCAGGTTCCCTGACCTTCACAGGATCTCCAGGGGTCACTACGTAGGCGATTTCCGGCATTCCCGACGAGTTAGAACTCTGACTTCACCGTGGTACACACACGGCTCGCCATAACCCATTTCTTGTCGAGACTGTCGTTTGTTTCGGACCCTTCAGACGTCCGTTACCGGTTGCGTCCTGTCCTTCCCTACGCTGCATTCAGAAAAATGCAGGAGTGGATTTTCACCACTTCGTCTTCGTAGCTGCCC
>JBHELF010000097.1:0-33399 GCA_046263155.1 Actinomycetota bacterium
GCCTTCACCTACGACGACGTACAGGCCGTTCAGTCGCTGACCTACCTCGAGAAGCTGGACGCGGACATTGTCCTGCCCGGGCATGGGGAGCCGTGGAAAAACGGAGTGGCCGAAGCTGTGCAGATTGCGCGCGCCAAATGGGAGTCCAAGAATGTCTAGGCTCCGAAGATGCGGCGCGACGAAGCTATGAGCCAAGGCCCGCATGTCGTCGGGATCAATGTCGGAATGGATGCAGGCGGTCCCTTGCACACGGTTGACGAGGTGCGGGCCGTCGCCGGCAAAGGACTCGAGGGCGATCGCTACGCGGCGAAGAGTGGAACGTACTCGGACCGTGAGGCACCCCGGCGCGAACTCACTCTCATCGAGTCCGAGGCTATCGAAGCGGTGGCCAGCGATTACGGGATCGAACTCCAACCGCCCGAAACGCGCCGCAACATCGTGACGCGGGGCATCGCGTTAAACCATCTCGTGGGAAAGACGTTCAAACTCGGGGACGTCGAGGTTCGAGCTCTGCAGCTGTGCGAGCCCTGCAGGCACCTCGAGAACCTCACTCAAAAGGGCGTGCGGCGTGCCTTCGTCCACCGGGGCGGACTCAATGCGGAGATTCTGACCAACGGAACGATCAAGGTGGGCGATCGGATCCAAATCGGCTAGATCGAGATCGCCGGTCCCTCATGCGTCCTTATTGCACTCCTGGAATCCGTACTCGGTCGCGATCGCGTTGAAGCGCTGCCCGAGCGCGAGCGAGCGCCGTGTGGCGCGTACAAAAGCTCTTTGGTCGCCCCGTTGGGCCGCACGTAACCCCTTCGATAAGAGCGCCAGTCCACGATCCGACAGCGCAAAGAGCTGACGAATGATCGGTCGATCTGCGGCGGGATAATCGAGAGAGCGAAGTTTCTTCACCGCCGCAACGCTTATTGCTCGGCCCTTCTTGATCCGGTCGATCAGCTGCTTACGGTTCTTCGGTTGGGGCAGCGCGGCGGAGGCTGCATTGAGCTGCGCACAGATGGCATCGGCCTTGGCGATGAACTCGGCTCGCTCCTCGGCCATAGGCGCCACCTCAGGCGGGACGATGTCGGGAATATCCGTATCGCCGTCGCCGCCGAGAAGGGTGACCCCCGCGAATGCCAGCCCGGCTACGAGGACCACCCCGGCGACCACCAAGACGGTTCGGTTTTGCCGCAGTCCGCCCCCGGCGGAGGGCGCGAGCACGTCGATCCGGCTCGGGCTTGGGGCCGTCCCGTACGGCGCGGTGGGAGTCGAGGGGGCTCTCGCCGCTGGGCTGGCCGCGGGGCCATATGTCCCCGGGGTTCCCAGAGGCTGAGTGGTTCCCGGCGTCGGGAGTGGCGAGGTGGCCGCGGATGTGGGAGGAGGAGCCGGCGGTGGTGGCGGCCCCGCTTCGGACGGCGGCCCCGGGGAGGGCTGCCACTGGCGGGCCACCTCGTCCCAACGCAACCACGACCCATCCGCTTGCTGGTTCCACCAAACTCCATCTCGCTGAAACGACTCCGCCACTAATCCCCTCCTCCGACGCGACCTTCCGATGTGACTTCGCGCCGCTCGACCCTGCGCGGGCGAATCGTCAAGTGAACTCTCTCATCTCCAGCGCTCCTCACGTGCAGCAACTGACCGATACTTTCTCGGATGCCTATGCCCTCGCCAGGAGATAGAGATCAAGGCGCAGGGGAACCCCGCATGCATGGCGCCATCGCGCGCCGGGCGCGGGGGCAAGAAGATTTCGAAGAAGACGACTCAGCGATGCGGGGGTCGGGTCAGCTGATCGAAGCGACACTCGCTCGGTTTCTTGTCGGTCCGCCACCGGATGAAGGTCGCGGCGTGGCGGAACCGATCTCCCTGGAGGTAATCGAACGACACCTCACAGACAAGCTCTGGCTTGATGGGGACCCAGGAGGAATCGCGCGTCCCGGTCCACCGGCTGGGCCCCCCGGGTGCTCGGCCGGCTCCGAAGCTGCGACCCCCCTCGAGGCGGCGGAGCTGTTTCAAGAGCTCGCGCCGTTCAGCCGCTTTGAAGGAAGAGGTGTGGCCGATGTATTGCAAAATGCCGGTCTCGTCGTAGACACCCAGCAAGAGCGAGCCAATTCCGTCGCCGGTTTTGGAGAGCCGGTAGCCGCCGACGACACAGTCGGCAGTGCGCTGGTGCTTGATCTTGACCATCACGCGTTTGCCCGGCACGTAGGGCCCCTCGGCCCGTTTGGCGATGAGCCCGTCCAACCCGACGGATTCGAATTCCGCGAACCAACTCCGTGCCTCGTCGAGATCGGCTGTCTGCGGTGTCAGGAGGATCTTCGTCTTTCCGCGGAGGCCCGTTATCTCCTTGTTTCCGTTCTTAGTGAACATCGCCTTCTTGCCCAGACCCTCCTCGAGCTTTGCCCGCCGAATTTGGAACGCGCTTTCCATCAGGTTGCGGCCGGCGAGGGCAAGCAGATCGAAAGCGATGAAACTAGTGGGCGTCTTAGCCGCGAGCATCTCGACGCGCGACTGGGCGGGATGAATGCGCTGTTGGAGCGCGTCGAAGTCGAGTCCATCGGGTCCGGCGAGGATGATCTCGCCGTCCACAACACAGCGTCGCGGCAACTTCTCGAGGAGGACCGGAGGAAGCTCCGGGAAATACCGAACAAGGTCGCGACCATCGCGGCTCACGATCGTTATGGACTCGTCATCGCGAAAGACGATTGCTCGAAAGCCGTCCCATTTGGGTTCGTAGAGCCAGCCGTCGCCCGCGGGAATCTCCTCCTGGAGCTTCGCCAGCATTGGTGCAAGCGGCGGATTGAGTGGCAGAGCCATGTGGAGATGATGCCAAGGCTGCCGCGTGCATGCAGGTGCGGCGAGATATGAGTCTCACAAATGCCCAGATCGGTGAACTTGCTGCCAGGGCTTCCGCCGAGCTAGAGGGCAACAAACAAAAGGCCCTTCGTCGGATCGCTCGGCGCGCGTTTACCTGGCCCGAGGAAGCGGCCATGATGGTGCAAAACAATGAGCCCCTGACGTCGTTACGCGGGGTGGGTCCCTGGGTTGAGCGGACGCTTTTGGAATGGTTGCAGGACCCACCCGAGGTTCCGGAGCCGGCCGAGATCAGATCCGGGTTCCTGAGCTATCCAGAAGTTAAAGCTGTTCTCGCAGATGATCCCTCGTGGCGCCGGGATCTGCGTGGCGATCTCCAAATGCACTCGGTGTACAGCGACGGCACGGTATCGATCGAGGACATGGCGCGGGGGGCGGCCGCCC
This sequence comes from Actinomycetota bacterium, assembly GCA_046263155.1. Classification (GTDB taxonomy): domain Bacteria; phylum Actinomycetota; class CADDZG01; order CADDZG01; family WHSQ01; genus DATADF01. The sequence continues at coordinate 3,247 of JBHELF010000097.1, forward strand.
TCGGACATGACTACATCGCGATCACGGACCACTCCAAGGGGCTCGCCATTGCGGGTGGGATCGATGAGTCTCGACTCGCCGAGCAGAGCTCCGAGATCGAAGCGCTCAACGCGGAGTTCGAGCACCAGGGTCAGGAGATGCGCGTACTCCGATCCTTGGAGATGAATCTAAGTCCCGCCGGCGAGGGTGACATGGACCCAGAGGCCCTTGGTCGGCTGGATCTCGTCCTCGGCTCGTTCCACTCGCAGCTTCGAAAAAAAGAAGACCAAACAGAGCGCTACCAGGCGGCGCTGGAGAATCCAAACATTCACATCCTCGGCCACCCACGAGGCCGCATCTACAACCATCGAGTGGGATTACGTGCCGATTGGGAGGTGGTCTTTCACCGCGCCGCCGAATTGGACAAGGCGGTCGAGATCGATTGCTATCCGGATCGCCAGGATCTCAACGTCGACCTTCTCGAGATCGCAGCCGCAAGTCAAGTGCGGATCTCGATCGGAACCGATTCGCACCATCCGGATGAATTGGTTTTCATCGATTTCGGAGCCGCAGCGGCGAAGCTTGCCGGAGTCCCTCGGGAGAGGATCTTGAATTTCATGACCGCACAGGACCTACTTCTGTGGACGGATGCGCTTTCGGCATAGGCGTGACGGGTCCCCACCTGTAGGATTTCTTGTGTGAACGTCGACCCGTCCGCAGGACCAATGGCCGGCGCTTCCGGTCCGGTCGAAGCGGCGCGACCGGATGTCATCCTCGTCGCGGACGACGAGGTGGACATGGTCACCCTGATCGCCAGCATCCTGGAGGCAGAGGGGTTTCAGGTGCTGGAAGCCCACGATGGAGAGCGTGCGCTCTATCTTGCTCGTGAACATCAACCGGATCTCATCCTTCTCGACGTGATGATGCCCAGGATGGATGGGCTCGAGGTGTGCAGACGGCTCCGCGCCAATCTCAGAACGGTGGGTATCCCCGTGATGTTGGTCAGTGCGCGCGCCGGTATCAACGACAGGGTGACGGGGCTCGGCACCGGGGCAAACGATTACATCATCAAGCCCTTCGACCCATTCGAGATGGCGGCCCGCGTGAAATCGACTCTTCTCCGTGCCCGTGAGATGGCGGCGATGAGCCCACTAACCCATCTGCCGGGAAACAAGCAGATCCTCCAGGAGATCACGCGGCGAATTGAGCACGGGGCCAAATTCGCGGCGATGCACCTGGACATCGATAACTTCAAGGCCTACAACGACTCTTACGGGTTCGCGCGTGGGGACGAGGCGATCAAGCTTCTGGCCGCCTGCGCACTGGGGGCGTTGGACGAATACTCCAGCGAGGAAAGTCTGTTGGGCCATATCGGAGGAGACGACTTCATGGCCCTCACGTCGGCGGACGCGGGCGAGGTCGTCGCGAAGAAGATCGTCGATTCTTGGGACCGGCAGCTCCCCGAACTGTGTGATCCCGACGACGTCGCGCGGGGTTATCTCGAAGTCACGGATCGCCTAAAGAACGTGCACAGAGTTCCGCTCGTGACGCTTTCGATCGGGCTCGTAACCAATATCACGCGCCCGGTCAAGACACATTGGGAGGTCTCGGCCCTCGCTGCGGAGATGAAGCGCTTTGCCAAGACGCACGAGGGATCGTTCTATGCGATCGATCGCCGGCAGGAGCCCTTTCCGGAGCCGAGCAAGCCTTCCCCGGAAGCGCCCCTTGAACCACCCCCTCCGCCGCCTGCTTAACTAGTACTTATGCAACCGGTGGGCAGAGTCGGCCAAACCGCTTCGTTGTTGGCTCCCGACAGGATTAGCCGGGCAATCGAACGTTTGCTGCGGACGGTGCGCTCGGCTTCGTCGGCCGGCTCGCTGACGGACGGAGCCAACGCGATCGTTTCGACGGTCGTGCAGCTCACAGCGGCCGAAATTGGCGCCCTGATCCTGGTGGATCCGGCGAAATCCGCGTTTACTCCTCTCGCGTGGGTCGGATTCCCTCAAAGTTTTCTCGCCAGCGGACCGGTGCCCACCTCTCTCACCAGAGACGTGCTCAACAGCAGGACACCCGTGCTCCTCACTCATTCGCCGTTTGGCGAGTTCGTGCCGGAGCTGCGAGACCTGTCTTCGAACTTAGTCCTCCCAATACGCGGGATCGAGTCCGTGATCGGCGTGCTGATCGTGGGCAAGACCAACCCCTTTGATCCCGACGATCTCGCGATCGTGCAGCTGTTTGGTGAACAGGCGGGCCGCTTGATCGAAAGGGCTCAACATCGCGCCCTCAGCAGCGGGGTGTCCGATTTCGAAGCGGCCGCGGGACTCCTTTCGCCCGGCGCGAGCATCGATGCTCTTCTCGAGGCGATCTTGGAAGGGGGATTAAGACTGACTTCGACGACGAAAGGGGTCGTCTGCATCTTCGATCAGGCCTCCGAGACGATCAACCGCGTGTTTCACAAGGGACTCGACGGTCTGGAAATACGAAGGTTGTTCGCGGTGCCGGAGATTCGCACCGTGGAAGCGGCGTCGGGCGTCGTTGTGGTCTCGGGTGTTGAGCAGCCCGATCTCACGGTGGCGGGCTTCAGCACCCTTCGCGGGAATCGAGCAGTGATGGTGTTGGTGGGCTCGGAGATCGACGCCACCCACTCGCCGACGTTCCGCGCCTTCCTACAGCATTGTCGAGCGGCGCTCAGCGCGGCCAGTCTCCGCGAAGAACTCGATCGCAGCGGATCGCAGTTAAACGCCATCGTCAATGGGATGGCGAAACCGATCATTCTTCTGGATGCAATGAAGCATGTCGCACTGGTCAATTCGCGAGCCGAACAAGTGCTCGGTATCTCGGCCATGTTTGTAACGGGTGCGCCGGTCGAAGGCTCACTGGGTCATAAGAAGATCGAAGAGCTTCTCTCCGGGAGCGGCATGGTCGAAGAGGAGGTTCTCCTCGGAGCTCCTCCGAGAAGCTTCCGGGTGCAGGTTGATGATCTGTCGGAGGGCGCGGCCGGACGACTGCTCGTTATGGACGACGTCACGACCGAACGTGAAGCGGCCCAAAGAGAACGTGACTTCGTGGCGATGATCGGGCACGAGGTTCGGACGCCGCTCGCGGTGTTGAAGGGGTTTGCCAAGCTACTCCTGGCCAAGTCGAAGCCCGGAGAAGCGATCACCGATCAATCGCTTAACTGGATGGAAAAGATCGACAGCCGCACGAGCCAGCTCGAGAGGCTGATCGATGATCTCCTGCAGATCTCTCGTATCGAATCGCGCGAGGCCAGTCTGCGTCTATCGGAGGTCGCGCTGGCAGAGCTCATTAAAGAGGTGGTCGACGACGTCCTTATGAGCCACGAGGGTCGAAAAGTCGAGGTCGAGGATGACGAGGGCCTGACCTGGGTGCTCGATGAGGGAAAGTTCCGGATCGTCATGCGCCACCTCCTGGATAACGCCCTGAAATACTCCGAGGCTCCCTCGGTGGTGACGGTCCGGAGCAGCGCTCAGGACGATCAGCTGCGCGTGGAGGTCAAAGATCGAGGAGTCGGCATTGTCAGCAATGAACTTCCGACGATCTTCGAACGCTTCCGGCAGATCGATGCCTCCGCGACGCGCACTCACGGGGGCACCGGGATAGGCCTGTATCTCTCGTCCCAGCTGGTACGACTACACGAGGGTCGAGTCGGAGCCGACTCGATTTGGGGAAAGGGTTCGACTTTCTGGGTGGCGCTGCCTAGGTTGGAGGCGCCTGCGGCGACTGCACCGCCTGCGGGGACCGCGCCGGCTGGGGAGACTGCACCGGCTGGGAAGCCTGCACCGGCCGCGGAGTAGCTTCGGTCTGGTCGCGGACGGCCTCGTGCCTGTGGGTTCCATCTCCCCACTCGTCGCGCGGCAGCCGAACGTGGAAGACGGATCCCACGTCCACCTCGCTTTCGACCTGCAACTTCCCGTGAAGTTCGTCGACGAGGCTCTTCACGATCGAAAGGCCGAGGCCGAACCCGCTTCGCGGTGGAGCTCCCGGGGCACCCGCGAGCCGGGTAAATGGTTCGAACATCTCCCTGAGCCTGTCCTCGGCGATTCCCGGTCCTCTATCGATGACGTCGATCAGGATCTCGGAAGGAAGCTCCTGGACGGCGATGGTTACCGGGGTGCCCGGCTCCGAATACTTAAGCGCGTTTTCAACCAGGTTCAACAGAATGTGGTGAAGGGCTGTAACGCTTCCCCAGAAGCGGGGATGTTCGGTCTCTGACCTGATCTGCATCTGCCTGCCTTGACCGATCGAAGTCTCCTGGAGATCGGCGATCACCGCCTCGGCCACATCCCGTACGTCTACTACCTCTCTCTCGAGCTCTACGCCTGCTTCGATCCTTGCGCTCGTCAACACACCTTCCACCAGATAGAGCAAGCGATTGCCTTGTCGTTCGATCGTCTCCATTGATTTGATGCTTTCTTCGAGGCTCACATCCGAGCGTCGCGTGATGCGCTTGGCGGTCGCAAGGATGACGGCGAGAGGGGTCCTGAATTCATGGGATACCGCCGAGACGAGCTGGCTCTTCACCTGATCGACCTGCTCGAGCCGGCTGATCATGTCTCTCTCCCGTTCGAAGATCCGCGCGTTAACGATCGCAATAGCGGCATGTTCCGCAAAGAGCTCCAGAGCAGTTAAGTCCTCAGGCCGAAAGGCCTTGTTTCCTCGTAGCTCGTTCAGATTCAAAACGCCTACCAGCTCTCCCTGGCGCGTGAGGGGAACGGAGATGGCCGAGAAAATGGCCTGGCCAGAACCCTCGGCCGCGGCGCGGGACTCGATCTCATCACCGCGCTGAACCAGAAGAGGGCGTTGTGTCATCGCGACTTTGCCTGCGACGCCATCGGTGATGGATTGCTTCGCTCCCAGAATCTGGCGCGCTCGCAATCCGACGACGGAGACGACTTCCAAGGTCTTTCCGTCGTTGCTGGGCAGCATGATCGATCCCTCCTCGCCGCCGAGTAGCTTCAGCGCGGACGAGAGGATCAGCTCGAGGACATCGTTGACGTCGAGCGTCGTGTTGAGTGCTTTGCCAACCTCCGCGAAGGCCGAGATGTCGGCCAGGCGGTTCGAGAGGGCTGCCCTCAAGACCCGTTCATCGATGAGCATCTGCGTCAGCCGTCGCAGGTGTCGCTCTCGTTCCATAACCAGAGCGAGGAATGTGATCGCAAGGGCTACGACAAGCGCCGGCACGGCGTACGGAGGCAACTCGTCGAGGTTCAATGCGTCGGCGAGGAACTGCCGGGCCGCCGCAAAGACCGACACCGTTACGGCCACCAGAACCACGGTGAAGATCGAGATCGCCCACAGCTGCGACCGTCTTCGGTCGATAGAAGCCAGCGACAGTGACGCGGGCTCCTGCGCTAGGTCAGGCGGCGGGGGAAGGGGGAGTTCTTCGGTTTGGCGGGCCATGGCGAACGTCAAGAGTAGCCTGAGGACCTATCCGATTCATCCTCAGTCAATGAGTCGACGGGCGCGCCGTCGGTGCGGGAACTACTTCTTCTTCTTTATTGCCCTCGACCGGCTTGCTTCGACCTCTGTGTTCTTCGATTGCGGCTCCTCGTCTGCCTCAGGCGCGAGCGATTTCTCCGCGCGCATCGCATGGCGACCCTCTTTGCCGGCCAGTCGCCAGCCGGCCGGCAGTACCGCGGCAGCTATGAAGAGTTTCAACATATCGCCGATCACAAAGGGATAGAGACCGAAGTCGAGGGCGTCGTCGTATTGGTCGGCCTGCCCGATGATGGGAACGTCCAGAGCTGCTGAAAGCCAGACGACTCCCAGGCTGAAGATGACGATCTCGCCGATCAACATCGCGGATATCGATCCGCGCGTCGATCGATCCCAACCCTTCTCCGCCAACCAGCCCACGATTACCGCGGCGATAACGAATCCCCACAGATAGCCGCCCGTTGCCGATGACAGTCCCAGCACGCGCGCGCCTTCCTGGCCCTCGGCGAAGAAAGGCAGTCCGAGCGCGCCCTCCGCGAGATACAGCAGAAGCGCAGCGCCTCCGCGCGCCCATCCGAGAGAGGCGCCCACCAAGAGCACGCCGAGCGTTTGACCCGTTATCGGTACGGGCGTTAAAGGAAGCCGGATATAGAGCTGGGCGAGCGCGGCGACGAACAGGCTTCCGAGACCGACTAGGACGATGTCCATAGTCAGCGTGCGCACGCGTCTGCGGGGGATCGCGTCGACGAGACTCGTCACGAGCGGCTCCTTTGGCAAGGATTGAAGGGGTCGGAGTCTATCGAGTGCAAGCCCAGATTCGGCGGAATACCGGTGAACGACGTGCGGTTATCCTCGCTGGACCGGGCGGCGTGGCCGAGTGGTTTAGGCAAGGGCCTGCAAAGCCCTGTACAGCGGTTCGATTCCGCTCGCCGCCTCGACGTCATTCAGTGTTCCCTCCGATAACCGGCGAGGATGCCGCGCCGCTAAGATGCCGTGCTTGCGGGGCGTTAGCTCAGCGGGAGAGCGCTTGCTCGACAAGCAAGAGGTCAGTGGTTCAATCCCACTACGCCCCACCAGGAACAGACCTCGTGGCATACGCTCTGAGCGAGGACGATTGGCGTCTTGCGGCTCGCCGGAGAATGCCGAGACCGAGATCCCGGTGCCTCAAGCTGCGATAACCGGCATCCGATAAGACCTTGATGAGCGACAACGGGCCGATCTGGCGGGGCGATTCTTGGTGGCAGCAGCAAGGCGACGGCGCCTGGCTGCGCTGGCAACCGACTACAAGTTCCTGGGAGCGGCAGGTCGCGGGCCCTCCGCCCCCGACCCCTCCGGCTCATCTGATCTCCGACGCTCCGGCTACGTCGAGTGGGGCGGCCGTTCCGGCCGCTTCGGTCCCGGGACGCACGTCGGTCGACGTGCTGCCCGCCGTCCCTCCAGGCCGGGGCTTCTCGTTCACCCCTCAGTCGCTCGGGCTCCGCCTGGCGGCCGGCGCACTTGTCCTCGTCGTGCTGTTGGCCGGAGGATTCCTCCTAACCCGACCGTCCGACGCGGGATCATCTGAGTCTCTGCAGGCGATCACGCTCGCGGCCGCCCACACTCGCGAGGCGGGCACGGCCAAGATGGCGATGACGATGTCGTTCAACGGGATCCCAGCTCCTACGGGCGGCGATTCGATCTCGATGAGCGCCAGCGGCGCGATGGATTTCGCACGGAATCGCGGGACCCTGACAATGGACATGTCGTCGTTCGCACCCCCGGGGATGCCCGGAATGGGGCGGGTCCAGATGGTCTTCGATGAGTTCGTGGTTTACATGCAGATGCCCGGCATAGCCCAATTCGCGGGCGGAAAGTCCTGGCTCAAATTTGATGCCTCGGCCATGGCCCAGCAGCAGGGCGTGGATCTGCAATCGCTGTCGCAGTTCGGCAACAGCGACCCGACTCAGGGACTCCAGTATTTGGAGGGCGTTGCCGGAGAGGTGGAGGTAGTGGGGCAAGAGGTCGTGCGCGGACAGCCGACGACGCACTACCGAGCCACGGTCGATTTAATCAAGGCCGCCGAGCAGGCCCCACCGAAGCTGCGCCAGCTGGCGGTGCAGTCAACCAAGGTGATTACCGACCAGCTCGGAACGGATTCCATTCCGATGGACGTGTGGATCGACGACGCCGGACTTTTACGGCAGATGTACTACTCGCTGGACATGGGCGGTGTCGAGGGCATGCCCGAGGATGCGTCGATGACCATAACCATGCAGATGTACGACTTCGGAAGCAAGGTCCGGATCCGGGTGCCTCCTGCGTACCAGGTGGCCGACATTGCCCAGCTCGCCGGCGCGTCCCCCTAGGGAGGGAGGCCCCTTCGGCCGCTCGGGAACATCGGTCGCCCGTCTGGCGTTTTTGTGAGCATGAGACGACTCACAGAACCTCAAGCACACCGCGAACGGCTCGCCGTGATCGAGGGCGACTATCCCGAGGGCATGGAGGCTCGGTGCGGCCTATGTGGCCGTCGTCAGCAGATCCGCCAGGGGCAGCTTCTCGAGCGGCGCCGGAACAGCCACGAGGCCTCTCGTGTCTTCGTGTGCTCAGTCTGCTTGAAGGCGCGCGCCGCCTAACTCCTTCCTGAGCTCTTGCTCCTACCGGTTCGGGTCCAAGGTCCACCCGATCGCGGGAGTGTCTTCGCGCCCGGGACCCACGAGAATCGGTTACAGATTTGACGGGACGAGAGGTTGCATCTGTGCGCTCTCAGGCGGCTTCCACATCTACTTCCAGACGTCGCCGCATGCCTGTTCCCGCCCAGGCGGCCGGCGCGTCGGACGGGGCGGCCGGGCTTCGTGCCCGGCCACTCACGTCTTTCGAATCTCCGTGGGGGCGGCTTTCGGATTCGTGGGCCGAGCGGGCTCGGAGGGCTCGCGCTCTGGCAATTCTTTTCGCCGCCGGAGGCTCACTGGTCCTCCTAACGCTTCTGCTCCCGCATCAACGAGCGCTCGCGGCGGAACAGGTGATCCGTCCCGTCCTCCTGGCTTTTGTTCTGGCCGCCGTGCTGCATCTAGGCGCGGGTCGGCTGCGGACCTGGACGGTTCACCTCTTTCTCACGGCGGGCACCGTCTTGATCAGTGCCGTGGTCTTCTTCGGCAGCTCCGCGGGTTCTTCGATCCCGTACTCGATTCTTTATGCCTGGGTCGCTCTTTACGCCTTCTATTTCTTTACGCTGGAGGCGGCCTTTGCGCACCTCGCCATCGCCGGGGGCCTCTACGCCTCGATCCTCCAGCTCAGCGGGGGCCAGGCATGGCTCGCGAGCTTGACGATCACATTTGGCGTCGTGGCGGTCACCGGGCTGATGGTCGGAGGGCTCGTAAATCAGGTGCGTCGCCTCGCTCAGACGGACGTGCTAACGGGCCTCGCCAATCGACGGACATGGGACGACGCATTTGAGCGGGAATTACTGCGCGCCGGCAGGCAGAACTCACCCTTGAGCCTGATCGTCTTGGACCTGGATGGCTTCAAGCAGATCAACGATGAGCAGGGCCATCTCGAGGGCGACCAGCTCCTCAAGGAGGTGTCGGCCGCGTGGCACGGGTGCATGCGGTCCACGGATGTGTGCGCGCGCCTGGGAGGCGACGAGTTCGCGATGTTGCTTCCGGACTGCCGCCTGGACCAGTCCCGGCTGGTCGTCGATCGGCTGCGGGATTCCACGCGCGCGGCCTACTCGGCCGGAGTGACGTCTTGGGACGGACGGGAGTCCCAGTCGAGCCTGATGGCCCGCGCGGACGAGGCCCTCTACGAGGCCAAACGGCGAGGCGCCGGGCGCGCGGTCTTCGTATCGGAGCTGGGCATGCCCATTTTCGAGGCGGCCGGAGCGGCCCAACCCTCGGTGGGGCCGAGATAGTCCTCTGAGCGCCTCGGCCGGACCGCCGGGCGCCGCCCAAATTCGCCCTGTGGGCCCCTCAAGCGGAGGCGCCATATTGTCGATAGTCCTTGTGAGTGGGCTATGGCCTATCCAGATCGCCTGTCTGGGTGTGACCGATTTGGGCCATTTGCCAGGATGGAAGGAATACGGGCGGGCGGGATTGTGAAAGGAGGTGCGGGAATGCTCCACGGGCTTTTGAATCGTTTTCTCGAGCGCGTAAATGGACTCGAGAACGAGCGCGGGGCAACCATCGTTGAGTACGCGTTACTAGTGGCACTGATCGCTGTTGCCTTGATCGCTTCTTTGGACGGTCTGCGCGGCGCTATTGCAGGCACGTTCCAGGACATAGTGAACAAGCTGTAATCAGTTGTGGGCCTTTTTCCGATAGCAGGGATTGACTGGCGCAACTAGATGCGCCGAGGAAAAGACAATCCTTTCGTTCGGCAACGCGTCGGCCCTGCGTGACTTGTTCGGTCGGCGCTTTCACACTCAACTCTCAGGGGCAGTTCGGACTCATGGGTTTACGGGGCATCGGTTCAGATCAAAGGGGCACCGCGGTGGTTGAACTGGCACTCGTCATAACGATTCTGCTCGTCGTCGTGTTCGGAATCGTGGAATTCGGTCGCCTCTTCAGCCGCTATCAGGTCTTTCAGGGCGCCGCACGCGAAGGGGCGCGCGTCGCTGCTGTGAGAGGTGCGGATTGGAGCGACGCGGTCTATGCCGCTTCCCAGCCCTACAGTCCGTCCAGCGCCCCTACAGCAAACCTTACTTGCACCGAAGAGACGATAGGCGAGCCCGTCACGGTGGGTTGGACCCAGTCCTTTGAGATCTCCATTCCCTTCCTTCCGGATATCACTCGAGATGTTCCTATCCGCGGAGTCTTTCGATGCGAATGAATTCAGTTGTCGACAGGGATCAAAGGAATGAAAAAGGCGCGGTGTTGATCATCGTGGTGCTCGCGATCACCGGACTGTTGGGCATGGTCGCGCTGGTGGTGGACGTCGGCGCCTTGCTGAGCATGAAGAGACGGGTCGTCACGGCCGCCGACGCGGCGGCACTGGCCGCGGCTCAAGCTTGCGCAAAGCCATACGAGTCAGGCGCGGCCCAATCTCAGGCGAATGATCTCGCCGCTCGCAATGTGAGCTCCGCGGAGGTCGTCTCCTTCTCGGCTACCGGTTGCGGCGTGAGTGACTCAGGCGAGGTCAGGGTGTCGTATAAGGCTCCGCAGCAGCTGTATTTCGCCGCCATCATCGGCGGTCCCAATGGTGTCGATGTTTCGGCCCAGGCTAGTGCCCGCTGGGGCGTGGCGAAGGCCGCCAACCCAGTCCCCTTTGGGATCAATAGCACGGATCTCCGGGCTTGCGGGGTGCCGCTCGCGCCGGTTGGTACCGAGTGCGCGTTCTGGCACGACCCGGGAGATCTAGGCAACGCTCAATTCCGCGTACTCGACTTCAATCAATGGGACGAAGCCGCGGGCGATGACTGCTCCCGCCCGCGTGCCAACCGAATGCGACAGTGGATGGATCGAGGCTTCCCGACTCCTCTGTCGCTGAATTATCCGGCGCCCACCTACGTCTGCGCGGTTGAGTCCGTACAGACGTCGGTCTGGAGCTCCTTGCGTGGACGCACCGGTGCCGTCCTGCACATCCCCGTCAACAATCCGGCCGGGCAGGTTGACCGCAACGGCAGCCTCGCTCCGCCCCCTCAGATCGCGCACAAGCACTCCATCATTGGATTCACTCCCCTTCGAGTAATCGAGCTCATGGACGGGGACGATCCGGACGCGGTCGGCCAGCTGACGCGCGAGGCGGACTGCTCGGGACCGACCGACCTCGATCCACTGGAGCAGTTCTTACTGGACGCGACCGGCTGCTACGTGCCGCCGGCAACGATCTCCAACTTGAAGCTGGCAAAGGGAGATGTCGTGTTCACCGAGGGGGTCGACTACATCTTCGATCCCGTGACCCGCACGGTCCAGTGGATAGGAGCCGAACCGGTCAACAACGTGACCGTGTCCTTTCACTGGACTCAACTTGGATTTGCAGGCAGGTGTGGGATGCGGGCGCCCAACGCAGACGCCAAATGTCTCGTGGTGGAGTGGACCGGCTCGCGCACCGGCGGATTCGACCCTAGGGGCGGTGCGAACTTTGGGCTGTTCGCCGTGAGGCTGAGCCAGTGACCTTGATGAGCGATCGGGGGTGTGAACGATGAAACGAGGTGGTCTGATGGGGATCGTTACTGCGGGCGTGCTCGCGGTGATCGCCACCCTTGCGGTGCTTGCGTACGTGCGCGGCGTCGAGGAAAGCTCGGGGGGTAGCGGCCCTCGGGTTGAGGTCATCGTCGCGAAAGAAGACATCCTGGCGGGCGCGGACCTCGATGAGCTCATCCAAGGCGGTGCCTTTACGACCAATCTCGTTCCTGAGGACGCCCTCGTCGACGAAGCCGTGACAAGCCTGTCCCAATTGGCGGGGCGCCAGGCAAGCGCCGCCATTCTGGCCGGTGAGCAAGTAACGCTCGCTCGCATCCAGGGCGTTGGCGCCTTGCCGGGCGGCGCGCTGGGGATTCCCGAAGGATTTCAGGCGGTCACTCTGCCGCTGGAGGCCTCGCGCGTTGTGGGGGGCGCGGTTCTACGTGGCGACCGGGTAACGGTCTACGCGACTTTCGACAGAACGAACACGACGGTGACGTTGGTGCCCGAGGCGCAAGTCCTGCGGGTCAACGAGCCCTCGCAGGACGGCGGGATCGGTGGGGGAGCCGGGGGGGAAACTTTGATAACGCTCGCTCTTACCGCCGAGGATGCGCAGAAAGCCGTTTTTGCCTTCGAGCAAGGGTCCGTTTGGTTGGGTCTGCTGCCGCCGGGTGCGAGCGGGACGCAGAGACCTCCGATAAACGTCGCGGCGGTGTTGCGATGACCGAGCCGAAGACCGACCTCGACGTGCAGAACGGGGCCGCGCCGACGGGAAGCTGGATAGTGGCCATCGATCCATCGGTGGAGCTACGGCAGCAGATCGCGCTCGCGCTCGACACTTCGCTCGGCAACGTCGGTTGGCTCTCCACAACGGATTCAGCGCGTGAACTCTTTCATAGCCAGAGCCCCGACGTGCTCGTCCTGGGCACTGAGATCTCCGAGGAAGACGCGCTTGAGTTCGCCGAGTATGCACAGGTGGCTTCGCCCACCACGGCGGTCGTGATCATTCGGAAGGCCGCGGTGGACGGCTTGCTGCCGTCTTTCATGCGGGCCGGGGTCCGTGACGTCGTCTACGACTGGCGCGGGGATACCGAGTTGTCGGACGCCCTCCAGCATGCGCTTCTTTGGTCTTCGAAGGTGCGGACCGCGGCAACGCCGGACCGGGCAACCACCATCCCCGCCGGAGCCAAGACGATTTCGATCTTTTCGTCGAAAGGTGGCAGCGGCAAGACCTTCTTGGCCTGCAACCTCGCGCTCGCGATCGCGCAGCGAACCGGCAAGGAATCCGCTCTCGTCGATCTCGACCTCGTTATGGGCGACGTCTTTTCGTATTACGGCGAGGAGCCCGATCGCTCCATCTACGACCTCATGGTGCTGCCGGAGCTCGACCGAGCCACCGCTCTGAAGGCCGGCACCAAACTGCACGACCTTCTGTGGGGATTTGGGGCGCCTCCCGATCCTGCAGCAGAGTCGGTACCGCCCGAATCTGCATCACGCTTGTTGAAGAACCTTCAGTCGATCTTTAGCTATGTCGTCGTCGACGTCCCTGCCAACTACTCCGACATCGTTCTGGCTTCTTTCGACTGCTCCGAGATGATCTGTCTTGTCGCGTCGCTGGACGTGGTCGGCGTAAAGCACCTATCGAAAGCGCTCGAAACGTTGCTGTCGATAGGGGTGACCCGGGACCGCTTGCAGGTCGTCCTTAACCGGGCCGACAGCCGCGTGGGCTTGAGCCCCAGCGACGTCGAGCGCGTCCTCAAGGTGCAGATCGACGCCATGATCCCCTCGAGTCGCTTGGTGCCGACTTCCCTGAACAAGGGGCGCCCCGTTTATCTCGAAGAGCCGGGAGCCGATGTCTCGGTGGCCATTCAGAGCATCGCGGACAAGCTGGCCGGAACGATGGGACGACGCGCTACGGACGTCGTCGAAAAGAAGAAGCGGCGCCTGTTTACGCGCGGATGACGAGAAGGGATCGTATTTGATGTCACTTGCAGAACGGCTTGCTCGCCAGGGCCGACCCGACCGGCTGGAGGAGGTGCGCGCCCGAATCCAGGAGGGCCTTGTGGAGGGCCTCGGTCCGCGTCTCTACGACACCAGCCTCTCGGAAGCCCAGCTTGAGGAGCTGGTAACCCAACGGCTCCGGGAGCTCATCGACCGCTTCGAGGTGACGCTCTCGGCGCAAGAGAAGACCGAGATCATTCGGGAGATCACCGACGCCGTGCTGGGCCTGGGCCCACTCGAGCCCTTCATGCGGGATCCTGAGATCACCGAGGTGATGGTCAACGACCCGGCGACGATCTATATAGAGCGAGAGGGCAAGCTCTTCAAGACGGATGCACGCTTCCATGACGAAGCCCAGCTGCGACGCGTAATAGAGAAGGTCGTCGGGAAGATCGGCCGGCGCATCGACGAATCATCGCCCTACGTCGACGCCCGTCTGCCGGACGGCTCGCGCGTCAATGCGATCATTCCCCCGCTTGCCATAGACGGACCTGCGCTGACCATTCGCAAGTTCGCCGCCGACCCGCTCGTTATCAAAGACCTGGTCGGTTTTGGAACCGTCACACCTGCCGTGGCAGAGCTCCTCGAAGCTTGCGTGAAGGGACGGATCAACGTCCTTGTCTCCGGCGGAACCGGAGCCGGTAAGACGACCACCTTGAATGTCCTCTCCTCCTTCATTCCGGACGACGAGCGGATCATCACGATCGAGGATGCCGCCGAACTCCGCTTGCAGCAGCCGCACGTCGTCCGCTTGGAGTCAAGGCCTCCGAACATCGAGGGCAGGGGAGAGGTGACGATCCGCGATCTCCTGCGGAATGCCCTGCGCATGCGTCCCAACCGGATCGTGGTCGGGGAGGTCCGTGGAGGCGAGGCGCTAGACATGCTCCAGGCTATGAACACCGGTCACGACGGGTCGATCTCCACCATCCACGCGAACTCATCGCGCGACGCGTTGTCTCGCCTGGAGGTCATGGTCATGATGGCCGGGACCGAGCTGACCATCCGGGCCGTGCGTGACCAGGTGGCGTCTTCCATCAACCTAGTTGTGCACCAGGCTCGATTGAAGGACGGCGTCCGGCGCGTCACCCACGTCACCGAGGTCGTGGGGATGGAGGGCGACATCATCACCACACAGGATCTGTTCGCGTACGACTTTCGCGCGGGCCAAGATCCCAGCGGGCGTTTCCGCGGGGAGCTGAAGCCCACGGGGCTCCAACCGAGATTCATCGAGAGGCTAAAGGATCACGGCATCAGCGTTCCTCTCACGGTCTTCTCCGACCTAGCAGTCGGACCGCGCTGATGTCTCGCCGCGGTGCGGTCCTTCTGATCTGTCTGCTGCTGAGTGCCGCTTCGTTCGGGGAGGCCCGCGCCCAGAATCCGAGCGTGCGGATCCGCAAACTCGAGCTGGCCAATTTTCCCTCGGTCGAGCTGACGGTCTCCGCCGAGCAGCCGGACCCTGAGGAGATAAGCGTTCTGGAAAACGGCGTCCCGGTCGAGGACTTCGAGCTTGGCGCTCTGACGGAGACGGGGACCGGCGTCCAGGTTGTGCTCACCATCGACACGTCGGGGAGCATGGAAGGAGAGTCCTTCACGGCGGCGATCGCCGCGGCGCGCGCGTTCATAGAAGCGATGCCGGAGGAGATCGACGTCGGGATCGTTGCCTTCTCGGATCGGCCGCGGCGTGTCTTGCCGCTGACCGGAGACCGCGACCGTGCCCTGGGAGCGCTGTCGGGCCTGGCGGCCGCCGGCGAGACCGCCCTCTACGACTCAGTTCGCATGTCGGCGGAGATGTTCTCCGGCGCTGCCCAACGCAACATCGTGCTGCTGTCGGACGGTGCCGACACGTCGAGCCGCTCCGGATTGAAAGCGGCGGTCTCTGCCGCCAAGGGTGCCGGCTCCGCGATCTTCGCGGTCGGGCTGCGAACCCCCGATACAGACGTCCAGGCTCTGAGGACGTTGGCCGGTCGTACCGGCGGTCAATATTTTCCGGTTTCCCGCCTCGATCTCTCTCCTATTTATAGGAGCATCGCAACGGAGCTAAAGAACCAGTTCGTGATCACATATGAGTCGCAGGCCGCCGCGGGCGAGCAAGTGACACTGCTGGTGGAGACGGCCGAGGGGTCCGACGACCTCCTCTTCCTCGCACCAAAGGGTCAGGCACCGGCATCCCCCGAACCCGAGCTCAACTTCGTGACACCGGACGAGCCGTTGTTGCGGGGCGGCGCCGGCCTTGTGACCGTCTTGGTCGCGGTTTTCCTTGCGGTATTCCTCGGCATCGTCTTCACGTCCTCGCGGTTGGCCCGGGCGCGCCGGGACCGCAAACTTGCGAGCGAGTGGCTGCGGGGAGTCCCCGAGGAGCTTCCGGAGGAAGCCGAGGGACAGGGTGCCGCTCGCTTCATCCCCAAGACCTTGGTTCGAGGCGCCGAGCGGTTCGCCAGCTCTCGCAGCATGACCACTAATCTCGATGTCAAACTGGAGCGGGCGGGATGGGCTCTTCGCCCCGCCGAGCTCGTCGCCGGATCGTTCTCGGCGGCGGCAGTCGGCCTTCTTTCGGGAATTGTGTTGTTCCAGAATCCCCTTGTCGCGCTGTTGCTCACTTTCATCGGCTCGGTGTTGCCGGTCGTGCTTTTGAACCGGGCGATGAGGCGTCGAAGCGACCGACTGCAGCTGCAACTGCCGGACATCCTCATGGTCCTGGCTGCCTCCTTGCGGGCGGGACACAGCTTCCAGCAGGCAGTCGAGGCCGCCGCGCGCGAGATCGATGAGCCCGGGTCCGTGGAGTTCGGTCGCGTAATGGCCGAGATCCGCGTCGGGCGCTCCGTCGACGACGCGATGAACGCGCTCGCGGATCGCGTCGGCTCCGAGGACTTCCGCTGGGCAGTCATCGCGATGAATATCCAGCGCGAGGTTGGAGGCAACCTTGCCGAGGTGCTGGACAACGTCGCCGAGACGATGCGGGAGCGGCAAAACGTGCGCCGTCAGGTTCAGGTGTTGTCGGCGGAGGGCCGACTCTCGATGTACATCCTTGCCGGCCTTCCCGTCGCGTTGGGTGTCTATCTGGGCCTTAGCAATCCTTCCTACATCGGACTTTTGTTCACGACCGGGCTCGGCCTCTTGATGGTCGGGGTGTCCGCACTGCTACTCGTCGCAGGCATCCTTTGGATGAGAAAGTTGATTCAGATCGATGTCTGAGCTCTATTTGTTGATCGGCCTCTCCGCGACCTTCCTGTCCATCGCGATCCTGGGCGTGTCCCTGGCGACCGCGCGAACGGCCAGGCGCAACTCACTTAGGTTTCTCGAGGCACAGGTCGGCCAGGCGAGCGTGTCGACCAATCTCCGGGAGCGTGAGCTTCAGCGGTCGGTGGTGGAGCGCGTCTTGCTGCCGCTTCTTGGCAGGCTCTCGTCCACGGCCCGCCGACTCACCCCGCTCGACATTCGGCGCCGGATCCGCCAACAGCTGATCCTGGCCGGCAGCCCGGCGGGATGGGACGTCGAGAGAATCGCGGCCCTAAAGCTGGTGGGTATCGCAGGCGCAATACTCCTCATCCTCTTCTTCCGGTTCACAGGAGCCTTCAGCTCCCCCGGCAAGGCCCTCCTGCTGTCGGGACTGCTCGTGTATATCGGCTTCTTCGGAGTCGACGCCGTGCTCGCTCGTAAGGGTCGTGAGCGGCAGGAGAAGATCCGAAGCGCGCTCCCCGACACGATGGACCTGCTGACGATCAGCGTCGAGGCCGGTCTTAGCTTCGACGCCGCTTTGGTGCAGGTGATGCAGAACGTGCCCGGCCCCCTCTCCGAGGAGATCAACAGAATGCTCCAGGAGATGCGTCTCGGGACTGCGCGCATCGACGCATTCCGCAATCTGGCCGAACGGAGCGACGTAGAGGAGTTGAGGTCGTTCGTCGTTGCGATGGTGCAGGCGGATTCCTTCGGCGTAAGCGTCGCCAAGGTGCTGAGGGCTCAGGCCAAGGAGCTTCGAACCAAGCGAAGGCAGCGGGCCGAGGAAAAGGCAATGAAGGTTCCCGTGAAGATGATCTTTCCTCTGGTGATCTGCCTTCTCCCCTCGCTCTTTGTTGTCGTTCTCGGGCCCGGGATCATCCGCATTATCGAGGGCATCTTTGCCGAGGGAGCCCTGTAGACGATGGCCCAACAGGATGCTCGCCGAGCGAACCGCTACTTCGTGCTCGTCTCCGCAGTGGGGCTTGGTCTCCTGGTTCTCCTCGCGGCATTTGAGGGCATCCCGCGTTTGCTCGATTCGTCGCGACAGTTCTGGGTGTTCGCGTTGTTCGTCTTCGTCGGCGAGCTTCTTCCGATAAAGGTCCCGCGGGGCGAGAGGCACGAAGAGGTAAGTACGGGCATTACCTTCTCGTTTGCCCTCGTGCTGACGGCCGGCGTCGGGGCGGCGGTAGTGATTCAGGCGCTCGCTTCATTGATGGCGGCTGGGGTTCGACGGAAGCCGATCCGCAGGACATTCTTCAACATGGGTCAGTACACGCTGGCACTCTCGGCGACGAGCGGCGTACTAAAATCAATCGAGAGTCTCGGTCGTTTCCGTGGCGGAGCCGAGCTCACCGCAGGCGATCTTCCCGCGATGCTTTTAGCGGCGATCGTCTTCTTCGTGGTCAGCCGAGTCCTCACGAGCACGGCCTTTGCTCTCGACGAGGACGTGCCGGCTCCCGACGTGATCAAGCGCGACCTGCTCTTCCAGGCGATGACCCGCGGGGCACTCCTAGCGCTGTCGCCCGTGGTTATCGTCATCTCCCAGGGGGTCGGCCTCTGGTTGATCCCGCTCGTGACCCTGCCCATCGGTGCCGTCTTCCGTAGCGCCAACGTCGAGAACCTGAGGCTCGTAAACAAACTGCAGGGCTCCCTCGAGCAATTGGTCGAACTCAACGATCTGAACAAGCATCAGGCGCTTCACGACTATCTGACGAATTTGCCGAACCGGACTTTGTTCCAGGACCGTCTGCGCCAGGCCATCCTTCAAAGCCAGCGCGATGGGCAGGGAGCGACCGTGATGATCATAGATCTGGACCGCTTCAAAGAGATCAACGACACTCTGGGCCACCATCACGGCGACATGCTTCTGCGGCAGGTGGGTCCCCGTCTGCACGACGTTCTCCGTGTCAGCGACACCGTGGCGAGACTTGGCGGCGATGAGTTCGCCGTCCTGCTGCCCAACATCGGCTCGGCGGAGGCGGCGAGGCGAGTGGCCAAGAAGATTCAGAGCGCGCTCGAGCGGCCCTTCCGCATCAATGCAATGAGTCTGGACGTGGAAGCCAGTATCGGAATCACGCTCTATCCCGAGCACGGGGAGGACGTCGAGGGGCTTATCCGGCGCGCGGACGTAGCGATGTACGTCGCCAAGGACGAGCGCACGAAGATCCAGGTCTACTCGCCGGAGCACGATCCCCACAGCCCAGGACGGCTGGCGCTCGTGGGTGAACTACGTCGTGCCATGCGCAACTACGAGCTGGATCTCTACTACCAGCCGCAAGTCGACCTCGCAACGGACCGGATCACCGGCGTCGAGGCACTGCTGCGCTGGGACCATCCCGAGCACGGATTGATGACGCCGGGACAATTCATCCCTCTGGCCGAACAGACCGGTCTGATCAGGTCGCTCTCGCTACATGTTCTCGACCTCGCGCTGAAGCAATGCCGTCACTGGCGTGACGACGGTCTAGGAGTAAGCGTCTCGGTGAATCTTCCCGCGTGGAACTTCGTCGATCTGAAGCTGCCCGGCGAGGTCGCGGCATTGCTCAGGAAGTGGAACCTCGAGCCGGCGGACCTGATTCTCGAGATCACCGAGAGCACGATCATGTCCGATCGACAGGGGGGCGGGGAGGTCCTGACTAAGTTGAGCGAGATGGGCGTCGGTCTGTCGATCGACGACTTCGGCACGGGATATTCATCGCTCGCGTACCTCAAGCACCTTCCGATCAAAGAGATCAAGATCGACAAATCGTTTGTGTTGAATATGGTCGAGGACGAGAACGACGCCAAGATCGTGCGCTCCACGATCGATCTGGGACGGAACCTCGGCTTGCGTGTGGTCGCCGAGGGGGTTGAGAACAAAGAGACACTCGACCTCCTCACCGAATTGGGTTGTCAAATCGCACAGGGTTTCTATCTCGGTGAACCGTTGCCGGCGACTCATCTCCCCGAGTTGATACGAACTCGAACCAGCCCGCAGCAGGCTTTGCCGGTCGATAAGACCCCCGAGGGCCTCTCGCTCGCGCCGAACCTTCCTTAACGTTCCTTACCCCTCTATTTTTTGGGGTGGGCGGGTGGCCTACGAAGCCGACCAGCGCCGGGGGGAGTGCTCGGTTTGGTTGGTTGGGCCGCGGGGCAGAACTCAAGTGCCCAGAAGGTATCTAAGGAGGCCCCCATGTTTTGGATTCGCGAGAATTCGCTGTCTCGCTGGCTGTTCGCGCTCATATTGGCATTCGGCCTCTCCACGTCGGCCTGCGTATTCGATACCGACGACGACGACACAGAGGAGGTAGAGGTCGACGAAGAAGACGACGACGCCGAAGTGGACACCGAGGTCGAGATAGAGGATGAGGCGACGCCGTGAGGTTCTCGCTTCGAGCGATCGCGTGCGCGTCGGCGATCCTGGTCGCCTTCCCGGGTTGTGTCCTGAACGATGATGACGAGGCACCGGGCGCCGTGACACGGGTCGAGGTCACTGCCTCCGACTTCTCTTTCGATCCCACCACGCTGTTGTTCGATGTCGGTGCCACCGCGGAAGTCGATTTCAACAACATCGGATCGGTCCTGCACTCCTTCACCGTTCCGGATTTCGATATCGAGGTTGAAGCCGAGGGCGGAGAGAGCCAGAGCCTCACCTTTGCAGTCACCGATGAGCCGGGCTCCTATGAGTTCTTTTGCAAGTACCACCCGAACGAGATGATGGGAACCATCTCGATCGGGGGAGTCAACGCTCCGGGCGATGTGGTCGATGACGATGTCGACGTCGACACGGAGATCGAGACCGAAACCGAGACCGACGGAACGGAAGTCGAAACCGAGACCGAGTTCGACTACTAGATCGTCTATCCCCCGGGGCGCCGAGGCCCGCAGCGCTACTTGTTGCCTTACTCTTTGCGGTCATGCTCAAGGCGGCGACGGCTCGTTCCCTTCACGCGGCTCTCGGTGAGTTGCGGGCGGCTCTCGCCGGAGCGCGCCTCGACCTCGAGGCACCAGGCGCGCCGGGGATACGCCGGCTGCGTCGCGAGCTCGTAGCACAGATCGATGATTACCTTCGGCCGCGTCTCGCGGACGTGGAGGCCCCCCTCCTCGTAGTGGTTGGGGGCTCGACCGGGGCGGGCAAGTCCACTTTGGTAAACAGCATCGTGGGTTGGGAGATCTCTCCCGCCGGCGTTGTGCGACCCACCACGCGCGTTCCGGTTCTGGTCTGTAATACGGCAGATCTCGATTGGTTCTCGATCAACCGCGTCCTCCCGGAGTTTGCGCGGCGGGCTCGCCCTCGGTCCGATGAAGAGAAAGTCCTGCGAGTCGTCGGGGATGAGGATCTACCTCCCGGCGTAGCCCTGCTCGATGCGCCGGATATCGACTCCGTCGTCCGGAAGAACCGCGACGTCTC
The DNA here is from genome assembly GCA_046263155.1 of Actinomycetota bacterium. Classification (GTDB taxonomy): domain Bacteria; phylum Actinomycetota; class CADDZG01; order CADDZG01; family WHSQ01; genus DATADF01. The sequence goes on from JBHELF010000097.1 coordinate 24,385, forward strand.
GAGCCAACTCCTCGCCGCGGCGGACGCCTGGATGTTCGTAGTCACTGCCGCTCGCTACGCGGACGCCATCCCCTGGGACTTTTTGAGAGAGGCCTCGGAGCGGAAGGTCTCTCTCGTCGTCGTTTTGAATCGAGTCCCGGAGGAAGCCGAGCGCGAGGTTCCCGACGACTTGATCGACCGGCTGGTTGCCGAAGGACTCGAGGGAATCACCGTTTTCGTCGTGCCCGAATCCGAGCTCGACGACGGCCTGCTGCCCGAGGACAACGTAGGACCGCTGTGGGATTGGGTTGACGGACTAGGCACCCGGCGTCGGTCGCGTCGAGCCATGGTGCTGGCCACTCTCAATGGAACGCTCGACAGCTTCGGCCCGCGAGTCGAGGCCGTTGCTGCACAAATCGATTGGCACAGGCGACAGATCGACGACCTTCGCATCGGGCTTAAAGAGGTTTTCAGCCAGACGGTCCTGGAGCTGGAGGAGGCTCTGAGCGACGGCCTGCTCTTGCGCGGGGAGGCGCTTGCTCGCTGGGAGGAGCTACTGGGAAGTGGCGAGTTGACGACGGGAGCGAGCTCTGCCGCGGACTGGCTCAGGGATCGTGTCGCGTACGCGTTCTCAAGTCGACCCTGGGCGGCGCAGGAAGTCCGGGAAGCCATAGAGAGCAACTTCCTGACGGTGGTAAACGACGCCTTCGATCGTGGAGCGCGCCGAGCGCGGGAACTGATCGACTCGTCGCCGGCGCGCAGTTTGGCTCGTGGGAAGCCAGATCTGGGGCAGGCCGGGGCGAGTTCGGAGGAAGACGCTACAGAGCAACTGCGTGAATGGCAGCGGCATGCCGAACAGCTCGCCTCGGATCAATCAACGGCGCGCCAGACGAGCGATCGACTGCTCTCACTCGGTGTGGACGGTGTTGCCCTTGGTGTGATGCTTGCTGCGCTCTCGGAGCCTCGCGGCCACCGAGCACCTCCGCCCCCGGGACCGGCGCTGGGTAAGACGCGCGAACTTCTGGTGTTGCTGTTCGGCGACGAAGGCGCGCATGAATTGATCGCGCGGGCTCGACGCTTCTTGCTGGAGCGGGTGCGCACGTTGACTCAACATGAGCGGGGGCGCTACCAAGGCTTTCTGGATTCGGTCGCTCCTGAGGAACCGGCGGAGATAAGGGCCGCCGCCCGCGCGGTTCAGGAGGCACGCTGATGCCTGGAGGAGCGATGCTCGCGAGCGTCGACGCGCGTCTGGCCGCGCTCGCCGAGGCCCTCGAGGCGGCGGAGAATAGGCTGCCTACGGGCGAGATAGGTCTCGGGCAACAGACTCTCGCCCGTGCGGGTCGACGTCGCAATCTGGCTCCAGAGTTGACCGTCGCGGCGCTCGCCGGCGCAACCGGCAGCGGAAAATCCTCGCTGTTCAATCTCATAGTGGGGCGCAATGTCTCTGAAGTGGGAGTTATCAGGCCTACGACTTCCGAGCCGCTCGCATGTACGTGGGGCGAGACGCCGGCCGAGGGATTGCTCGAATGGCTACAGATCGCCCGTCGGCACCGCATGGATGGCCGCGTCCCGAATCTCGACGGGCTCATACTGATCGATCTCCCGGACCATGACTCGGTGGAGCAAAGCCACAGACTCGAGGTCGACCGTCTGGTCCAGATGGTGGACATGCTCGTCTGGGTCGTGGACCCGGAGAAGTACGCGGATGCCGCGTTGCACGACCGTTATCTGCGCCCGCTTGCTGCATATGCGGACGTGATCCTGGTGGTGCTCAACAAAGTGGATCGATTGATGGAAGGCCAGCGGCGCCAGTGCGCACGCGATCTCCGAAGGCTTCTTCGAGAAGATGGGTTGGACTCCGTACCCCTCTTGGTTACGTCGGCGCTAACCGGTGAGGGAATCGATGAGCTGCGGGAAGAGTTCGCGCGAAAGGTCGCTACCAAGCGAGCAGCCGCCGAGCGGCTCCTGGCCGACATCGAGCTGACGACCCGTTTTCTCGGAAGCGCTTGCGATCCGGCCGTCCAAGCTCCCCCCATTGCTCCGCCCGCGCGCGCTCGATTGGTGAGCGAACTCTCAGACGCGGCAGGACTGGATCTCGTCGCCGAGGCGGTTCGGCGCTCGCATCGTCACCGCGCGCGACTGACGACGGGCTGGCCGCCGACACGCTGGCTGCGGCGCGTGCGAGTGGATGCACTCACACGTTTGGCCCCGTCGGGTGCTCATTCCATCCGGACTCGTTCGCCTCTTGCCCCACCGGCCCCGGTGCAGCAGGCTCGCGTCGGCCAGGCGCTCCAGGAGTTGGCGCTCGGTGCCGGCGCCAGGCTTCCTCGTCCCTGGCCTCATCGAATCAACGCGGTATTGGAAGCGAATCGCGAGGAGCTTGCCGACCGATTGGACAAAGGCGTCGCAGCTACTTATTTCGGAGAGCAACAGCACCCACGTTGGTGGGCGGTTGCCAACATGTTGCAAGCGTTTCTCACGATAGCGTCGTTCACCGGTGCGCTGTGGATTGGGTTGTTGCTGGTCCTAGATGCTCTGGAACTGCCTCGCGAAACCGTTGCTCGATTCCTGGGCGTGCCGGTCCCCGTGTTACTTGTGGGTTTTGGAGTCGTGGCCGGGATCCTTCTGGGGATCGTTTGCTCACAGCTTGCGCACGCGGAGTCCCTGCGACGCAAGGAGCGCGCACGCAGCACGCTTGAGGCCGGAATAGCGGGCCTCGCCTATGAGCTGGCGGTCGAGCCGGTCCAGCGGGAGCTGCGCGCGTATAACAAATTGTGTGCTGCCTTACAGAGAGCGCGAGGTGCCTAGCGCGGAGGGGCGCTCGAATCTGACGCGGGGCCAGAAGATGCGTCGTGCGATCGCGACCCTCGGCGGGGTTCTTAGCCTGGTTTTGGGGACCGCCGTCGGCCTGGATGATCACTTCCCCTGGGGGCCCTTCCGGATGTACTCGACGACCACGACGGATCGCGTGACCGTCTTGCTCTTTGAAGGCGTAACGACGGACGGCCGCGAAGTCTCACTCGCCTCCAGCGCCTTCGGGTTACGGCCCGCCGAGATGCACGGGCAGATCGCACAATTCGAGCCGGATCTCGAAGAACTATTGGCCCGACTCGTTGCCAGCTATGCGTCTCGTCATCCCACCGAAGAGCCGCTCGCGCGGCTGGAGCTCTCCTACGGCGTGCATGTTCTAGAAGAGGGGCGTTCGGTCGATTACCGGGAGCAGGTCTTGGCGGCCTGGACCGGATGACGGGGTTTCGCGACCTAGGGCGGCGGGTTTACGGCTGGATGTTCATGCCCGCTCCCCGCAGTCGCGTGGCGGTATTCCGAGCCATCGTGTACTCGTTCATCTTCGTCGACGTTTTCTTGACGACCTCGTGGATAGCCGGACACGGCGATCTTCCCACCGCGCTGTACCACCCGCTATGGCTGGGGCGCATTCTTCATCTACCCGCACCCACGCCGGTGATGGTGGCTTTAGTACAAGCGGCCCTGTTGTTGCTGGCGGCGGTCGCTGCATTCGGTCGGGCGCCGCGTGCCGCGGGAGCGGGAGTTGCCGTCCTCTACCTGCTGTGGCTGCTGATTGGATTTTCCTACGGCAAGGTCGATCACGACCGCGTGGCTTTTCTCGTGGCGCTGGCGGTGTTACCGACGGTGGGACGAGCCGGGTTCCACGGCGGCGTTTCTGACGAGGCAGCCGGGTGGGCGTTGCGCTTCGTGCAAATAGCCGTCGTGTTGACATACTTCCTGGCCGCCTTCGCGAAACTGAGATTTGGCGGTATCGAATGGTTGACCGGGGCGACCCTCGCGCGAGCAGTAATTCGACGGGGAACGTGGTTGGCGACCCCTCTGCTGGAGATTCCTTGGGCGCTTCAAGGTCTTCAGTTCCTCATTGTGCTCTTTGAGCTGAGCAGTCCATTGCTGCTCGTGCGCGGCCGAATCGGACGCGCAGTCCTGGCCGTGGCGGCCGGTTTTCATCTCGTGACCTATGCCTCGATCACCATCATCTTTCTGCCTCACGTGGTGTGCCTGCTTACTTTCCTTCCGCTCGAGAGGGTGCCTGAGAAGATCGCGAGCATGAGTGCCCTCCTGCGTCGACGAGTAATGCCGGCGGGAGCGGGCGGAGATCGATGAGGTGATCTCCCTCAAACACGTCACCAAGAGATTCGCCTCCGATGGTCGGCCCGCGGTTAATGATCTCAGTCTTACCGTCGAACGCGGCGAGATCGTGGTGCTGGTGGGCCCGTCGGGATGTGGCAAGACCACGACGATGAAAATGATCAACCGTCTGATCGAACCGACTTCGGGGGAGATCCATGTCGACGGCCAAAATGTCATGGAGCAGGACCCCGTCCACCTACGACGGCACATCGGCTACGTGATTCAAAGCATCGGTCTGTTGCCTCACCGCACCGTCGCCCAGAACATCGGGCTCGTGCCGACTCTTCTCAACTGGGGCGAGGCACGCATCCGAGAGAGGGTCGCGGAACTGGTCGACATGCTCGATCTAGACACCGAGTTCCTCGAACGTTATCCGAGTGAGCTCTCCGGCGGACAGAGGCAGCGGGTGGGCGTTGCGCGCGCACTCGCCGCAGACCCGCCGGTGATGCTGATGGACGAGCCGTTCGGCGCAGTCGATCCGATCGTGAGGGAACGTCTTCAGGATCAATTCCTGGATATTCAGAAGAGGCTCAAGAAAACGATCGTCTTCGTGACTCATGACATCGACGAGGCGATCAAGATGGCCGATCGCATCGCAATCTTGAACAAGGGCGGGGTGATCGAGCAGTACGCGCCGCCGGAGGAAATCCTGCGGGACCCGGCCAACGATTTCGTGAAGCGCTTCGTGGGGGCCGAACGCGGTCTGAAGCGTCTGGCGTTGCTCAAAGTGGGTGCCATCGGTGTGGAGGAGGGCCCGGTAGTGGCTCCCTCCGCTTCCGGGTCGGACGCGCGGGCCGAGATGGCCCGCTTCGGCCTCGACTGGGTGAGCGTCGTGGAGGCCGGCGAGCTGCTGGGATGGGTCGACCGGGCGATGCTCGAGGGAGTCGTCTCCGTGTCGGACGTCCGGCCGCGACCCTTCAGCGCTTACGTCACGGAAGGAAGCTCCCTTCGTCAAGCGCTTGATTCGATCGTGACCTCCCGAACGAACGTAGCCGTAGTGGCCAAGGAAGGGCAGCGCTACTCCGGCATCCTCACGCTGGAACGCATCTCCGCCGAGATCACGCAGTGAACGAGCTTTTCCGTTGGGACTGGGCCTTCGATCATCTTGATGCGATCGCCCTACAGACGCGCGAGCATCTATGGCTAACCCTTCTGGCGGTTCTTTTTGGATTCCTCATCTCATTTCCACTGGGGATCTATGCGTCTCGCCACCGCTGGTTCTACGGCCCGGTAGCGTCTCTCACCGGCATCCTTTACACAATCCCGAGTCTGGCTCTTTTCGCTTTTCTCACGCCGATCACCGGCCTCTCTGCGATCACCGCCGAGATCGGGCTCGTCGGATACACGCTCTTGATCTTGATCCGCAACGTCGTGACGGGACTCGATGGTGTTTCGCCCGATGCGCGCGAGGCCGCGCTGGGGATGGGCTACTCGGAACGGCAACTCTTGTGGAAGGTCGAGTTACCCCTGGCCGTACCGGTCATAGTTGCCGGAATTCGAATCGCAACGGTGACGACGGTTGGGCTGGTGACCGTGACCGCGCTGGTGGGGCAGGGGGGTCTCGGCTACTTCATTCTCCTGGGATTGGAGAGAACGTTTTCCACCGCCATCCTCATCGGTGCCGTGCTGTCGGTGGTCCTTGCAATAATCGCCGATCGTCTGCTGATCATGGCCGAGCGTCGGCTAACGCCATGGGCGCAGGCGACGCAGAGGCGGCTCTCCGCTTAGATGCTTGGCGAACTGATCGATTGGTTCAGGGAGGCGGAAGACATACCCACGCGACTCTGGGAACACGTTCGGTTGTCGGGGCTCTCGGTGCTCGGCGCAAGCGTCATCGCCCTCCCGATCGGCCTCTACATCGGTCATAAGCAGCGGCTTGAGTTCATCGCGGTTACCACGGCAAATCTCGGCCGAGCCATCCCATCCTTCGCGATCCTGTCCCTGTCGCTGCCGCTCTCTATCCAGTTCGGTTTGGGGCTCGGTTTCTGGCCGACGTTCGCCGCGCTTTTCTTGCTGGCGATTCCGCCGATCCTTACCAACACGTACGTGGGAGTCAAAGGTGTCGATGCCGACACCATCGAAGCGTCGCGTGGCATGGGGATGACGGACCGACAGGTACTTACCAGGGTCCGGCTGCCGCTCGCACTACCTCTCATTGTGGCGGGCCTACGAACCTCTTCCGTACAGGTAGTCGCGACCGCCACGCTCGCGGCGCTGGTCGCGGGCGGAGGCCTGGGGACGTACATCGTGTTTGGATTCCGCGCGAGCGACGACGGCGCGCTTTTAGGGGGCGCCTTGCTCGTCGCCCTGCTGGCCTTTGCCACCGAGCTGTGCCTCGGATACGCAGAGAAAGTCCTGGGGGCGCGGAGCGCGGGACGGTCCACAAAATGGCGTCCGGGGGAGGCCGACCTGAGAGCCGTCGAGGCCGGAGGCATGGGTCGGGAGCCTCGATCCACCGGCGACGCCGCCCTGGGCGGCTAACTACACCCCCAGTAATACAGTCGCGCTCGGCTCACGGCGTGGGGGTGGCCGCCCCAACGACTGGACAGGAGGTATCGACCCATGCGGATTCCCCGCAGGATCGTCCTCGGGGCGCTCTGCGCGACGCTGGTCCTCGGCGCGTGCGGAACGGGTGGGGACGACAACGAGGGTGCCGGCGGCGCAACGACGGGTGTGGAGGAGAAGGGCGAGCTTACGGTTGGCTCGGACAACTTTGCCGAGAGCCAGATTGTGGCCGAGATGTATGCACAGGTCCTCGAGAGTGCCGGATACGAAGTCAGCCGCCAGCTCGGCATCGCATCGCGTGAGATTCGCCTGCCCGCGATGGAGTCGGGCGAGATCGACGTAGCTCCCGAGTACCTGGCGAGCCTGCTGTCGGTGCTCGATCCGGAGTCGAGCCCGTCGGGCGATCCGGCCGAGGTGGCCGGCGAACTCGATCCCGTGCTGGCGGAGAAGGGTCTCAAGCTCCTTCAATATTCGGACGTCGTGGATACCAACGCATTCGTCGTCACCCAGGAGACGGCCGATGAGTTCAGCCTGATCGCCGTCAGCGACCTCGAGCCCGTGGCGGGGGACATGACTCTCGGCGCTCCGGCCGAGTGCCCCAAGCGGCCGTTCTGCATACCGGGTCTGAAGAAGGTGTACAACGTCGCGTTCGGCGAGTTCAAGGCGCTCGACTACGGCCCCACCATCACTGCGCTCGGCGGCGGCGCGATCGACGTGGGCCTGCTGTTTTCCACCGACGGGTCCATAGCGGAGAACGAGTTCGTGGTTCTCGAAGACGACAAGTCTCTCCAGGCGGCGGACAACATCACGCCACTGGTGAAGGAGGACCTTCCCGCTGAGGCGGCGAGTCTGATCGATGCGGTCACCGCGGCCCTGGACACGGAGACGATCACGGAGCTGAATCGGCGGGCCACTGTCGATGTGGAGGATCCCGCGGATCTGGCACGCGAGTTCCTGGAGGATCGAGGCCTACTTTAGGTATTGGAATCGGAGGGGCCGGTTTATGCCGGCCCCTCACAACTTCTCGCCGGCCTCGATCGCCAGGGAGAGGTGATTGGGGGCCGGCGCCAGAGGACAGCTCCACCCCGCGTCGTAGCTGCACGAGGGTTGATACGCAAAGTTGAAGTCCAGGACGAGCCGGCCGTCTTCGGAACCGAGATCGGCGCCCTTGACCGTGTCCAGGACGTAGCGCCCGGCGCCATACGACGTCTTGCCGGCGGTCGCGTCCCGAAACGGCAGAAACAGACCGCCACCGTACGCGTCGAGCCAGTAGAGCTCTAGTTCGGCCGACCTTCCATGGAGCTCAAACTCTGCGATCCCGACTCTCTGAAACCTGGTGGTGCCCCGATCGCTGTTCGCCATCTCCACGTCGGGTCTGGTACTGGGCCTGAAAGTTGCGAGCACACGCGCCTGCCGGTCGTAGTCGAAGTAATCAAGCCCTTGAAAATCCTCTCGCAGATGCTCGGGCAGCGGGCTCTGCGGATGCTGCGCGAAAAGCTCATCGCGTCCCGCGCGCCACGCCTTCCAAGCTTTCTGCGGAGATGGCTCGGCCCTCACCTGCGCGTAGAGAGAAAAGACGCGTCGCTTCCAATCCAGAAGGGAGAGTACGTCCTCCATCGCCGCTCAGCTGGCGGCGGGCGCGATCTTGGCCGTGCGGTCGGAAACCGTGACGCGATTGCGGCCACCGCGCTTCGACTCGTAGAGAGCGTCGTCCGCGGCCCGCAATAGGTCATCGCCCGTGACCGCGGTGACGGGATATGTCGCGGCCCCCAAGCTCGCCGTCACCGGGGCCGGCTCTCGCACGGCTGCAACGGCTAGACGAAAACGATCGCCCGCGGCCTGCGCCTCGGATGCGGAGCACCCCGGAAGAATGACCGCGAATTCCTCTCCGCCGTAACGCGCCGCGGTATCGAAGTCTCGACATCCGGTGCGGAGGACGTCCGCGATGACCTGGAGCATCTGGTCGCCCACCTGGTGCCCACGCGTGTCGTTGAGATCCTTGAAGAAGTCGAGGTCGACCAGGATGAGAGTGACGGGGTCGCCGGATCTCGACGCGCGCGACAGTTCACGATCCAGAGTCGCCTGGAAGATTCGTCTGTTCGCGAGACCGGTCAGGGCGTCGGTCTCGGCGAGGCGCTGGATCTCCTCACGTAGCCAGGCGTTCCGCAGGGCAAGGGCGGCATGCGCAACGAACTGGTTGACCATGGCGAGCACGCGACGCTCCACCCGGCCACCGAACCGCGCCGTGTATTCGGCAACGAGCAACCCAAGGACTTCGCCATCCGCTATCAGTGGGGCCGAGACCAGGTTGCGGGCCTTGGGAAGAAGGGCATCGAGGCCGGGGTCCTTGACGGGGTCGAACCGCTTTAAGAG
>JBHELF010000098.1:0-2354 GCA_046263155.1 Actinomycetota bacterium
CATCGCGCCCATGACCCGGACTCCGTGGCCGAGCTCATCGCAGAACGACACCAACGACGACAGAGCGCGCGTGAATCCGCTTATCGGAAACAGAACGCAGCTCTATTAAACCCATCGGCGGAGTGACAAAGTAGAATTAACTACATAACCTATGAGTCTCGGTAAACTTCACCGAATCTTGCAGTGTGTCATGGGTTGGACCGATTCTCATCTTCGTCAATTCATTGTCGGAAACACGTGTTACGGCAGGTCTGACATGGAGTTTGACCTTGATGTCAAAGACGAACGAATGGTTAAGCTCCGCCAAGTAGCTCCCGACGTGAAAAACAAGCTCGCGTATGAATACGATTTTGGTTACGGTTGGGACCACGAAATCCTTGTGAAGCGATTCGCGACCCGAAGCAGCCGGAACACGGCGAAATGTTAGAGTGGGTGGGTGGAGAATTTGATCCTGAAGACTTCGACTTGGATTCTACAAACCAAGACTTGCGGTTGATTAAGTAAACGATGCTTATGCCACCACCGAAGTGCCATTTCTCGGGTGGCGGCGATTTCGGTATGATATCGACCACCCTCCACGAGGGGCGCCGGTGAGACTGACTGCAGACGGGCTTCGCGACTGGGAGAACAAGCGCATCACGCTGCTCGGCATGTCCGGGGTCGGCAAGACCCGGCTCGCGGCCCTGCTGCGGCGATCCCAGTGGTTCCACTACTCCAGCGACTACCGCATCGGGACGCGCTATCTGGATGAGGCGATCCTCGACAACATCAAGTCCCAGGCGATGCAGATCCCGTTCTTGCGCGAGCTGTTCCGCTCGGACTCGATCTACATCTGCAACAACATCACGGTGGACAACCTGAAACCGCTGTCCACCTTCCTCGGCAAGCTAGGCAACCCGGAGCGCGGGGGCCTCTGCCTCGCGGAGTTCAAACGCCGCCAGTCCCTGCATCGCGAGGCCGAGATCCGCGCTATGAAGGACGTGCCCGATTTCATCCGTAAGGCACGCGACATCTACGGATACCGGCACTTCGTCAACGACGCCGGCGGCAGCCTGTGCGAGATCGACGACCCCGAGGCGCTCCGCATCCTCGCCGAGCACACCCTCATCCTCTATATTCAGGCCACCGCCGAGGACGAGGCCATTCTCATCCGGCGCGCCCTCGCCGATCCCAAACCGATGTACTATCGCGAGACGTTCCTGGACGAACAGCTTGACATCTTCATGCGCGAGCGCGGCTTTCCGTATACCGCGCTCATCGATCCCGACGATTTCGTGCGCTTCTTGTTCCCGAGGCTCTTCCGATCGCGCATCCCGCGCTACGAGGCGATCGCCGCGGAATACGGCTACACCGTGACCACCACCGAGCTCAGCGGGATCGCGAGCGAGGCCGATTTCCTGGCGCTCCTCGCGACCGTGCTCGATCGGTCCCCGGCCGGCGCTTGAGATGCCGCTCGTCGCCAATTCCGAGCTGCCCGCCTTCGCGGCCCTGCGCGCGGAAGGCGAGACCGTCCTCGCGCGCGAGGCGGCTCTGCAGCAGGACATCCGCGAGCTCCACATCGGATTGCTGAACATGATGCCGGACGCGGCGCTCGCGGCCACCGAAAGACAGTTCTTCCGGCTGGTCGGCGAGAGCAACCAGATCGCGCAGTTCTACGTGCATCCCTTCACGCTCGCGGGGCTCGAACGCGATGCCGAGGCGCGAGACCATATCCGCCAATATTACGAGGAGTTCGAGGAGGTCCGATCGGCCGGGCTCGATGCCCTCATCATCACCGGGGCCAATGTGACGCAACCCGATCTGGCGCTGGAGCCGTTCTGGCGGCCGCTCATCGAGATCATCGATTGGGCGTACGACAACGTCACCTCGACCTTGTGCTCGTGCCTCGCGACCCACGCCGTCTTGCAGTTCCGTTATGGCCAGAAGCGCCGGCGCCTGCCCGACAAGCGCTGGGGGGTGTATCCGCACCGGATCACCGATCGCCGCCATCCGCTCGTCAGGGGGGTCAACACCCGCTTCGACGTCCCCCACTCGCGTTATAACCAGATCGATCGGGGCCAGTTCGAGGCGGCCGGGCTCACCGTGTTGGTCGAGAGCGAAGCGGCCGGCGTACACCTCGCGGTCAGCGCGGACGGCTTCCGCCTCGTGTTCCTTCAGGCCCACCCCGAATACGACACCGTGAGCCTCCTCAAGGAATACAAGCGCGAGGTGTTGCGCTTCGCGCACCGCGAGCGCGACGACTATCCGCCCTTCCCCGAAAATTATTTCACTCCCCAGGTACAGGCGATCCTCGGCGAGTATGCCGAGACGCTCCACGCCGCGCGATCGAAGGGCAAACCCATCCCCGAGATCCC
>JBHELF010000099.1:0-6688 GCA_046263155.1 Actinomycetota bacterium
GCCCTCGCCGGTATGCAGACCCATGCGCACGCGAATCTCGAGCCCGTCACCCCAATCTTTGGCGGCCAGCGCTTGCTGCGCGGCCACGGCCCCGGCGACCGCCGATGCGGCACTGGGAAAGACGGCGAAAAAGGCATCGCCTTCGGTAGAGACCACGGTCCCGTCGTGGCGCGTGATGACCTCTCGAATCAGCGCGTGATGCGTGTCGATGATTTCCTGAAACCGCGGGCCCAACTCGCCGACGAGCCCCGTCGACCCCTCGATATCGGTGAAGAAGAAGGTGACGTTCCCGGTGGGAAGAGGCATGTCAGACCGTGCGATCAGCGAATCTCGAATCCATGATCTTTAGGATGATAGTCAGACGTGGTTTGAAAAATGGCTGAAGGCTGTACTTACGAGCTGGAACGCCACGACGACACGCTCTCATCGGTCCGCGTGTCCGTAAGGCGGCTGATCGCACCGGACCCGACCTCGACGACGAAAACATCGAAACGATCGTTCGCCGGTACCAACCGGGAGTAGGCGATCTGCGAAGAGTCCGGCGACCACACCGGAGGCGCGCCTTCGACTCCCCGCGGGACCAAGACCCGGCGATTTGTTCCGGCGGCGTTGACGACCTCGAGGCCACACGCCGTTCCCTGACACCCTCGGTACGAGATCCTCCGGCCGTCGGGGGAGTAGAGCGGCTGCTCTTCGCTGAGCTCGTCCCTATTCGCTATGGGCCGCACCCTGCCGGAGAGATCGATCGCGAGGATGTCGTAACCGTTGGAATTGGAGCCGCTGCGGTGGCGACTGAACGCGATCTCCCTGCCGTCGGGTGACCACGCGGGCCAGGTCTCGAAGGTCTCGCTCTTCGTCAGGCGGCGCTTGTTCGTGCCGTCGGCGTTCATCACGTAGATATCCGAGGAACCATGAGTCGAGTGGACGTAGGCGATCTTGGTGCCGTCCGGCGACCAGGCCGGCTGTGTGTTTATTCGCTCCCGTCCCGTGAGCATGGTCTTGCCGGTGGCGTCGGTGTCGATCTTGAAGATGATCGAGTCGGTCTCGAGGTCCGAAGTTGCCTGATACAGAATTTGATCTCCGGTCGGCGACCACTGCGGTAAGAATTTGTAGAAGGGGCCCTTCGTCAGGGGCCGTCGGTTGCTGCCCTCGGCGTTCATCAGGTGAATCTCCGAGCCGTATCGGCCGAAGGAGTCGAACGCGATCTGGGATCCCTCGGGCGAGTACACGGCGCTGCCCTCGGAGGCCGCGGACTCGGTTAGGCGTGTAGCGCCCGAGCCGGCCGGGTCCGTTGAAAACAGATCCCACGCGTCCCCCACGAAGCGGGCGAAAAGGATCTCGCCGTTCAACGGCTGAGCCCCGACCGGATTGGCGACGACCACAGCGGCCGCCCACAGACCGATCACGCTCAGCGTCCATATCAGAGTTGTTTTCCGGCGGGGCACCTGCATGTCGGCTCCTCTCGGTGGCGCACACTAAAACGCCCGAAAGGTCGCCGAGTTCGTCTACGGCGCGCTATTTCTTTTCCTGCCTAGAGCTCGATCGTTGAGTCTGTCGGGCCCTGAAGGAAGCACGGCGTCGCCCGTTGTTCGGCACCCAACAGCTCGCTCAGTTTCGTGCCTTCATCCGTCGCGATCCCGCAGTCGGCGATGTGCTCCGCGAACTCGCTGTGGTGCACTACCACGCGCTGGGGGCCGAGATCACCGTTCACCCACCAATAGGCATCGTGAGCATGGGGATGGGTTGTGAGAGGGCTCTGCCCGGTTGCGATGCGGTAGGCGTTGCCCTCCACGGGCACATTCAGATTTGAATGGGGCAGGGCTACTCCCGGCGCAAATGTGTGCTCGATGCCGGCGAGGATCGAGACAGGAAATCCAGCCGTCCTAAGGGCTCGGCCCAACGGCCTGTCGCTCGTGGCGATCCAGAACACATAGGAATGAATCGGATTGCTGCCTCCCGGCTCCGGACCTTCTATTCCGGCCCCGAGGAAAGTCACCGTCCCGGGCCGGCTGGGCCCGTCGCCCACCCGGATCCCCGCGCACGAGCTTGTGATGGACCAAATGTCGCCCAGTGGCGGCTGTGTTCCCAGAACGTATTCAGGTGGCACGGCGGCGCGCAGGGCACTTTCGTCGCCGTCTACCAGCAGGAACATCTCGGTGCAGTCCTCGAGCACGGCGGTGACGCCCGAGGCCCGCGCCGGTGCGTAGGCCAGACTCACGACCAGCGCCATGACGGCGATCCCGGCCGCCCACACACGGCGGGGGAGCCCAATGTCGGTCGACATGATTGCTCCTTTCTCTGTTGAAACCTGTCCACTCCCTACGGCGCCAGAAATGCCCTGGCATTGCGAGTCCGCCTCGGGTTCGTCAGACTGACTCCTGCCCGGCAGCCCAACGGCAGGTGGTCTTGAGCACGGAACTTCCCGAGCTGGTCCTCACGGCGGCCGACTTCGTCGGTCGCGAGTCCCATATCCGTGAACTCAGTCGCGCCATCGATGAGGCGACGGCCGGCAAAACGACGCTGCTTCTCATCTCAGGGGAGCCGGGGATCGGAAAGACCCGACTCGTGGAGGAAGCTCGCTCCCACGCAACAAGCCTGGGGGCAGAGATCCACTGGGGGCGCTGCTGGACGGAGGAGGGAGCCCCGGCCTATTGGCCCTGGGTGCAGGTCATTCGCTCGCTAGCTCAGTCCCGAGACAACGAGGCCATGAAAGATCTACTCGGCGTCGGAGCCGGAGAGGTCGCCCAGATCGTTCCGGAGCTGGGGGACGGTCATCGATTCTCCGAGAGTCCGGCGGTTGCGCTTCCCGAGCAGGCTCGTTTCCGTCTCTTCGATGCGGTCGGCGGGCTGCTGAAGCGAAGCGCCGCCGCGGCTCCTTTGGTCATCATCCTGGACGACCTGCACGCCGCCGATCATTCAACGCTCTTGCTGTTGCGCTTTCTCGCGCACGAGTTGGTCGGGTCGCGGCTATTGCTCGTCGGCACTTTCCGCGATGTCGAGGTGGAAGAGGGCAATCCCCTGAACACCATCCTCGAAGAATCGTTGCCCAATCGCCGGACGCTCTCATTGGGAGGGCTCGAGCAGTCCGAGGTAGCGGCCTTGGTCGAGCAAACGGCGGGGTCCGTGCCGTCCGAGGAGTTCGCTCAAGTGCTGCATGAAAAGTCGGGAGGCAACCCTCTGTTCGTCAAAGAACTCGTGGCGTTGTTGCAAGCCCAGGGCAAGCTCGATGCCGTTACGGCGCTTGCGAACATCGCATTGCCGCGTGGGCTCACGGAGGTGATCGAGCGGCGGCTCTCCCGCCTGAGTTCCCCCTGTTACCAACTGCTGAGTGCCGCCTCCGTGTTGGGTCAAGAGTTCGACTTCGAGATGGCGGCCACCCTCGGCCAGATCGGCCGGTCTGAGGCGATCGAGTTACTGGACGAGGCCGAGAGGGCCCGCTTGGTTTTCTCGCTTGGAACCACGGCTCGGCAATGGAAGTTTGATCACGCATTGGTAAGGGCGTCTCTGTACGACTCCCTGGGTACGGCAGCTCGCGTCGAGCTTCACAAGATCGCGGCGGAGACCCTACAGACTCTTCATGAAGCCGACCCCGAAGCACATCTCTCCGAGATCGCGCACCACTTCGTTCGAGCCGTTGCGCTTTCAGGTCCTGAGCCCGCGGTCGATTTTTCCGTTCGAGCGGGACGACTTGCCTGTCGTCGCTTTGCGTATGAGGAGGGCGTTCAGCATTTCCGCGCCGCGGTGGAAGTGGCCGGGTCGCGGCGTGGAGATCTGTTGCTGTTACTGGGGGATGCCCTCATCCGGTCGGGAGCCTTCGAGGAGGCAAAGAAGGTCTACGACGAGGTCGCCGACCAGGCCCGGGCTGGAGGGAATGCCGAGCTTCTGGCTCGCGCGGCTCTGGGCCTGGGGGCGGGCCTCGGCGGTTTCGAGATCACGATGCGCGACCAGCGGCAGATCGATCTGCTTGAGGACGCGCTCAAAGCGCTGGGGGAAGAGGACTCGGTCCTGAGAGCGCGTGTTATGGCCCGTCTCTCAATTGCTCTGGCGTTTGTCGCCTCGCAGCAACGGCGTGTGGAGCTCAGCCTTCGCGCGGCGGAGATTGCCGATCGCGTCGGAGATCCCGCCGCGAAGGCCTACGCGCTCAGTACTTTCTGCGACGCCCGCTCGGGACCCGAGTTCGTTGCAGAGAGACTCGACGCCGCCGACGAGATGATCCGTCTCGCCCGGAGTGTTGGCGACAAGGAGATGGAACTCCTCGGACGGCGCTATCGCGTCGTGGCGCTGGCGGAGAAAGGCGACCGCCCCGCTCTGGACAAAGAGATCGACGCCTACGCTCGCTTGGCCACCTTTCTTCGCCAGCCGCTTTCCTCGTGGTACGTCCCTCTATTCAGAGCGACCGTTGCTCTGATGGAGGGTCGGCTAGAGGACTGCGAACGTCTGGCGGCCCAAGCGTCGGAGATGGGGCGATGGGCCCAGAGTCGCAATGTCTATGAACTTGTGGATCTCTCTCTTCTGCCTGCGCTCTGGGTCGAGCAAGGCCGGACGGAAGATCTCGAGACAAAGTTCTTTCCTGCTCTGCGCGAGATGCGCGACATGACGGGGATCGACTGGCCGGCGATCTTTGCCGCCGTAATTGGGCTCGAGAGCGACACGTCGGCGAGCGCCGCGCTCGAACGACTGACGGCCGACGATGCAGTCACGCTCGAGCGGGACGGGATGTTCCTACCGCTCATGAACTACATCGTCCTCGGATGTGTACAAAGTAAGGAAGCAAGAGCGGCCGAAGTGCTCTACCGGGAACTGGCCCCCTTCGAGAACCAGTTTTCGGTCTGCGGCATCTGCGGAGCGTGTTATGGCGTGGTGGCGCACAATCTGGGATTGCTCGCGGCCGTGCTCGAACGATGGGATGTAGCGGAGAAGCATTTCGAGAACGCGCTCAAGGCACACGGGTCCTCCGGAGCCCACCTCCTCCTGACCCACACGCGGGATGAATACGCACGCATGTTGCTGGCGCGCAACAAGGCCGGGGACCGCGGCAAGGCGATGGATCTGTTGAAGTCCGCGATGGCGACCTATCGTCGCCTCGGAATGACCTCCTGGCAGGAGCGGGCAGAGGCCCTCCTGGAGGTGCAGCCCACCGGAACGAATTCCTTTGCGCGCACGGGTGACGTCTGGACCCTCGAGTTCGACAATCGAACCGGAACCCTTAAGGACTCCAAGGGTCTGCGCGATCTCGCGGCTCTAATCGCTCGCCCCAATCAGGAGATACATGTCTCCGAACTTGCAACCGTCCGGAGCGCCGAGGCCGGGTCTCGAGAACCGGGGCTTACCGGGGGCGAGGGGGCCGACGCCGTCCTCGATGCGACCGCCAAGGAGCAATATCGCGCCCGTTTGGCGGAACTGAACGAGGAGCTAGAGGAAGCTCAGGCCAACAACGACACGGGCCGAGCAACGAAACTCGGGGAGGAGATCGATTTCCTGACGGCGGAGCTCGCTCGCGCCTATGGCCTTGGAGGCCGGAGCAGAAAGCTGGGCGACCCCGCCGAACGAGCGCGTAAGGCGGTCACCGGCCGCATCAAGGACGCCATCGGCCGCATCTCTAAGGTTCATCCCATACTGGGGCGCCACCTCGAACACTCGATCAAGACGGGAACCTTCTGCTCTTACGCCCCCGAAAACCCCATCTCCTGGTCGCTGTAGCCGGAACCTGGCAAGGCCAGAGCGATTCTGGCGCCTGTCCCATGAAAGGCAGGCGAGCGAAAGGAGCACGGGATGGCCTTTGTCCAGGTTCACAAGGCGACCACGATCACGCGGGAGCAAATAGACACGATTAACCGGGAGTGGGTTCCCCAAACCTTCTCTCGGGGTTTGCTCAGCGTTATTGGAGGGCAAACCGCCGGCGGCACGCGCTACTACATCGAGGTCTGGGAGTCGGAGGAGACCTGCCACCGGGCCATGGAGACGTTCATGCCGGTTGCCGCGAGGCTCGGCTTGACCGCCGACGACTTCGTGACCGAAGAGTTCGAAGTCGAGGATCTGCTGGGCGCGCTTCAGCCCGCCTGATCCTCAGTCCCACAAAATCCGTGTCGCGCGCGAACGCGGCACGGATTTTTTTGCTCCAAGGCGCCGTCTCGTCGGGTCTGGCATCGCCAGCAGCTTTCTGGCGCCTGGTGTGAGAAGACCGCCCAAGGAAAGGAGTGGGAATGGCACAGCTTGTGGACCAAACGTTGGAGGAGAAGGCCGGCGCCTTCGTTGAGCGCGCCTTTGGCGGACTCATGGGTGCGCTGGATCTGTACCTCATCGATCTGGGGGTGCGGCTGGGGTTGTATGCCGAGCTCCGCGAGGGGCCGGCGACGTCGGCCGAGCTCGCAGGCCGGGCCGGATGTGACGAGCGCTACATACGGGAGTGGCTGGAGCAGCAGGCGATCGCGGGCGTGCTCGATGTGGATGACCCCAGCGGTGCTCCGATAGAGCGCCGCTACTCCATCCCGGAGGCGCACCTCGAGTCGTTGCTCAATCCCGACAGCCCTCTGTATGTCGGCGTGCTGGCGAACTGCGCCACCATCGTGGCCCGTCCGGTCGAATGGATGGTGGAGGCCTTCCGCACCGGCGACGGCGTGCCCTACGAGCGTTACGGGCAAGAGGGCGTCGAGCTGCAGGCCGGGCTGAGCCGTCCTATGTACTCGAA
>JBHELF010000100.1:0-7666 GCA_046263155.1 Actinomycetota bacterium
AAGGGGGCCGGGTGAGTTGTTCGTGTGTGGCCGGCGCGGCATCAACAGCCAGCGGCAATTCTGCGCAAGTTTGTCGGCGCAACTCGCGACCACGTCCACATCGATTGCGTGGGCGACGTCCAGTTGTATCTCGCGGACCACGTGGTTGAGACCCAAGAGGTTGTAGTCCTCGAGAGCGAACTCGGAGCGACGCGAGAACGTGGGCCCCTTTCCCAACACCAGCCAGGATTTGTCGGGAAAACGAACCGATGAGATCCACTCGGATAGCTCAAGCATTCTTCGGTCCTCGTATTGACATACTTGGTAGCCATGTCGTCGGTCGCCGTTCCATCAGCATCCTCTCCTGTGCTGGCTATCGAACGGCCTCTCCGCGTAGTACACCTCGGCTATCTGCTCCTTTTCCTAATGGTCTTTCTGCCCACTACCTACCAGCCCGTCAAGGCCGCGCTTCTCGCGATCCTGCTCTCTGTCATCCTGATCGAGGCCCTCGTCCGCAATCGGCTGGAGCTTCATCGCGCCGTCGCGCTCGGCACTTTGTTCTTTGTGATCGTTGGCTTGTTCTACATCCTCCGAGGAGAGCTAAACGGCGCGCCCGGAGCGCTTCGCAGCATAAATGTCTATGTGATCTGGCCAATCGTCTTTGCGCTACTGATCTCCGGATTGAGAGAGGAAGGAGCGATCACCGGGGTCGTTCGGACGTTGATTGTCGGGGCGCTGGCAGTGGAGCTCTACAGCCTTCTGTACATCTTCTACTCGGTCGGCTGGATACCGAGCTGGCTCTATTTCCCGCTGGATCAGGGCCAGGAGTTCAGCTTGTACCCCACGTATTTTGCGTACAACCTCCACTCGATCGCATCCTTGTTCTTCCTGATTCCTTTCCTTGTGGCACTCCTTGCCCTCTGGCCCAGAGCGGAGCCCATGCCCGTGGGACGCGTCTGGGTCACGATTGCCGCGCTCGTGGGCTTTGTGCTCGTTGTCCTGAGTGCGCGACGCGCGCTGATGCTGATCATTGCCATCAGTCCCGTGGTGATTCTGGCGCTCGCCACACAGCTCCCTCTGCCCTCGGCCACCAGACACCGTCTCTTGAAGCGAATGATGTTCGGGATTGGAACACTGGCAGGCGCGGCATTTTTGTACGTGGCCGTAGCCTTCAATCTGACGCCGGCGTTGATCTTGGATTCGATCAAGGACGCTTTCACTTCAGTCGCCGAAGAGAGTCCCCGCGTGCGCGTAGATCAGTTTTCCGCCTTGGTAGATGCATGGAAGGAAAACCCGGTGCTGGGATCGGGTTTGGGCGAAGTTGTCCCGGGGCTGGTGCGCTCGCCCGAGATGCCCTGGGCCTATGAACTCTCCTACGTGAGCCTCCTCTTTCACGTGGGACTGCTCGGCCTTGCGGTGTACGGCCTGGGGATCTTGTGGATCTTCGCCTTCGGCATTCGAATAATCCGGCAGGGGGGTCGCCGCTCGTTCTACATGTTGGCGGTCCTCAGCGGAACGGTGGCTTTCCTATTGGGCAACGCCACCAACCCCTATCTCGAGAAGTTCGATTACCTCTGGGTGATCTTTCTTCCGCTGGCGTTGATCAACCAATCTTTGTTGCAACGCCGGGGTTCTACGCAGGGCGAGGGTCTCGATACCGCTGCTCCTTGGTAAGCAACAGGGTGACTCCCGACACGTATTTGAGGACGTGAAACGCCAGAGACTCAGAAACGGGATGGCGCCGATTCGCCGCGCGCTGAAGCGGACGCCCACGCAAACTGTTCCACTTCCGGACATAGAGATCGGCCGTATAGCGGTAACTCGCTCGGAGACCACAAGCCTTCGCTGCATTCACCACGTCGCGCCACGAGTGATAGCTCGTAAAGAAGTGCAGGTAATCGGCGTGGCTGATAGCGATTTGTTCCACCGGTAAGGGCTGCCTTGCGTGCTGCCGAAACTTGCCCACACCGAGATTCGTGAGACGCGCGAGGAACCAGCGCGACAAGTCATGATCCCGAATCCGATGCGCGAAGGGGATCAGCACATGACCCTCGAGGATGCTGGAGCGCAGCGGAAATAGGTGCAGGCCGAACCCGCCGGGACTCAACACTCTGGCGTTCTCCGCGAAAAAATGCTCTAGATCCGATACGTGCTCGCATACCTGGTTCGACACAACGGCTTCGAATTGACCGTCGCCGAATGGCCATGGTTCTGTCACCGAGGTCGGGCGAATCCTCGACTGCCAGTCGACATGAGGGTGGTCGGAAGCCAGACGTTGCAGCGCCGACTCGAGAAAGCCCTCCTCCTGAACACCATGATCGCCGACGTCAAAACCGTAGACCTCGAAGGGCCAATCGGGCAGCAGCAGAGGAATCGACTCGTGCAGGTACTGAACAAACGAAGCTTCTCCGCAGCCGGCATCGAGGATGCGAAGGGTCGCCGGGCGTGGGCGCGTCGACAGTTCTGCGACGATCGCGCCGAGCAGATGCTCATGCGTAACGTGGCGGGCCCGGGGAAATGACGGGGACTCGTCTGGCTCTTGAGCCGACTGCTCTCGCAACAGGTCCCCTTCCATCAGGGCGCGCGAGTCTAGTCGCCGCAGCTTGACGGTGGCCCAGGTTGGCAACACCAGACATCATGATGTCGGAATGCGCGTCACCTTCATCGTTCCGTATCCACTCGATCGTGCGCCGGGGCAGCGCTTCCGCTTCGAGCAATGGCTGCGTCTGTTGCCTGCGAGAGCCGTCGATCCCGAAATCAGGCCTCTGTTCAATGAGTCGACCTACGACCTTCTCTATCGGACCGGCGGAGTAACGCACAAGGCGACCGCGGCAGTGGGAGCCGCGATCGGACGCGCGGTGGACAGTCTCAGGGTCAAAGCGGACCTCGTCTGGCTCTATCGGGAGGCCTTCCCCCTGGGCCCACCTTTGCTCGAGCGCCTGATCGAACGCCGAGTTCCTTTTGTGTATGACTTCGATGACGCGATCTTCCTGGGCGACACGAGCGCGGCCAATGCAGCAATCAGGCGGTTGAAGGCTCCCGGCAAGATCGGCCGAATCGTCGCCCAAGCGGCAATAACAACTGTTGGCAACGACTTTCTCGCCGCTTATGCGCGTCGCTACAGCCCGCGCGTCCGCGTGATTCCGACAACCATCGACATCGATGAGTATCAACCTCGACAACGCCGCAAGGGTGACCTCGTCCGGGTGGGCTGGAGCGGGAGCCGGACGACGTCCCAGCATCTGCGCACCATCGAGGGGGCGTTGCGGCGAATGCTGGCCGAGCTTCCGATCGAGCTGACCGTTATTGGAGACCCAGATTTCTCTTTGCCGGGCGCGCCGAACGTCCGCACTCAAGCGTGGGACCCACGCACGGAGATCGCCGACATCTCGCAGTTCGATATCGGCCTGATGCCCCTTCCGAATGACGACTGGAGCCGCGGCAAGTGCGGGCTGAAGGCTCTTCAATACATGGCACTGGAAGTGCCCCCCATCGTTTCACCGGTGGGGGTCAATACCGACATAGTCACTCACGAAGAGAACGGCCTGCTGGCATCCACAGAAGATGAGTGGGTAAGCGCCGTCAGGACCTTGGTCGAGGAACCGGACCTGCGGACGCGCTGGGGAAAGAATGCGCGCGCGACGGTGGCCGACCAATATTCGGGACAACGCTGGGCGCCCAAATTTCTGGAGACGTTGCAAGAAGCTGCCGCCTCTAAGCCTGGGTGATCTCCTCCACCACGCGGGCCCAGGACGGGGGAAGATTCCTACTCACCTCGATGCCGCCGAAAACAGACGGCGGCAGGGGACCCACGCTCTTGGCCCACGCAGCCATTGCCTCGATTCCGTCTTGAAGACTCGTCGCTTTCCGTTTCCCAAACACCGCGTGAAGCTGATCATGCGACGAGTACGCGTGAACGACCTCTTTTCGTGCCGCGAGATAGGTGATATCGGGGTCCACTCCGAAGGACTTCGCGATCACTCGGGCGAGCTCGTTGACCGAATATGGCTCATCGGCACCCAGATTGAATACGCGGTTGTAGGCCTCTTCGACGTCGACGGCATCCGCGATAACGGGCGCCACGTCACGGATATAGGAGAAAGCCCTCGTCTGCTCGCCGTCGCCGAAGATGGTCATCGGCTCCCCTTGCATGATCTGGTTCATGAAGATCCCGATGACGTTCCGATACCGATCGGCGGTGTTCTGGCCCTCCCCATAGACGTTGTGCGGCCTGAATATGACGTAATCGAGACCAAACATGTTGTGCGCGGCCTCGAGGTCGAGCTCGATCGCATATTTCGCGATGCCGTAGGGATCCTCTGGTCGAGGAGTCGTGTCCTCGGTCATCGGGACCTGCGCGGATCCATAGACCGCAATCGAGGACGTATAGACGAAGCAACGGATGCCGTGGTTGACCGCGGCGTTTATCAGATTCACCGAGCCGACGACGTTGTTCGTGTAGTTGAAATTCCGGATGAAATGCGAGAGGCCCTCCGCCGCATAAGCCGCCAGGTGATAGACGAAATCGAACCTCGAATTCCGGAAGATCGCGGCGACGTCGTCGGGGCGCGTGATGTCTGCTTTTATGAAACGAGCTCCTTCCGGGACGTTCCTCTCGTACCCACCGGAAAGATCGTCGACTACGGTCACGTCGTGGCCGCGCGCCAAACACTCCCCCGCCACGTGCGATCCCATGAATCCGGCGCCGCCGGTCACAAGGCAATTCGCCATGTCGCCCCCTGCATCGATTGGCGCTGGCATCCTATAGATGACTCAATGCGGCCTACGGAAGTGAGACGTCACGTATGTGCGGGATAGCCGGCTTCCTCGGTCATCGTTCTTCGGGCGAGTCCATCGGTGAAGTGCTCCGCGCCATGACACAGACCCTTGCGCATCGCGGGCCCGACGACGAAGGCCAATGGCTGGACGGGGACCTGGGCATAGGTCTGGGGTACCGGCGTCTCGCCATCATCGATCTGTCGCCGACCGGTACTCAGCCGATGGCCTCGAGCGACGGTCGATACACGCTCGTCTACAACGGCGAGATCTACAACTTCCGTGAACTGCGGCGACGGCTCGAAGCAAAAGGTCGCCGCTTCCGAGGGACCTCCGACACCGAGGTACTTCTGGAGGCGATATCCGAGTGGGGCCTGCACGAAGCCCTCGCCAAATCGAACGGCATGTTTGCGTTCGCGCTGTGGGACAAGCAACAGCACGTTCTGCACCTGGCGCGGGACCGTATCGGCAAGAAACCGCTCTACTACGGCCTGCAGGGCGGCACTTTTCTCTTCGGCTCTGAGCTCAAGGCATTGCGCGCACACCCGGCCTTCGACGCGCCGATCGACCGCCAGGCGATCGGCCTGTACCTGCGCTACGCCTATGTGCCCTCGCCCTTCACCATCTACGACGGCATCTACAAATTGCTGCCCGGAACCGTCTTGACCGTCCATGGGCGACTGGACGCCCTTCCCGAGCCGACACCGTTCTGGTCACTTTCTGAGGCCGTGCAACGAGCGGTAGCCGATCCGCTCGACATAAGCGAGGAGGAATGCGTCGAGACGGTCTCCGACCTGCTGACGGACGCGACGAGGATCCGCAGCCACGCCGATGTGCCCGTCGGCGTCTTCCTGTCCGGAGGAATCGATTCCTCGACCGTGGCCGCGCTGATGCAGGCCAGCGCGCCGAATCCGGTTCGGTCGTTCACGATTGGGGTTCCGGAAAGGGAGTACGACGAAGCCGTCGCGGCACAGGCCGTAGCGCGCCACCTCGGCACCGAACACACGGAGCTCTACGTCACTCCCCAGGATGCGCTGGAGGTCGTCCCGTTACTGCCCGAGCTCTACGACGAGCCATTTGCGGATTCGTCGCAGATCCCGACCTACCTCGTTTCCAAACTGACTCGCAGCTACGTGAAAGTCGGCCTGTCCGGGGACGGCGGAGACGAGATCTTCGGCGGCTACACGCGTTACCTCTGGCCCGTGCGGCTGTCGCACGCGGTAGCCGCCTGGCCTCGACCGTTGCGCCGTGGCGCCGCGGGATTGCTGAGTCGCCCGCGGCCGTCGTTCTACCAGCGCGCGTACTCCGGCCTCAGCGCCGTCCTTCCACGCAGGGCGCGCCAGGTCAGCGCGGCCGACAAGATCTACAAGTTCAGCGACATCCTGCGCGGCGAACAACGAGAGGACGTCTACGTGTCTCTGGTGTCGCAGTGGAACGGCGCTTCGTTGGTGAAAGGCCTCGAAGGCGAGCTACCGAAGCACCCGTACGCCAGCATCCCCGCGGATCTCAACCCCGTGCAGAAGATGATGTTTCACGACGCCGGCAACTACCTGGTCGACGACATCCTCGTAAAGGTCGACCGGGCGAGCATGGGGGCCAGCCTTGAGATGCGCGCGCCGTTACTCGATTACCGCGTCGTCGAACTCGCCTGGCGCCTCCCGCTACGGATGAAGATTCGGAGAGGTCAAGGCAAGTGGGTCTTGCGTCGTGTGCTCGACCGCTACGTGCCGCGCGCTCTGGTCGATCGTCCCAAGGCGGGATTCTCGATCCCTCTGGACGGCTGGTTGCGCGGGCCGCTGCGGGAGTGGGCGGAGGAGTTGCTCGCGGGCGACCGCCTGGAGCAGGAAGGCTTCTTCGACCCCGCGCCGATTCGGGCGGCGTGGGACGACCATCTCTCCGGACGGCGCAATCTCCAGTCGCGGCTGTGGGCGATCCTCATGTTCCAGTCATGGCTCGAGCACAGTCGGACGAAGGCGACTGCGTAGCTTCCTTCCGTGCCTACGGTTCTCCGCCTCATAACTCGCCTGAACATCGGTGGTCCCGCGCGCCAGGCCTTGTTGCTGACAAGGAATCTCGGCCCCGAGTACGAGACCGTGCTCGCCGCCGGCACGGCTCCGCCGGCAGAGGGCGAGCTGACCGATCCAGACATTCCGATCACAAGAGTGCCGCTCGTGCGCGCCCCGCACCCGGTGAACGATCTACGGGCGTTTCGCGCGGTACGCGGTTTGATCAGAACTTTCAAACCGGAAATCGTTCATTCGCATATGGCCAAAGCCGGCACGATCGGCCGTCTCGCCTCGGGTCGCGCCGATGGGCGCCCCCGCACCGTCCATACCTTCCACGGCCATGTGCTTCAGGGTTACTTCAGCTCCCCGGTGCAACGCGCGCTCGTTGCGGTCGAGCGCCGGCTGGCCCGCCGCACCGATGCGCTGATCGCCGTCAGCCCCGAGGTGCGCGACGGGCTTTTGGACCTCGGCATCGGAGCGCCCGAACGGTTCCACGTTATTCCGCTCGGCCTCGACCTCGCGCCATTCGGGGGAATCGAAGGACGATCGATGAGATTGCGCGGCCGCATCGGCCTGGACGCCGAAACTCCGCTGGTCGGAGTCCTGGGCCGGTTGGCTCCCATCAAGGACCACGCGATGTTGCTCGAGGCGCTCACTCATGTCGACGGAGTCCACCTTGCCGTCATGGGCGACGGCGAGTTGCGCCCGTCGCTCGAGGCTCGCGCGCGCGAGCTCGGCCTCGGGCGGCGGGTCCATTTCACCGGCTGGTGGACCGATGTCGCCGCCGCGATCGCAGATGTCGACGCGGTCGTGCTGAGCAGCCGCAACGAAGGCACGCCGGTGTCCCTGATCGAGGCGCTTGCCGGTGGGCGTCCGGTCGTGGCCACGGACGTCGGCGGAACGCG
>JBHELF010000101.1:0-19639 GCA_046263155.1 Actinomycetota bacterium
CCGTCAATTCCTTTGAGTTTTAGCCTTGCGGCCGTACTCCCCAGGCGGAGTGCTTAATGCGTTAGCTGCGGCACAGAGAGGGTTGAAGACCTCCCCACACCTAGCACTCAACGTTTACGGCTGGGACTACCAGGGTATCTAATCCTGTTCGCTCCCCCAGCTTTCGCGCCTCAGCGTCAGGACAGCCCCAGAAAGCCGCCTTCGCCACCGGTGTTCCTCCTGATATCTGCGCATTTCACCGCTACACCAGGAATTCCACTTTCCCCTAGCTGCCTCTAGCTGTCCCGTATCGAATGGCATCTCAAAGTTGAGCTTTGAGCTTTCACATCCGACGTGAACGGCCGCCTACGCGCTCTTTACGCCCAATAAATCCGGACAACGCTCGCCCCCTACGTATTACCGCGGCTGCTGGCACGTAGTTGGCCGGGGCTTCTTCTGCGGGTACCGTCACCCAAAGGGCTTCGTCCCCGCTGAAAGTGGTTTACAACCCGAAGGCCTTCATCCCACACGCGGCGTCGCTGCGTCAGGCTTTCGCCCATTGCGCAAGATTCCCTACTGCTGCCTCCCGTAGGAGTCTGGGCCGTGTCTCAGTCCCAGTGTGGCTGGTCACGCTCTCACGCCAGCTACCCGTCAGAGCCTTGGTAGGCCGTTACCCCACCAACAAGCTGATAGGCCGCGGACCGATCCCAGACCGAAATTCTTTGCCTGAACACCCATGCGGGTTATCAGGGTTATCCGGTATTAGCAGCGGTTTCCCGCTGTTATCCCAGAGTCTGGGGCACGTTATCCACGTGTTACTCACCCGTTCGCCGCTCTCCCCTACCGAGGGTTACCCCTCAGTAGGTTCTCGCTCGACTTGCATGTATTAAGCACGCCGCCAGCGTTCGTCCTGAGCCAGGATCAAACTCTCCGTAGAGATTTGATGCTGATCAAAGCGAACACCTTTGATTGCAGAAGCATTCAAAAGCGTCTGCCAGATTTATTTCGTACGTTCCGTCAAAGCTTCAGACTTCCGAAGAAGTCCTCAGGCTTGACGTGGGATCCACTGATCTCCGATCCACTCGCTCAGTTCTTCCTGCGTCGGGCGTCGAAAAACGACGCTTTCTGCAAGGAAGAAAGGTGAGTTTCTCGGCAGGCACACTGTTCAGTTCTCAAAGAGCGTTCCCACCTGCCGGCCTCGTACGCCTGGGGATCCAGGCGAGGGCCCGTGGTTTGGGCAAACAAAAACGCCGGCGAAGAGACACCGGCGAGCGATGAGGTACCTGGGTCTTCGGCTCAGGCGCCTATAGTCAGCTCTCCTGTTCTCTTCGCGCACACCTTCCGACCGGAAGGCGAGCATGACAACGTACATGCCCCGTGGGGCACCCCAAATCTAGCACAGCCAGAGGGAGCCGGAGGTCGCCGGCAGGCGTTACAACCTCCATCGACAGTCGGGCATTCCGCCTTGAGTCCCCCGCCAATGAAGCTTGCTTAGCTTGTCACCGGCGGATCAGTTCTCGAGGCGAACGAACCGGCGTTTGCCGACCTGGAGCACCGCCCCCTTGAGATCCGCCAGCGGGATCTCTTCCGAAGCCGTGGCGTCCCCGTTGATCTTCACTCCACCCTGTTCGATCAGGCGACGGGCATCGCTGCGAGAGGAGGCGAGTTCGAGCTCTGCGAGGACACGCGGCAGATACACACGCTCTCCGTCGATCGCATCCGCGGGTATAGCCGCCACCGGAATGTCCTCGGGCACCGCCCGCTCGACGAACTGCTTGTCGAAGGCGGATTCCGCGATAGCCGCGGCCTCGTCCTCGTGGTAGAGCGTCACAACGGCACGAGCCATTTGCCGCTTGGCAGCGCCGGCCTCGGGGCCTCCGGTCCGAGCCGCGGCCTCGATCTCCGCCAGCTCTTCTCCCTCGAGATTCGCTGCCAGGGACGCGTAGCGAGCGGTCAGTGCGTCGGGAATGCTCATGAGCTTTCCGAACATCTCGTCGGGAGCCTCTCTCAGAGCCACATAGTTGTTGAGGGACTGGGACATCTTCTGGACCCCATCGAGCCCCTCCAGCAAGGGCATCGTCAGGGCGATCTGTGGCCGTTGCCCGTAGGCCCGTTGAATATCCCGGCCCACCAGCAAGTTGAATAACTGATCCGTTCCGCCCAACTCGACATCGGCCTCCACCGCGACGGAGTCGTAAGCCTGCGCCAGCGGATACATGAACTCGATGAGCGAGATGGGCTGCTGAGTCCCGTAGCGTTTCGAAAAGTCGTCGCGTTCGAGCATGCGCGCGACCGTGTAATGCGAAGTGAGCTTCAAAATGTCGCTGAGGTTCAGCGGCTCCAGCCATTCCGAGTTGTAGCGGATTTCCAGGTTGTCCCTGGACAAAATGTCGTAGAGCTGTTCGAAGATCGCCTCCGCGTAGGTCTTCACCTGCTCCGCCGACAGCTGCCGGCGCGTCTCGCTCTTGCCTGAAGGGTCGCCGATGCGCGCGGTGAAGTCCCCCACGATGAGAACCGCGGTGTGGCCTTCATCCTGGAACTCGCGCATTTTTCGCAGAGGCACCGCCCAGCCCAGCGTGACATCGCGAGCCGTGGGATCTACACCCAGCTTGACGCGCAGGGGCCGGCCCTCAGAGAGTCGCTCGGCCAACTCCTTCCTGCTGACCACGTGTTCTGCTCGGCGCAGGAGGCGATCCAGCTGCTGGGACTCGGCGGGCTTCGGCATGGCCGTGATGCTAGAGCCCTGGCTCAGAAAAGCACAGGAGCACCGGTAAGATTTCACCGATCACCATGTCACGGACTCCCTTTAAGAAGCCCTTATTGCTATTCGCGTCGCTCGCGCTCGTGGCGACTTCGTGCGCGCGCCTCATGGAGTTGGCGGACGTCCCCAAGCTCAAAGGATCGGATCTGAGCCGAATCAAGGATCTGGCGCAGTCGTCAAAGATCTACGACAGAGATCGCAACCTGATCACGACCTTCCACGGTGAGCAGAATCGCACGATCATTCCGCTGGAACGAATTCCGCTGCGCGTTCAACAATCCGTAATCGCGATCGAGGACGAACGTTTTTACGAGCACGGCGGCGTGGACTGGAGAGCCGTCGGCCGCGCTTTTGTGGCCAACGTCTCGAGTGGGGAGATCAGAGAGGGTGGCTCCACCATCACGCAGCAATACGTCAAGAACACGATCATCGCTCCGCGCGGGGGGGCCGAGCGAACTCTCGAGCGCAAGCTGATCGAGGCCGGGCTCGCGCGCCAGCTCGAGAAGGAGCTAACGAAGAAACAGATCCTGGAGCGTTACCTCAACACCGTCTATTTCGGCCAGGGCGCGTACGGGATCCAGGCCGCGGCGAAGACCTTCTTCGGCGTTCCTGCGGCCGACCTCAAGTTGCATCAAAGCGCCTTGCTTGCCGCCACCATCCGGGCCCCCGAGTTCTACGACCCCTTCGACCATCCCGAGGCTGCTCGCGAACGCCGGAACGTGGTCCTCGACAAGATGCTCGAGCTCGGCATGATCGACGAGGCCGAGCACATCCGGGCCACGAGCTCGAGATTGCGACTCCAAACGGTGGAGCAGAAAGATCGCTACGACGCGCCGTACTTCATCGACTACGTTCAGCGGCTTATCTCCTACGACCCGCGCTTCGACGTGCTGGGCAAGACGCTCGCAGAGCGGACGGACAAACTGTTCAAGGGTGGGCTTCGCATCTACACGACCGTGGATCTCGACATGCAGCGCGAGGCCGAGCAGGCAGTCCATACCCATCTCAGCGAGGACTCTGATCCACACGCGTCCCTCGTGTCGCTCGAACCGGACACCGGCAACATCCGCGCGATGGTGGGCGGCCGCGACTTCTTCGCACCTCGCCGCGAGGACCCCTTCGCCAAGTTGAATCTCGCCACGCTCGCCGAGCCCAACCTCGGCTGCGTGCGAAACGAAAAGGCCGCGTGCAGGGAACCTCTCAAGCCCGCGCCGGCCCCCGGCACCGGCCGGCAAGCGGGCTCCGCGTTCAAACCCTTCGCACTCGCCGCCGCCATCGAGAAAGGCGTGCCGCTGTCGAAGACCTATAAGGCGAGCCCCTGCATGGACTTTCCCGGTGCAAACGCCGGCGCGAACTGGCACGTCTGCAACTACGAGTCGAGCGACTTCGGGGCCAAACTGCCCCTGCTCGAGGCGACGGTCAAAAGCGTGAACGTCGTCTACGCACAGCTCATCCTGGAGATCGGCGAGGCGGCGGTCGTCGAGTTGGCCGAGGACATGGGAATCCGGACCGATCTCGACGTGGTCCCCTCGGCGGCCCTCGGGACCAATGTTGTGAACCCCCTGGACATGGCGTCGGCCTACGGCGCATTCGCGACGAACGGCACGCTGCATCCGCCGCGCGCGGTCGAAAAGATCGTGGACTCCAACGGCAAGGTCCTTTACGACGCGAACAAGGACCTCGCGCTTGCGCCCCAGGAAGTCCTCGATCCCCCCGTGGCCTACCTCACTACCAGCGCGTTGCAGCAAGTCGTCGAACGAGGAACCGCCACCCGCGCGAACATCGGCCGGCCGGTGGCGGGTAAGACCGGCACCTCGCAGGAGTACCGCGATGCCTGGTTCGTCGGTTACACACCGGATCTGGTGACCTCGGTCTGGGTCGGCTATCCCGAGGGCGAGATCGAGATGAAATCGAGTTGCTACTCGTCCCTCTGCCGACCGACCCGCGTCCTCTCGGGGACCGGTGTGACCGGAGGTTCGTGGCCCGCCGCGATCTGGCAGAGCTTCATGAGCGCGGCTCTAGCGGGGATCCCCGTCTCGTACTTCGACGTCCCCGGGTTCGGGATCGTCACCGTGACGGTAGATACACGCAACTTCTGTCTCGCGGACGAATTCACGCCCGACGAGTTCCGCGCCACGGCCAGTTTTCCCGAGGGCAGTGAGCCCGAGGAGTCCTGCAGGGTCAAAGGCGACCTCGTGGAGATTCCCGACGTCTTCGGTTTCCCGGTTAGGGACGCGGTTCGAATTCTCGAGGGTGAGGGGTTCAAGGTCTTGCAGAAAGAGGAGCCCACCACCACATACCCGCCCGGCCGCGTCATCGGACAGGATCCGGGCGCCGGTAAGAAGGTGCCGCGGGGATCGACCGTCGCCATCCTCGTGTCCGTCCACGGCGAGCCTCAAGATGAGACCGACGATGAAGACGACGACACGGCCACCGTCCCGAACGTACTCGGCTACACACGCTCGGCCGCCGAAGCCGCTCTTCGCAACGAAGGTTTCAACGTCCGAGTGATCGTGGAAAGCGAGTCCGATCCGCAGGAAGCCAGGAAGCGCAAGGGCCGGGTCTGGAAGCAGGACCCGGCGGGAGGCACGCAGGCGGAGGAGGGGTCGACGGTCACCATCTGGGTCAACCCCGATTGACCGTGCGCTTCAACGTCACACTGGACTGCATCGATCCCGAGAAGCTCGCTGGGTTCTGGTCGGCCGCTCTCGGCTTCGAATACGTCGGCTACGCGGAGCCGTACGCGTTTCTTCGCCCGTCCGACGGCAAGGGGCCCCGCCTGTTGCTACAACGCGTTCCCGAACCCAAGCAAGTAAAGAACCGTATGCATCTCGATCTGCAGCCCCAAGCCGGCGACATCGACGCCGAGGTCGTCCGCCTGAAGGAACTGGGCGCCACTCAAGTCAGCGAGGGATTCCGAGAGGCGTATGGGACGCGCTGGATCGTGATGGCGGACCCAGAGGGAAACGAGTTCTGCGTGGGCCGGCGCGCCTAGGTCTCAGCGGCGGCGGGAGGCGTAGGGATGCCCTGGGACGACGAAGCGCCACGGTAACTCGTCTCCTCGCCCGGTCGTCAGTCCGACCCTGACCGTTTGGGCGATCTCCCGCGCGCGATAGGAATTCGTCTGCTCGTCCTCGGCGCAGAAGAATTCACCTCCTCGCAGTAGCGACGCCCCGTCGTGCCTCCTGTTGATCCCGAGAGCCTGGGTCAGGCGAGCGGGACCCGCGGCGAGGAGTCGATCGTTGGCGATCGCCGGTCGGCGGCGCCGCATCACCTCGATGCCCTCCACCGGCTCTCCGGCCCGCAGAAGCACGGCCTCGCACACACCCTCCTGACCGCACACGACGTTGGCACACCAATGCATCCCGTAGGTGAAATAGACGTATAGACGGCCCGGCGGGCCGAACATCGTCCGCGTTCGTTCGGTCATTCCCCGGTAACCGTGTGAGCCGGGATCGATTCCACCGCGATAGGCCTCGGTCTCGACGAGGCGCAGCGCGGTCGTCCGGACGCGCTCGTTGCGGACGAAAAGACAGCCGATCAGATCCCGCGCCACGGCCAGTGCGTCGCGCGCATAAAAGGATTTGGGAAGTGGCTTTATTGGTACCCGATTTGCCATGCCACCCGCCCGCCCCAAAACCGTCACACCGATACTTCGTCAGACGAGGAGCCAAGCGAGCAAAGCCTTCTGGCTGTGCAAGCGGTTCTCGGCTTGATCCCACACGACCGACTGCGGTCCGTCGAGAACCTCGGAGGTGATCTCCTCATCTCGGTGCGCGGGAAGACAGTGCATAACGATCGCGTCGTCCTTTGCCAGCGACAGAACGGCGGAATTCAGCTGGTAGCGCTCGAAGGCCTGACGGCGGGTTGCGGCCTCTTCCTCCTGGCCCATGCTGGCCCATACGTCCGTATACAGGACGTCTGCGCCGACGACCGCCTCGGCAACGACCTCGGTCACCGTGACGCGGCCCCCGCTGTTCGCCGCGGTCTCCTGTGCCCTCTGAACCACGCCTTCGTCCGGCGCGTACTCCGACGGCGTCGCGGCCCGCACGTCCATTCCCATCTTGGAGCCCGCGAAGAGTAAGGAGTGCGCCATGTTGTTTCCGTCCCCGAGGTACGCAAGAGCCAGGCCCCCGAGATCGCCTTTGTGCTGCGCGATCGTTTGCAGGTCGGCCAGGCACTGACACGGGTGCGAGAAGTCGCTCAGAGCATTGATCACGGGCACCGACGCCGCGGCGGCGAGCTGCTCGAGACGTTCCTGGCCGAAGGTTCGAAGCACTATCGCATCGACGTAGCGCGACAGCACGCGGCCGGTGTCCTCGATCGTCTCGCCCCGGCCGAGCTGCAGTTCGTCGCCGCGCAGCACTATCGCATGTCCACCCATCTGCGAGATCGCCGCCTCGAACGATACGCGAGTGCGCGTTGACGGCTTCTCGAAGACCAGCGCGATCTGTTTGCCGGCCAAGGAGTCCTCGAACTTCCCCGGATCCTTCCTTGCCGTCGCCGCGGACTCGATAAGGGCGCCCAACTCGTCGGTCGTGAGGTCGGCTATCGAGAGGAAATCACGTTTGCTCATGCGCGCAGCTTCGCGTCGAAATCCCGCTCCAGACCTCGAGCGATCCGATCGCGCACGGCGAGGGCCTCCTGCTCCTTCAGGGTCTTGTCCGGATCCCGCACTTCCAGAGCAAAGGCAAGGCTCTTCTTTCCTTCCGGTATCTGGTCACCACGGTAAAGATCGAAAAGCCGAACCGTTCGCACCTCAGCTGCCCCCAGTTGTCTTATGGCGGCGAGTAACTGCGCCGCGGGCAGGCTCTCGTCCACGACTACCGCGAGGTCGAGGTAGACCGCTGGGTAGCGAGGCATTTCGAAAGAAGCGACCTCTTCCGGGAGCGATGCCAGGATGGGGCCGAGGCCGATTTCGAAAGCGATCGAACCCTCGGGAATGTCAAACCGATTGCAGACATCGGGATGGAGCTCTCCGAAGGCCCCGAGCAGCGCGTCGCCCAGCGAGACCGTCGCCGCCCGCGTCGGATGGAACGGCATGCCGCGCGCCTCCGCGAAGAGTGTGGTCTCAGGGACAAGCCGGGCGAGCAGAGCCTCCAGCACTCCCTTGGCCGCGAAGAAATCCCAACGTGATTCCGACCCCGCCCAGGACTTATGGCCCCTGATGCCACAGAAGACAGCCGCCAGGACCTCTGCCTCGCGGGGAAGCAACTCATCCGAGGGCTCATAGACACGCGCGATCTCAAACAGGGCGGCACCGTCGGCTTCGTGGGCAAAGTTATGAGCCGCAGAGCGCAGAAGGCCCGGCAGCAGCGTCGTGCGAAGAAGGCCTTCTTCCTCGGACATTGGGTTAGCGACCCGGATGGCACGGCGATTCGCATGGCCCGGTGCGAGTCCCAGAAGGTCGAAATCGCGGCCCGCTACGAACGAGTTCGTCCACGCTTCGAAGACGCCGAGTGCCGTCAGCGTCCTACGAATGGCGCGGTCGGCCGCCTGCCGAGAGTCGAGGCCACCTAGACGTCCCGAGGGCAGACTGGAGGGCAAACGGTCGTAGCCCGCGAGACGTCCGACCTCCTCGACAAGATCCACCTCACGCGACAGATCCGGCCGGAAGCTCGGCACCTCGACTGTGATCCCATCGTCCGATTCGCTCGCGTCCAGGCCTATGGAGCGTAGATATTCGAGCTGTTTCTGAGGAGGAGTTTCGATACCGAGTAGCGCGTCCGTCCGTTGAGGACGCAGCACGATCGTCGGTCGGCTTATCGTCACGGGGTATGCGTCGGCGGCCTCCGCCGCGACGCGACCCCCGGCCGACTCCAGAATGAAGCTCGCCGCGCGGGCGGCCGCATACGGCAGCACCTCGTGGTCGGTGCCACGCTCAAAACGAGCCGAGGCCTCGGTTCGCAGCAGGTGACGGCGCGCCGCCAATGCGGTAGTCCCTGGGTCGAAGTAAGCAGCCTCCAGGATCACCTGTGTGGAAGCGGCAGACACCTCGGAGTCCGCGCCTCCCATCACGCCGGCGATCGCAAGCGACTTGTCCGGGTCCGCGATCATGAGATCCTCCGGATGCAGATCGCGGACGGTTCCGTCCAGGGTCGTAAGACGCTCGTTCTTGCGTGCCCGGCGAACGATCACTTTGTGATCCGCGATCGTGCTCGCATCAAAGGCATGCAGGGGATGACCGGTTTCGATCATGACGTAGTTCGTTGCATCGACCACATTCGAGATCGGTCGTAGACCCGCCGACACAAGCCGGGCCTGCATCCACGTCGACGACGGGCCGATCGATAACCCATCGAAATAGCGGGCGTAGTAACGCGGGCACGCCTCCGCGTCCTCGATGACGATGCTTACATCGGACGACAGATCCTCCGAGGACTCGAGCACGACTTCCGGGATCCTGAGCTCATTGCCCAACAGCGCGGCAACCTCGCGGGCGATGCCGATCATCCCCGCGCAATCTCCACGGTTGGGGGTGATCTCGAGTTCGAGGATCGCGTCGTCGAGCCCTAGAACCGAAACCACGGCTTCTCCCAATGGTGCGTCCTGAGGAAGCACGAGGATTCCCGCATGGTCCTTCGAGACGCCGAGCTCGGCACCCGAACAGAGCATTCCGCGGCTGACCTCGCCCCGAATCTTTCGCTCCGTGATGACCATCTCCGGCAGCCTGGCTCCCACGAGAGCCAGGGGCACTCGGTCACCGACGCTGAAGTTGCGCGCGCCGCAGACGACTCGTTGGCTGCCCTCCCCGTCGACCTTGACATCGACAAGAGTCAGGTTGTCGGCGTTGGGATGCGGCGAGATATCCAAAACCTCCGCGACGATCACGTCCTGGATGCCCCGGGCCGGTCGGAGGATCTCTTCAACTTTCGTTCCCGACATGCTCAAGAGATGCGCAAGCCTCTCGGCGGACACGTCGATATCGACGAGTTCCTTTAGCCACTTCAGACCCACCTTCACGTTCGCGACCCGATCCTCGCCAGAAACCGCAAGTCATTAGTAAAGAACTGGCGAATGTCCATCACTCCGTTCGCCAGCGCGGCTATCCGCTCGACTCCCATGCCGAAGGCGAAACCGGAGTACTGCTCGGGGTCATAGGAGACCCACTCCAGCAAGAAGGGGTCCACGAGCCCGCAGCCGAGGATCTCGATCCAGCCTTCACCTTTGCAGACGCGGCAGCCGGCGCCGCGGCACGCGAAGCACTGAACATCCATCTCTGCGGACGGCTCCGTGAAGGGGAAGAAGCTGGGGCGAAAACGTACATCCAGCCCCTTGCCGAAGATCTCATGAGCGAATACCTCGAGAGTGCCCTTGAGGTCCGCCATCGTGATTCCCTCATCCACGGCGAGCCCTTCGATCTGCGTGAAGCCGCTCGTGTGAGTGGCGTCCTCCGCATCCCGGCGGTAGACCCGACCGGGGATGACGACGTAGACGGGAGGCTCCTGAGCTTCCATCGTTCTGATCTGGACCGCCGAGGTCTCCGTCCTCACGACCACGTCGTCTCCTCCACCTTCGATGAAGAAAGTGTCGAGTGGGGACCTCGCAGGGTGATGCTGAGGCATGTTCAGCGCGTCGAATAAGTAACGGGTGAGTTCGATCTCCGGCCCGTCGGCCACCCTGTAGCCAAGGCCGATGAAGACATCGACGATCTGCCAGATGGTGCGCGTCAGAGGATGGATGGCGCCGGCCGGCAGCTCCGATCCCGGGAGCGTGACATCGAGCCGCTCCTCGTCCCAGCGCTGCTCGGTTGCCGCGCTGGCGAACCTTTCTCGCTTGGCCTCGAAGGCCGATTCGAGCGCGCTGTAAACCTCGTTGGCCAGCCGGCCCAGATCTCGACGTTCATTCTCGGGAAGTTTTCCCAAGCTGGCCCGCGCCTGGGAAAGGGGGGCCTTCCGACCCATGATCTTGACGCGAGCTTCTTCGAGCGCGTCGAGATCCGCGGCGGATTCGATGATCCGCGTACCCTCCTCGCGCGCGGCTTCGAAGCGAGCCCTGAGGTCGGGCGCTTCGGTCATCCGTCAGTCTCCCGCTGCACCTCGGACCGTGCACTCTGGACTGCGTCCGCGATGACTCTTTCCATGCGTTCGGCCTCGGAGTGAATGGTCTCTACTAGTTCGAGTCTCTGGCTGTCGTCGAAGCGATCCCAGCGGCTTACAAGCGTCTTCGAGAACCCCTGGAGCGCGGTCAGTGGAGACCTGAGGTCGTGAGCGAGCTTGGATATCAATTCCGAGAGACGAGCTTCATCCATTGCCGAATGAGGATAAAGCTCGTTGATTCGGTCCCCGCGGAACTCGCTGCCTGACCGCTTCGAACAGCAGAATCGACCCTGCGATCCCGACATTCAACGATTCGGTCGGACCGGGCATCGGGATCGTTACTCGTTCATCAATGAGGCTCGAAAGCTCGCGCGGCAGACCCCAGGCCTCGTTCCCCAGCACGAGGGCGAAAGGTCGAGTCAGATCCGCTTGGTAGGCGCTCCGTCCGCCGCGAGCGTCCGCCGCAATCCGCACCAGGCCCTTTTCTCTAAGCTCCTCCAGGGCTGCGTTGGTGGAGTCGCTTCGGATGACCGGAATCTTGAACAGCGCGCCTGCGGCAGCGCGGACCGTTTTGGGCGCGAAGGGATCCACCGCCCCCTTCGGAAAGACGATCGCGTCTGCTTCAGCGGCTGCGGCGGATCGAACGAGCGTGCCCGCGTTGCCCGGATCGCGAACCTCGGCGAGCACAACAACAAGGCTCGGATCGGAGAGCTCGCCGATGCTTCGATCCGGAACCGACACGATCGCCACGATCCCTTGCGGCGTCGTCGTGTCGGCCAGCGCCTTTAGGACGGATCCACTCACGTGCCAGACGCGGGCGCTCGCGTCCCTAGCAGCGCTCTCCGCCGACCGTGTCTCGGGCCCATCCCCCGCGATAAAGACCTCTGTGACGCTCAACCCCGATTCAATGGCCTCCCGGAGCAAGATCTCGCCCTCGATCAGGAAGCTCCCGCTACGGGCCCGTTCCGAAGCACGTCGCAACTTGCGCGCTTGGACGACGCGCGGGTTGCTCGGGCTTGTGATTCGGGAGGTCAGGAGGCTTTAGCCAGCGACTTCTTAGCGACCTCGGCGAGTGCGGCAAAGGCGCTCGGATCGTTCACCGCCAGTTCGGCCAGAACTTTGCGGTCGAGTTCGATCTCCGCCAGCCGAAGCCCGGACATGAATCGGTTGTAAGAAAGTCCATTCTCCCGGGCGGCCGCGTTGATCCTGATGATCCACAGTCGCCTGAAGTCGCCCTTCCGGTCCCGGCGGTCGCGATAGGCGTACACCCCCGAGTGGATGACCTGCTCGCGAGCAGCGCGGAAATGCTTGCCGCGCGACGAGTAGTAGCCCTTGGCCTTCTTGAGCACATCGCGACGCTTCTTCCGGCCGGCGACGCTTCTCTTTACGCGTGGCATTTCGGTTCCTCCTCGGCTGTCCGGCTACTCGCCCAGCATTCGACGAATCTTGTTCGCGTCCGCGGGCGCTACGACGGTGGGAGAGTTCAACCGACGCTTCCTCTTGGCGGTCTTCTTCTCCAGAATGTGGTTGGCAAAGGCTCGGCGTCGCCGGATCTTTCCGGTCGACGTCACCTTGAAGCGCTTCTTCGCGCCTCGATGGCTCTTCATCTTCGGCATTTCAACCTCCCTCGGCCCGAGTCACCTTGATCGGCCGCTTGGCCGACGGCTCGGCCTCGGGCTTTGCAGTTTCGGGCTTTGATTCATCGGGCCTGGCAGCCTTTCGCTTGGGCGCCGGCAGGGGCTTCTGGATGATGGCCTCCTTGAGCGGAGAAAGAACCATCGTCATGTTGCGACCGTCCAGCTTCGGAAACGTCTCGACCTTGGCTATTTCCGCAACATCCTCAGCCAACTTGTCGAGCAATCTCCGGCCCAGCTCGGCATGCACCATCTCTCGCCCTCTGAACATGATCGTCACCTTCACCTTGGCCCCGTCCCTCAGGAACCGAACGACGTGGCCCTTCTTCACCTCATAGTCGTGGCGGTCGATTTTCGGCCGCATCTTCATTTCTTTGACGACGATGAGGGTCTGTTTCTTCTTTGCCGCCTTCTGCCGGACGTCTTGTTCGTACTTGTACTTGCCGTAGTCCATGATCCGGCAGACCGGAGGTTCGGCCAGCGGGGCCACCTCCACCAGATCGAGATCTTGGTCCATTGCCATCTGCAGGGCCTTTTCGGTGTCTACGATCCCGACCTGCGACCCATCCGATCCCACCACTCGAACCTGGGGAACTCGAATGCGATCGTTCACTCTCGGTTCAACTGTTGTGATTCGCCACTCCTTTTTCTAGTCCGCTAATTGTGTGGTCCTTCCCATTCCTTTCGGCGCTGCACGCGAAAAAGCCGATGGCGCCAAGAATCACGCGCCACCGACTTCGTGGGCCCGCAGACCCATACGGCAACTCGTAACCCCCTCGGCTCAAACGCCGGGAGGTGAGGGATCAAGCGCTTCCCTTCTTGGCGACTGTTCGCGCAAGGAAGTATAACGAGCCGCGTATGGCGGAAAAAGATGAAGGACCCATAGAAGACGTAGAGGAGGGCGAGCGGCCGCGCCCGCGCGTGGTCGACAAACGTATCTCTGCTCGGATTGCACGCGGCGAAGACATCTCGGCGCCCCCGGCGAAGCCTCAGCCGGCGAGGGACGCGGGCGATGAGCCGGCGGCGCAAGAGGAGCCTGCTCCCGCGACGGCACCCACGGGGGCCGAGGCCCCCGGCCCACCCGTACCGGAGGGACCGGTCGCGCCCTCCGGGCCGGCGGGACCCGGGCGAGGGGGCGTCTGGACACCGGAACAAGAGGCCGAGGCGATGCGGATCGCGCAGGAGATCGCCCAGATTCCAAGCGTGGACTGGGTGGCCCAAACCGCCGTCAGCTTGGCCAACGTCGCGGGCACGAAGCTCGAGCTCGGGCAAACCGCCGACGCACAGCTCGCGATCGACGCGCTGGCCGGTCTGCTGAACTCCGTGGGCGCGCGGCTGGGGTCGGCGGAACCCGTGTTGCGCCAGACTCTGGCTCAATTACAAATGGCCTATGCGCAGCGGGCCGCACCTCCCCCATCCACTCCCGGCGAATCCACAAGTTAGGGATAAAGGAAAGCGGCCCCCGAGGGGGCCGCTTGGTTTGGTTTCGGATTGGTCTTAGACCGGGCGGACGTTCGACGCCTGCTTGCCCTTCGGGCCATCGGTGACCTCGAACTCAACCGCCTGCCCTTCCTGAAGGGACTTGTAACCCTCAGTCTGTATCGCCGAGAAATGTACGAATACGTCCTCCCCGTCCGACTGTGAAATGAAGCCGTAGCCCTTCTCGTTGCTGAACCACTTAACGGTGCCTTCTGCCACTACTCCCTGCCTTTCCTGCCCGGAGGCTGGGAACTCCTCGGCCCATGACCACCTCCGTGAACAACGGCACGAAAGTTAGCACAGGGAGCCTGCGCAACAAAGGCTTTGCATGTTCGAGACAAATAGGTCGCCGGATCGAGAGGTCGAAGTGGATCAGTGAACGATCTTCGTAACGGGAAGCTCCACGATGTCCTCCGCTCCCGCGCCCTTCAGTTTGGGGATGAGGAGATTGACTTGCGCTTTGGAGACGATGGTCTCGACCGCGAAGAAACCGCTCTCGGCAAGCGCCGACACGGTTGGAGCGCGCATCGCCGGCAGCAGTTCCACCACGGCGCTCAAATCCTTCTCGCGCACGTTGAGCTTCACGAGTACGCGGCCGCGCGCATCGATCGCTCCTCGCAGCAAGATCGTCAACTCCTCGATCGCGCGCGCCTTTTCGGGATCCTCGTAGGCTGCGGGATTGGCGATCAGCTGGGTGCGCGACTCGAGAACCACGTCCAGGATCTCCATGCCGTGCCGTCTCAGGGTGGACCCCGTCTCGGTCAGGTCCACGATCGCATCGACGATCTCGGGGACCTTGGCCTCCGTCGCGCCGTAGGAGAGAAAGATCCGCACGGGAATACCGAGCTTCTCGAAGTACTCGCGCGTCAGATTCGGGAACTCCGTCGAGATACGTGAATCGGGCTTGATCTCCTCGGGGCTGGACACTCCCGCGCCTGCCGGAACCGCCAGCACTACCCGGACCGGCAGGTCGGTCTGCTTCGAGTACTCGAGCGACGTGACTTTCACGACCTCGGCCCCCGTCTCGGCGATCCAGTCCTCTC
The DNA here is from genome assembly GCA_046263155.1 of Actinomycetota bacterium. Classification (GTDB taxonomy): domain Bacteria; phylum Actinomycetota; class CADDZG01; order CADDZG01; family WHSQ01; genus DATADF01. The sequence continues at coordinate 14,936 of JBHELF010000101.1, forward strand.
CGGTGACGCCGAGATCGAAGAATCCGTCCTCCACGTATGTCGGTATCTCCTGGGGGCGAAGGACCGCCACCGATTCAATCCGAGGATCCTTGATCGAGCCGCGGTACTCACGATCCGACCCGCGATAGACCTTCAGGTCGGCGGCCTCGAATAGCTCGAGCGTCGCGGCCTCGAGCGATCCTTTAGGAAGAACCAACTTCAACATCTATTCATTCTCCATTAGCGAGGACTGATGATGGCTAATGAAGCTGACTCGCGGCCAATTTAGGACGGGGATGCGGGCTTGGGGAGCTGCGTGAAAAGGTCGGCCATCTCAAGCGCCGCGAGGGCCGCCTCGAACCCTTTGTTTCCCATCGCACCCCCGGCGCGTGCCTCGGCCTGCTCGACCGTGTCCGTGGTCAGCACTGCAAAGGTGAGCGGGATTCCCGTGGCACGGGCCGCCTCGCCGATGCCGCGCGCGGCCTCCGCGGAGATGAAGTCGAAGTGCGGCGTCTCTCCACGAATGACCGCCCCCACGCAGACGACGGCATCGAACTCGCGCGATGAGGCCACTCGGAGAGCCGCGGCCGGTAGCTCGAAGGCCCCGGGTACCCAGACCACCGCGATGTCCTCCTCGGATAGTCCGTGACGCGTTAGACAGTCCAGCGCGCCGTCGAGAAGCCGTCGGCCGATCGATTCGTTGAACCGACTGACGACGATCGCGATTCGGAGGTGACGGGCCTCGTAACCCCCGCGGTACTCACGCCCGATCGTCGGCGACGGACCCCCGGCTGTGATTGATTCCCGCGGAACGTCGCGGCTCACTGAGTCCCACCCTCTTCCGTCTCCAGCGTCTCGGCCAGGACGTCCAGCAGGTGTCCGAGCTTCTCGCGCTTCGTCTGCAGGTAACGAAGGTTCTCGGACGTCGGCGCCGTCTCGAGAGGAACGCGCTCCACGATCTCAAGGCCGTAGCCCTCGAGACCGGCGCGTTTAGTGGGGTTGTTGGTCAGCAGGCGCATCGTTGATATGCCGAGGTCGGCAAGAATCTGGGCCCCCACGCCGTAGTCGCGGGCATCGACGGAGAGCCCGAGCTCGACGTTGGCCTCGACGGTGTCCAGGCCCCCGTCCTGCAGGGCGTAGGCCTCGAGCTTGTGTCGAAGGCCGATCCCCCGCCCCTCATGGCCTCGGATGTAAACGACCACACCCTCGCCCTCGTCCTCGATCTTTTGCATGGCTTCCCTCAACTGCAGACCACAATCGCAGCGGACACTTCCCAGCACATCGCCCGTGAAGCACTCCGAGTGCACGCGCACGAGCACGTTCGGCTGGCCCGAAGGTTCCCCCTTCACCAGCGCAACGTGGGTACGTCCGTCGAACGACTCGAACGCAATGGCTGTGAAGCCTCCGAAGGCCGTCGGGATACGCGCCTCGGTAAGACGTCGAATCAGTTTCTCGCTGCGTCTCCGATAGGCGATGAGATCCGCGATAGAGATGATCTTCAGCTCGTGGGCCTCCGCGAACCGCTCGAGATCCGGCATGCGCGCCATCGAGCCGTCCTCGTTCACGACTTCGCAGAGGACGCCGGCCGGATACAGACCTGCGAACCGGGCGAGATCGACGGAAGCCTCGGTGTGGCCGGCGCGGCGGAGAACGCCTCCCTCCACGTAACGCAGGGGAAAGATGTGTCCGGGTCGGGCCAGGTCTCGTGGCTTTGTGTCTGCGTCGACGAGGGCCCGGATCGTCGCGGCTCTGTCGGCGGCCGAGATGCCCGTGGTCACACCGGCGCGCGCGTCGACGCTAATGGTGAAGGCCGTCCCCATCGAGTCCGAAGTCTCCGGTGCCATCAGCGGAAGGTTGAGCTCGGATAGGCGCTCCGCGAGCATCGGGACGCAGATGATGCCCGAGCAATGCCGCACCATGAAATTGATGTGATCCTTTGTGACCTTCTCGGCGGCGAAGATCAGATCGCCCTCGTTCTCGCGGTCCTCGTCGTCAACGACGATGACCATCCGGCCGGCACGGATGTCTTCGACCGCGGCTTCGACCGACGCTAGCGGCATGCTCAGCTCCTTCTTCTCGCGAAGAGCCGCCCCCGCGCGGCGGCTGCGGCTTCAGGTTCGGATGCAGGGACGAGGGACGCGACATATTTGGCGAGCAGGTCGACCTCGACGTTGACTTCGTCGTCGACCTCGAGCCGACCGAGATTGGTCTCGGACAGGGTGTGCGGGATCAGCGCGACTTGAAAGGTCACACTGCCGACCTCGACAACCGTAAGAGAGACGCCGTCCAGCGCGACCGAACCCTTGGACACGATGTAGCGCAGCAGCCCTTCATCGACCTCGACCCAAATGCGCGTCCCGCCCCTGGAGGCTTCGAGTCGCCGGATTCGCCCCTTCCCATCGACGTGGCCCTGCACGAAGTGGCCCCCCAGGCGGTCCACGGGACGCAGCGGAAGCTCGAGATTCACAGCCGCACCTTTGCGAAGTGAGCCCAGCGTCGAGCGCGCCAGGGTCTCGTCCACGACCTCGACCGCGAAGCGGCGACGGCCGGATTCGACGACGGTAAGGCACACTCCGTTGATCGCCACCGAATCCCCACGATTCAGCCGGCCGGAGGAATCGGGAGCCTTGATCTCGAGCCGCATTGGAGCGCGGCCGTCGGCGACCTGCGTCACGCGGCCCTGTTCGGTCACGATCCCCGTGAACATCAGACCGGCTCCAGTGTGACAAGCACGTCGTTGCCCGCGCGGTCAACCGACAGCGTTCGCCACTCCCGAGGCCGATCTGTAACCGCCGGACCAACAAAGCTCGGCCCGCCCGGTCCGACCAGAAGGGGCGCGTAGTGAAGCTCCAATCTGTTTACCAAGCTCCCGTTCAGAAGCGACTCGGCAAGCCCCGCTCCCCCCTCGCAGTAGACCTCGAGCACGCCACGCGCCCCCAAGGTCGTCAGCAGCTCCTCGAGGTCGACGCCTTCACTACGGCGGCCCAGCACCACTACCTCGGCGCCCGCTTCCTTCCACCCGATAAGCGCCTCGTGCGGCGCGCGCTCGGTCGTCGCGACGAGGGTCTCGGCCTCCCCCCCGAAGGCCGCGGCAGACGGCGGCGTACGGCCGCTCGAATCCACCACGATGCGCAGGGGCTGCCGCATGGCATCCACATCTCTCGCCGTGAGCAGTGGATCGTCTGCGGCGATGGTTCCGGCCCCGACCATCACGGCGTCGGCGGCGGCGCGTCTCTCATGGACGATCCGACGGGCCGCCGGTCCCGTCAGCCACGTCCGGTCGGGCTCGCTCAAGCGTCCGTCGAGGGTGAGAGCAAGTTTGAGAACCAGGAACGAGCGACCCGTCATTCGGTGATGGAGATAGGGAGCGTTCAACCGCCGAGCCTGCTCGGCGAGCACGCCTACCGTGACGACGACGCCGTGCTCTTCTAGATAGGCAAGGCCCCGTCCTCGCACGCGTGCATCCGGATCTTCGAGGGCGGCGACCACGCGGCTGATTCCCGACGCGACCAATGTAGGCACGCACGGGGGCGTGCGGCCCTCATGAGTGCAGGGCTCGAGATTCACGTAGCAGGTCGCGCCGGTCGGGTCGGTGCCGTTCAAGGCGACGATCTCGGCGTGGTCGGTTGCCGGCCCTCGATGGATCCCCCGGGAAAGCACCGTCCCGTCCTTGACGATGACGGCGCCCACCTTCGGATTCGGAGAGGAGAACGGCGCGCTCGCGGCGAGATCGAGGGCCATCTGCATGTAGCGCTCGTCGTCACTCACATCCGCTCCTCGCAGCCGGCGCGTCTCACGAGCCGTCGGGGAACGAGAAGCAGCGAACGACCGCGCGGCGCGAGGCCGTCGCCCCTCCTCCCATCCGGACTGCGGCCTGTGAAGGCCTACACCGTCGGCGCCGGAGTTCCACCGGTCTCAACCGCACACGGGTCTCTGGCCGTGAGCGGGTCGCGGGCTCTAACCGCCGGTCGGGAATCTCACCCTGCCCCGAAGAGGCTCAGCGATAAGCGTAAACCACCACGTCAGCAAAGCGAGCAGGGCCCCTAAGACGGTAGATCGCTTTCCAGAGCGTCGAGCTTGGCCCGCATGGCGCCCGCGGCGGCGGCCGGGTCGACGCCGTCGAAGATCGCGCTGCCGGCCACGATGATCCTTCCGCCCGCGTCTACGACCGTGGCGACGTTGCCCAGTTTGACGCCGCCGTCCACCTCGATGGCGGCGTTCGAATTCGATCGCTCCACCAGAGCGGTCGCCTCCGAGATCTTCGGCACGACCTCGTCCAGAAAGCTCTGGCCGCCGAAGCCCGGTCGCACCGTCATCATCAGCACTACGTCGAGCCTGTCGACATGCCGCGCTACCGGCTCGAGCCCTCGGTCGGGATGCACGGCGAGACCGGCGCCGGCGCCGCGCGACCGGATCAAATCGATAACGGCCTCCGGGTTGTCGGTCACCTCCGGATGAAACGAGATGCGGCTCGCCCCCGCGTCGATGAACTGAGGCGCGTACGAGGCGGGGTCGGTGATCATCAGATGGACGTGAAGGGGTAGGTCGCAGGCTTTGTGGATCGCGGCGACAGTGTCGGGCCCGAAGGTGAGGTTCGGGACATAGTGCCCGTCCATGACGTCGAGGTGCAGCCAATCGACGTGAGGCTCAACCGTGCGGATCTCCTCGCCGAGACGAGCGAAGTCCGCCGTCAGGATCGAGGGCGCCAGCAGCAGTCGTCGGGCG
>JBHELF010000102.1:0-37513 GCA_046263155.1 Actinomycetota bacterium
ACGGGATCCATCGAGGCCACCGTCTTCGACGGCTCCGGCGAGCTCGTAGCCCGCTGGTTGGGCCGGCGGGCTCTCTCAGGGATCAGATTGGGGACCGGTCTGATCATCGAAGGCGTGACCGGCGTCGGGGACGACGGAGAACTCGTCGTTTTGAACCCCGACTACGAGCTTGTGCCCGGCCCGGAACACGGTGAATGACGGCAACTAGATGAGCAAGGCCCAGGCAGTTCTCAAGCGGGTAGTCCTAGGTCGGCCGATGTCCTCCGGCGAGCTCGGGCACACGCTGCTGCCGAAGACCATTGCTCTCCCGGTGTTCTCGTCGGATCCCCTGTCATCCGTTACCTACGCGACGCAGGAGATCTTGCTCGTGCTCGGCCTTGCGGGTGTAGCGGCGCTCCACTTGGTCGTCCCCATCTCGATGGCGGTTGCCGCTCTCCTCGCGATCGTCGTGACCTCGTACCGCCAAACGGTCAAGGCCTATCCAACCGGTGGAGGCGCGTATCGAGTGGCCCGCGAGAACCTGGGCATGACGGCAGGGCTGCTCGCGGCGTCGGCGCTATTGATCGATTACGTGTTGACGGTGGCGGTCTCCGTCGTCGCCGGCGTCGACGCGATCGTCTCGGCGGCTCACGGGCTGGCCGATCAAAGAGTGGGTCTGGCGGTCGGCTTCGTGGGATTTGTGGCGGTTATGAATCTCAGAGGAGTCAAAGAATCGGGCGTGTTCTTCGCGATCCCGACCTACGGATTCGTGGCATCTATCTATCTCATGATCGCGACGGGACTGGTCGATTGCCTCGGAGGTTGCCCACAGGCGGAAAGCGCGGGCGCTCATCTGCCGGTCGAGCAGGGCCTGACCTTCTTCTTGGTGCTGAAGGCCTTCTCCGCGGGAACGACGGCCCTTACCGGTGTGGAAGCGATCTCGGACGGGGTCCCCGCCTTCCGCTACCCCCAGTCGAAGAACGCGGCCACCACGCTGACGATCATGGGCGCCATCTCAATCACGATGTTCCTAGGGATCTCGTGGCTCGCACGTCACACAGGTGTCGTCTTTACCGAACATGAAACCAAGACGGTCGTCGCCCAGATCGCGGACTCGGTCTTCACCGGTGGGCCGTTCTTCTACGTCGTGCAGGTCATGTCGGCTGCGATCCTGATCCTGGCCGCCAACACTGCTTACCAGGACTTCCCTCGACTGTCGTCGATCCTCGCCGGCGATCGCTTCATGCCTCGGCAATTCATGAACCGGGGCGACCGCTTGGTCTTCTCGAACGGAATCATCATTCTCTCGGTTCTCGCTGCATTGCTGATCGTCGCCTTCGACGCCGAATTGAATCGACTGATCCAGCTATACCTCGTCGGAGTCTTCATCTCGTTCACCCTGTCGCAGAGCGGCATGGTGCTGCGACAGCGCAAGACGCGACCAGCTGGATGGCGACGCATCGCGATGATCAGCGGCTTCGGCGCGCTGGTGACGGGCATCGTCCTCTGCGTCGTTGTAGCGACGAAGTTCCTCGAGGGGGCATGGATCGTCATCTTGTCCATCCCAATCGTGATGTTCTTCATGCGCTCCATCTACCGGCACTACCAGGCGGTGCGCCGCGAGTTAGCCCACCCGCAACGGCGACCGCCCGATCTGCGCGCCGGCAACCAACACATGGTGATCCTGATCGAACGCGTCGATTCCGCGGTAGCGCGCGCCGTTGGATACGCGCGGGCGATGCGACCGGCCGACATCTCCGCGGTGTCATTCGATCGCGCGGTGGGCGGGGGCTGGGCGCGGGTGGCTCCCGACATACCTCTGGAGATTCTTGCGGATGATGGAGCGCGGCAAGTTCGGGCCCGGCTCAAGGAACAGCGCCAAGGATTGCCGGAACACGACTTCTTAACGCTAGTCGTGCCCGAGATTCTGGAGTCGCGCAGCCTCATGGAGTTGTTCAAGCACCCTGGACGCCAGACCTTGAAGGCGAGTCTTCTGGGCGTAGAGGGCGTGCAGGTCATGAACATCCCCGTCGTGCGAGAGGACATCGATCACACACTGAATCAGGCGCACGAACCGGTTCGCAACTACGTATGTGTGCTGGTCTCCGGAGTCCACAACGCCACGCTTCAGGCGGTCGAGTACGCGGAGACGTTGCAGGCCACCGACATTCGCGCCGTTTCGTTCTCTTTCGATCCCGAGCAGACCGAAAAGCTCGGCAACGAGTGGCTCGCCGCGGAGATTCCCCACCCCCTGGAGATCCAGGACTCGCCCTTCAGGGATATCGGAATCTCGCTAGTGCATTACGTAAAGCAGTTCCGGCCCGACGGCATCAACCGAGTCGTCACCGTGGTGTTACCGGAATTCGTCGTCCACCACCGCCGCCATCAGATCCTGCACAACCAAACGGCTTTGATAGTCAAACGCCGGATGCTGTTCGAGACCGGCGTGGTGATGGTGAGCGTGCCCTACCATCTCGCGGAATAACGCCTCTCAAAACGCCGAGTTTGTACTCAGTCGCGCTATTCGAGTCTGATTACCGACTCAACGCACTAGATCGCGGCTTCAACCGCCTGGGCGGGTTCGGTCTCGTCGCCGCCGAGCTCGACTTCCGGTTGGTGCTTGGACCACCAGAACGCTCCGCCCAGTACCAGCACACCCACCACCACGATGATGGCGCGCAGCGATGTGTTCTCCGTGTCGACCGCGGTCACGATCGAACCGGCTGCCAGCAGGGCGACGAGGTTCATGACCTTGATCAGCGGGTTCAATGCCGGGCCGGCCGTGTCCTTGAACGGGTCGCCAACGGTGTCGCCTATTACTCCGGCCTCGTGCGCCGGCGAGCCCTTGCCGCCGTAGAGCCCTTCCTCGATCAGCTTCTTGGCGTTGTCCCAGGCGCCGCCGGCGTTGGCGAGGTAGACGGCGAGCAGCTGCCCGACGAGGATCGCGCCGCCGAGATACGCGCCCAAGGTGGTGGCCCCGAACGCGTAACCCACAACAATGGGAGTGACGATTGCGAGGATCCCCGGCGTAGCGAGCTCGCGCAGCGATGTCTTGGTGCAGATATCGACGACGCGTGCGTAGTCTGGCTTCACGGAGAAGTCCATGATTCCCGGGTTGTTGCGGAACTGGTTGCGTACCTCGAGGACCACGCTCCCCGCCGCGCGACCCACCGCTCGGATCGTGAGCGAGGCGAAGAGGAAGGGCACCGCGCCGCCGATCAGCAGCCCGATGAGGATTTTCGGCTGAGCGATATCGATCGCGACGTTGCCGACGATGTCCTGGAAGGATCCGAACAAGGATGTCGCCGCCAGTACCGCGGTCGCGATCGCCATTCCCTTGGTGATCGCCTTCGTCGTGTTACCGACGGCGTCGAGGCCGGTCATGATTTTGTCGGCGCTCTCGCCCAGTCCGCCGGACATCTCTGCGATGCCGTGCGCGTTGTCGGAGACGGGACCGTAGGTGTCCATCGACACGATGACGCCCACGGTGGTCAGCATGCCCATTCCCGTGAGCGAGATGTAGTAGAGAGCGAGGGACGCGTCCCCCTCGCCCAGTAAGAACGCCCCAAAGATGGCCGCCGCAATCGTGGCCACCGCAAAAACCGTGGACTCCATTCCAACGGCGGTCCCGGTAATGATGGTGGTCGCCGGTCCTGTACGTGTCGAGCGCGCGATCTCTTTGACGGGCTCCCGCTCGGTGGACGTGTAGTGCTCGGTCAAGAAGTGGATCAGCCCGGCAAGGACCAGTCCAAAGACGACCGCCCAGAACGTCTTGATGTCGTCGACGTAGAAGTCTGAGATGAAGTAAACGGCTATCGCAGATGCGACTCCGGAGAGCACGAAGCCGCGGTTGATCGCCTTCATGCCGTGCTCGGTCTCGCTGCGCGGCTTGACCGCCTCGATCCCGATGATCGAGGTGATAACCCCCACGGCGCGCACGAAGAGGGGGAACAGAACGGCGGCGACGACTGAGCCGGTGCCCTGATAGGCGACGAACCCAAGGATCAGTGCGGCCACCAGCGTTACCTCGTAGGACTCGAACAGGTCCGCCGCCATCCCGGCGCAGTCGCCCACGTTGTCCCCGACGTTGTCGGCGATCGTCGCGGCGTTGCGAGGGTCGTCCTCGGGGATGCCCTGCTCGACCTTCCCGACGAGGTCGGCCCCCACGTCGGCCGCCTTCGTGAAGATTCCACCGCCCACCCGCATAAACATTGCGAGAAGCGCGCCGCCGAAGCCGAAGCCAAAGAGGACGAGGGGAGCATCGCCCTTGTAGATGATGAAAATCAGGGTTGCCCCGAAGAGACCGAGGCCGACCGTGAACATGCCGGCGACGCCGCCGGCTCGGAACGCGATCGCCATCGACTCCCGCAGTCCGCGTCGTGCCGCGCTCGCGACACGAACGTTGGCTCGGACGGCCAAGCCCATGCCTACGAAACCCGTGGCCGCCGAGAAGATCGCCCCCAGCAGGAACGCCACCGAGCGAGCGATACGGATTCCGGTACTCGGCGCGTCGAGCGCAAACAGCACAAAGGTGATGACCACCACGAACAACCCCAGCGTCCTGAACTGACGCGCGAGGTAGGCATTCGCGCCCTCTCGGATCGCGAGCGATATCTGTTGCATTTGCTCGCTGCCCTCATCTTTCGCCAGGACGCCGCGTACGAGGTAGTACGCGTACACCAGCGCAACCAAAGAGATGCCGAGGATGACGTAGAGCGCGGTGTTCTCGAAGCTCGAGAGCGCCGGGATATCAAGACTCGTGGCCTCGCCTTGCGCCAGTGGCAGAAGCGAATTGGTCATGACCTTCCTTTCTGTTCGCGTGACGCAGCGATCACTCTTGGTTTCATGCCGACTTCTCTTCCCCGACGCCCTCGCGACTGACGAAGATCTGCCGGGCGACTTTCTCTCCGATCGTCCGTTCCTGGCCCTCGACGCGCAGAAGAAGAGGCCCATCGAAGGGGTGCTTTTCGCGTACCTCGACTCGCACACCCGGTCGCAACCCCAACTGGTCGAGAAACGCAACGACCTCGGGATCCGTAGAACCCGGCACCGCCACGATCGCGACGTCCCCGGGCTCCAGCGCGTACAGAGGAGGCATTGTCGGAATATCGCTGACATCGCGTTCCGGGATCGGAAATCCGTGGGGACACGTCGAAGGGCGATTGAGCGCAATGAACAAACGCTCCTCGACCTCGAGGGGGAGATCGTGCTCAAACGTCCCCGCGAGACGGTCGGCCTCGTTCCAGGCGTAACCGAGCATGTCCGAGAGAAAACGCTCCACGATGCGGTGGCGACGGATGGCCGCGACCGCCAGACGACGACCGGTCTTCGTCAATTCGACTCCGTGGTAGGGCTTGTGCTCGAGGAGTCCGCGCTCCGCCAGTCGCTTCACGGCCGCGGTCACCGTTCCCGGAGTCAGATGGAGGGTGTCCGCGAGGGCCCCCGTGTGGGCCGCGCCGCCCTTACTCAGACGGTAGACGGCCTTCAGCAGCTCGCGGTCGGATTTCGAAGGTGGCTCTTTCATGATTTGAGGCGCCCGAACCTATCTTTTGTGCGGTCAAAACGTCAACCGCCTGGCTAGAGATGAAGTTCCAGGCGAGCGAGCATTCCTCCGTCGGGAGCCGGGCCATAACGCCACGCGTCCACAAGGCTCTCGATCAGGCTGAGAGACAGCACCAGGCGTGAGGGGATTCCCTGGCTATCGGCCAGGTCGATGGGATCGTCCAATTCGTGTCCCCCGTGGGCCACCTCGACGATCACCCGATCGTCCTCACGAGCGAACGTCACTGAGACCGGGTCCGCCGATGCCGCCTCCTCATGAGCAAGCACGGCATTGGCACAGGCCTCGGAGACTGCGATCTTCAGTTCGTCAATGCGTTCTTCGTCCATCCCCTCGACGCGCGCCAGGGACCCGACGGCCAGCCGGACTACGGCGACATAGGCAGAGCGAGCGGGGATCTGAAGTTTGACCATGGGGAAGTTTGGGGGGGCCTACTCAGCCGGGCGTATGTCGGTCGCTTCCTCCACCGAAGCGTGAATAGGAAATACCTTGGTGAGACCGGTGATCTTGAAGATTTTCAGAATCTTGTCCTGAGTACACACGAGAGCAAGGCTCCCTTCGTGAGCCTTAACTCGCTTCAGCGCTCCGACCAGGACACCGAGTCCGGTGGAATCGAGAAAATCGACGCCCTCGAGGTTCACGACCACGTTGTAGGAGCCCTCGGAGACCAGCTCGATGAGCTTCTCTCGGAGTTTTGGCGCCGTGTAGACGTCGATCTCGCCCTTCACGTCCACGACTGCATGAGCATTCGATTTACGGACGTCGAGCCCCAGCTCCATCGCTGTAAATCCTCCTTGCTCTGCTAAAGGCGGCCCATCCTACTCCCGACATTTATACGAAAGGGGCATGGCAATATCCGTCGGCTCGAGGTCAGGGCTGTTTACCCTCAACGCGGCGGACTCATTCGGAGGCTAGGCAACTTGAGCATTTTGCGGGCGGGAAACCGCGAGTGGGCTCTATACATATTTGTGGGTGCGGTACTCATCGCGCTGTGCCTCGCGGTGGTCTACCTCGAGCCGGTAAAGCCCTCCTCGGCTGTTGGAATAGCAACAGCCTCAACAGCAGGCGATGCGGCAATCAAGCAAGCGCCGTGGCGGATCGGTATTCACCCGGCCGGCGTCACGCGGCGCTTGGACGAGAGAGCCAGAGCGCGACTTAAGGCCCAGGGCAAGCAGCTCCGAGCTCTGGTTCGCGAGACCTACGACGCGCTTTTCCTGCAGCCATCGAACCTTCCAGAAATAGTCCGCGTCCGCTTTGTCGGCAGTGCCGGTTCGGCGTTCCTGAGATCGGAAGCGGGCCTTCCGAAGGACTCGACGAATGTTCGGGCTCTCACACGCCGCGCTCGGCTAGGGATACAGGCGCCCAACGCGCGCCACGCGGCCGGTCAAGTTTGGGTTGTGGTCAAGACCACAGTGAACGGCAAGCCCATCCGCCTCAGGCACAGGTCGACTCTCTGGCTTCGACGTGGGTCGTCGACCTGGAAAGTGGTCGCCTTCGAGATCGATCAGGAGAGGGTCCGATGAGGAAGCTGGCAGCCGCCCTCGGCGGATGGCTTCTCCTCTCAACTGCGCTGGTATCACTCCTCGGGAGCCATTCACCGTCGGAAGCGGCCTCGATAGCCGCCGGTCGGGTGCATGCCAGATTTCAACCGGAGAAGGGAAAGATCTTCGTTCTCGTTATCGGGAACGATGCGCGCAGCGGGAATCCCAATTCCGTACGTGCGGACGCAATACACATAGTCGGAATCGACACGCGGACGTTGAAGGGGGGCATTCTCAACTTCCCCCGCGACTCCTGGGTCCCGATTCCCGGCTACGGCACACGCCGAATTAACGAGGCACTGCAGTACGGCGGGCCGCGCCTGCTCGCGCAGACGCTCGAGAGGATGACCGGCATCCGTCTCGATTACTGGGTAATGACCGGCTTCGAGGGATTCGAGGCGATCATCCGAAAGATCGGAGGCGTCGAGCTTCGAATCCCATTCAACGTCTACGACCCGACCGGCTCCGGCGCGAACCTGAAGAAGGGTCGTCAGCATATGGGCGCACGAAAGTCACTGGCATACGTTCGCACTCGGCACTCGTTCCCCCGCGGTGACATCGACAGGACCGGGAATCAAGCCCTCTATCTCTTGGCTCTTCTCCGCGAGCTCCGCGATCAAGTCAGGTCGAGCCCCGCGGCTCTTCTTCGCTGGATAGCGGCGACGGGCGAGCACACACGACACGACATCCCCCCTGCCGAGCTCTTTCGGCTGGGTGTTCTCGCCTCGCAAGTACGAGCCCGATCCGTGCACAGCGTCACAGTTCCCGTCACCACCGGTTCGGCCGGTTCAGCGAGCGTCGTTTTCATTTCGTCCTCGGCGCAGCAGATCTACAAGCGCTTCGCGCGCACCGGTCGGCTCTAGACACTCCCTCCGACCCACTCGGCGAAAGGCTTCACCGAGAGCGCGCTTCCCAAGGAACCCTCGATGAGAGCATCCCAGCGCATCAGATTGCCGGGTCCGAAGAAACGCCTCTTCAACAGATCTCCTGCCGCGGGCGAGTCGACCATCCCGCCGGCTTCGCGTTGCAGTGTGGACTCGATCTGCTTAGCGAGGATCTCGCCTAGTAAGTAGTTGTGGTAGTAGACCGGCGCGCTGGCTATATGGATTTTCGCCGCCCAATCCGAAGCGTGGGAATCGGGCGGATTAACCAACTGGAATCTCTCGACAAGTTCCCACCACAGACGATCGAGGTCGGATTCCGGATCTGAGTACAGCTCGCGCTCGAAATGGCTCATGACCAGCACCCATCGAGCGAAGAGCAGGCTCTCGGTTGCTTCAACCTTTTGAAGCTGCGGAGCCAGCTCCCGGAGCTCCGCGTCGGCAACTCCGGCGATCTGACTCAGCCACCCCGCGTCACGGACCCAACGACCCGAAAGAATGGCTATTGCCTCGGTAGTGAAGGTGTGGGCAGGCGTGCGAAGCAGATAGGGCAGATCCTCGGAGATGCTCACGTCGTACGCCGCGTGCCCGCACTCGTGAAGCATCGTGGTAGTCCACCGTTCATCGGGGACGACGTTCGCCAGAATGCGCACGTCTCGACTGCGATCGATATTGATGCAGAACGCATGCTGGCTCTTCTTCTCACGTGGGTAGAGATCGCTGGCCGCCAGAACTTCTGAGAGATCGATGTTCACACCAGAGAACGTCCGGGCCGCAAGTTCCGGCGGCGATTGATCCGAAACAAGACGATCGAGCGTCACTCCACCGTCCGGGGGCAGGCTCTGGAAGAACGGATCCGCGTAATGCCATGGGTAGACCGTGTCCACCTCAAAACGCGCTGCAAGCTTCGCATCGAGATCGCGCTTGAAGCGTGTGAAGGGTTCCTCGGTGAATCTAGCTACGTCGTCGAGGAGCCCAAAGAGCCACTCTTCCGATAATTCCTCGAGCTCCAGCGACATCCGGTAGAAGTCGGCAAAACCGCGCTCGTGAGCGGCCTTGTTCCGCAACCGAGCTAACTCGCGTACCCGGCCCGCGACCAGACCACCGATCTCCTTCGAGGCCCTCCATACTCTTTGTCGAAGTGGCTCGTCATCCGAGGTCTTCAGGACCTGGTCGATCTCGTTGTCGCTCAGATTCTTCCCATCCACCTCGGGCCTGTAGCTGGCGAACTCACCCTCGACCGCGGTGGATAGCTCCACGATCTGAGAACGTAGGGCTTCGTCCATCTGATCCTCAGTCATCGACAGGCGGAGGACCTCAAGCTGACGCCGCAAGATCGGATCGTGCAACGGCTGGTCCAGAGCATCGAGGACCTGCTCGTAGGCGACGGGGTCACCCTTGGCGCGCCGTAGGTTCAGCTCGGTGTCCGCTCGCCGAGATTCACTTTCGGCCCCGGCTTCGATCTGCGAGTCCCAATACGCCTTGAGAAAGTCGATCTCAAGCTCGCGGTGCTCATCCTCGAGCCGCGCGACCAGCGTGTGAGGCGCGTTCGCCACTCCCCCTCCTTTACGTGGACCTCGGCATCCTAACGAGGAGCAGAGACGGAACCTTGTGAAGATCGCGACCCCTGTAATTCAAAGTGCCAGGGCTCGTTAGGCAGCGGTCGGTACATCGGAAGCCCAAGCTGATCGATCAGACGTACGGCGGTTTCCAGATCCCCACCTAGATCAACGGCCAGACCCCTTTCGTGCATAGATGCTCCCGGGCGCGCGACCCAGTCGTCCGCGATCTCTGGATCGCCGTAGCGAGCCAACGCGTCCTTCCATAGCTCGGCCTGCCGATCCCGTGAGCGATACCCCGACACGAGGTAGAGGGAGCCCTTCGCGGCACGGAGCAGTTCGTCGACGGCGCGCTGCAGCTCGAGATTCAAGCCGTTTGTGGAGACGACCATGGCAGGGCCGAATGCCGTGGGATCGATCACTGCACGAGCTCGCGCCAGAACGTCGTCGACTTGAACCATCACTTGCATCGCCGTATCTCCGACGCGACAGACACACTCGATAAGACGCGCACCGTTGAGTTCCGCGTACTGCCGAGCTATCAGTTCCGGCGCGCCGGAACCGTAGGGGCCCGACTCGGCTACCGCGCCGAGCGCAGCGGCGTCCGCGGCTAGCTGGGCCCGCATCTTCGTCGTGGACGCGTCGGCGATATCTCGGGCTAATACCGCGCCTGCCAACGTCAGGGATACCGAGAGAGCGGCAACGATCAGAGTCATGTCTGTTCGATCCGCATAGTTGCCTTTGCCTCGAGCTCTAGACGACGAAATAACGAGCCCACGATCGGTACTCGGCCCTCGGGGCGATAGTGGAGGATCACGGTCAGCGGTTTGCCGGCAAGGCGATCGTGGGGGCTCGGCTGGATGGTGAGCTCCAGGTTTTGCAACCCGCTAGAAGCTGCGGCCTCACGCGCTGCCGCGGGGTCGGAGTCCACCACCGCGGCACGCGCGGCCTCTCGTGCCGCGTGCCACAGCCGGCCCTGGTCGGCGACTATCAGGCCGATTTGCACCAGCGCGGCCACGAGCAGGGCGACAAAGGGCAGGCACAGGGCCAGCTCGACCGTCGCCTGCCCCCGTTCCGACGGCAACCGATCTGGCTTCAGCCGTCCGCTCGCTCGACGAGACCCGAGACGATCGACTCGAACATCTCCGAGAGGCTTCCCGACTTAACGAAGGCGGCGAACACGCCGACGATGAGCCCGGCGACCAGAAGCACCAGCGCGTACTCGGCGGTCGTCTGACCCCGCTGTCCGTAGAGAAGGGACGTGATCCGAGTCATCTACACCTCCGGATTGCTGACCGGCGGATTACCGGCGACTGGGTCTAATGACGCGCCATCTCAAGCGATTTGTCTGTGGCGCGCGCCACACCCCCAAGAATTTCTCCTTTTTTCCGCCTTCGGAGCTTGTGGTGACGAAGCGCGGCACCGCCATGTGCGCATCGTGCCCGGCTGTGACCGTCGAGTTAGCGGCGAGGGTCTAGCTGGGGATCGTGATGATGTCGCCGCGCTCGACGCCCCAACGCTCGAAGGCCCCCTGGTTCACCTCGAGCGCGCCCCAATAGGTTACTCCGGGATCGTAGAGACGGCAGGGGTCCTTCGTGCAGAGGTCCATGTCGAGAATCTTGAGGATTCGTCCTCGCTCATCAAAGAACGCGATTGAAAGCGGGATGAGCGTGTCCTTCATGTAGAACGACGCCGATGTCGGGCCGAACCAGAGGAAGACCATGCCCGCGTCCGCGTCAAGGGTCTCGCGGTGCATCAGCCCAAAGCCTCGTTGCTCGGGCGTGGCCGCGACCTCGACATCGATCAGTACGGATTCCGAGCCGGTATCAATGAGAGCACGTCGCTGCTCAAAAGTCGGCGACGCGAGAACGGAGGGGACCGTGATTTCCGAAGGCGTCGGCGAGGCTTGGCCGCCCGAGGTCACCGTCTCCGCCGTACAGGCGCCAAGGAAACCCACTAACACAACAGCGCTGGCGATCCGGAGACCTCTCACAACGACAGCCTGCCATCTTCACGTCGAAAGCGCGAGCGAGCGCAGGAACGGAACAATCCCCAAGAGGACAAACGCGGGAAGCACGCACAGAGTGAGCGGAAGAACCATAAGGATTGGCGCCCGTCGTCGGACGCGATCAAATTCACGACTTCGCTCCGCTCGCGCCCAGCGCACGAATTCACTCAGTGCGGACGCGATCGGTGTGCCTGCGCGACCGGAATTTCGTAGCAAGAAAGCCAGGCGAGACAGATCGCGATCTCCGGCCGCCTCCAGGGCCTGCGGCCAGCCAAACCCCAGGCGAGTGAGGCGCGTGGCGCGCTTCAAGTCCTCGCCGCCGACGAGCTCGGCGCCGATGGCGAGAGACGACCGCAGCGGCAGTCCGGCGGACAAGAGGTCGACGGATACGGCGGCCAGTTGTGCCGCTTCGTTCTCACCTTCGAGGCCACGTGGAATCAGGCGATTCAGCCACGCAAGGCCCGTTCCCAATAAACCGAGACCCAGCGCCAATAGGAGAATGCCCTGACGGTCGAACATGGGCGAACCGCTCGACGCCGCCAGGGGAACGAACCCGAGAGGGAGCCCGGCGACAAGCCGTGCAGACAGGCGTCCGCCCGACGCGGCCACCCGGCTTGAGGCGAGTGCGGCCTCGCGCTGCTCGATTGCATTTGCTAGACGATCGGCCAGCGCCGCTCCGTCGGCTCCTCTCGGACACAGCCTGAAACAACCCGCGAGAGCGCGAGCGTCGTCCTGGAACGAGTCGTGAAGCGCCTCCAGGATCGCGGGTATCGGAAGTCCGAGACGAGCCCGACGAGCAGTGGGCGAGAGCTCATCGGCAGCCTCGGCCACGGCGTGCGGCCACTCGGTAAGGGCCTCTCTCAACGTGCGGCCGCATCGGAGCAGACCGGCCAGCGTCCGGAGCGCATCCGCGCGCTGCTGCGGACTCATGCTTTCACCTCGGACACTGAGCTCACGCGCCGGCCGTTAGGAGACCGTTCAAGGAACACGGAGTGATCGAACGCGCGCCGGGCCAGGCTTTGCACGGAACGCTCGCTGCGATTCGAAGCCGCCCCCAAGGCAAGGTTGGCCACTCGATCTATCGCCTCGTCCGCGGAGTTGCAGTGAACCGTCATCATCGAACCCTCGTGGCCGGTGGACATGGCGTCTAGTGCGACGAGTGCTTCGGGCCCCCGAACCTCGCCGATGACGATCCGATCCGGCCGCATACGCAGAGCTGCCCGCACCAGTTCGGCAAGAGGCACTTCTCCACGACCTTCAACGTTCTCCGTTCGCGTCGTCAGAGCCACGACGTGGTCGCACCTCGGGCGTAGCTCGGGAGTTTCCTCGACGACCAGTAACCGTTCGCCGGGCGGGACTTTCTGAAGGAGAGCGTTCAAGAGTGTCGTCTTGCCCGTGCCGGTGGCGCCGCCGATGACGATCGATTCGCGTCGCGCCACCGCGGCGCTGAGGAACTCCGCCGTCTTTCGGTCGAGCATTCCGCGCTCCACCAGTTCCTCTAGGGCAAAGGCCTGCCGAGGGAAGCGGCGGATGGATACGACCGGGGACCGCCCCGCAATTGGCGGCATCACCACATGGATCCGGCTCCCGTCCGGAAGCCTGCCGTCCGCTATCGGCCGTGAGTAGTCGGCGCGTTCACCTGCCGCCGCCATCCAGCGCTCGACAAACCCATCGAGGCCATCGACATCGCCGAAAGTGGCATCGGTTCGCACAAGCTCGCCGCGCCGCTCGACCCAAACGTCGTCGGGACCATTGATCAAGACGTCGGTCACGTCGGGATCGTTCATGTAGGACGTAATCGGTCCGTAACCATCGACGAACTCCGACAAACGAGCCACGGCCTGGTGAGGCTCGAGCGGTACGGAGGCCCGGGCCACGATCTCTCGAAACGCTAGTCGTCGCGCGGCGGCATCGAGATCTGCTACATGGTCGTTTTCGACGAGCAGCTGCAACAACTCCGATCTCATAACCTCTCCAGAGCCCTCCACAGACGATTGACGCTGCGACTCCAGCGTGACCAGCGCGGCGGTCGGCAGCGGCCGTCTCTCTCTGCGTCGCGCACGGCTGCGCTGAAGGGAAGCTCCAGTGTCAGCGGTCGCCCCACCAACGATTCGATCTCGGACCGAGGTATCTCTCCACCCCAGCCCGTGCGGTTCGTGACGAGGGCGACGGGTCGGTCCGCAATCTCATCCAATAACGGTCGGGCCAGCACGGCATGAGAACTCGTCGGTGAGAGAACCACCACGATGGCACGCGCGGCAGGAACGAGGTCGCCGGGGATCGAAGCGCCCGCGTCGACGACAATCGACTCGAACTCGGCTGCCACCCTTTCTATCTGCGCCGGCGCGGACGCGTCCGATCCGGACAGCGAGAGCAATCGCGTCCCCGCTTCGAGAGGAACCGTCACGGGAACGTCTCCGATGGCTTCCGCGGTGGAGTACCTCGGCGTAGCCCCGAGACCGAGACGCACGGCCACGCATCTCTCGGGGTCCAGATCGACGAGACAGCTGGGCCCGGCCTCGCCTCCGCTCGCGGCCAACTCCAGTGCCACGCTGGTGACGCCTACACCCGCACGTGCGGAACCCACGAGGTAGAGCCGCCCGGAGGCTGCTCCCGCGAGCCGAGCTTTGACCGCGGAAAGCAATTCCTCGGGCTTGCAGGGGTCGAACCTCAACGCCGCCGGCCAATCGGTGTCGGGAGTGGTGACGACGACATCGGCGGAGGCGGCCTCTTCGGCGTCCGCGGTCACGCGCCACTCGGGCGGTGCACCGTCGAACGCGGCTGCCGCTGCAAGTCTTGTCTCCGGATCGCGGCCAACGATGGCGATGAGGGGCGATTGCCTCACATGACGATGCTGCACCGGTTGACGCAACGAAGCTGTGACGCGCGTCACATTCCCGAGCTAGCCGTGGTGGCGATGTATTCCCGAGGAGTCCACAATGGCTGCGTGGAGGCAGCCTTCTTTGATCTAGACAAGACGACCGTTGCGCGCTCCAGCCCTCTGGCGCTCGGTCGATCCTTTATGACCGCCGGCATGATCGGCCGATCGACATTGCTCAAATCGCTGTACGCGCAATTTGTTTTCAATCTCTTCGGCGCCGACGAGGAAAAGATGGATCGCATGCGCGACGAAGCCGCCAAGATGACCGCCGGCTGGGAGCAGGAGCGAGTGCGTCAGGTTGTGACCGAGGTGTTGGACGAAGTCATCTCGCCACTGATGTACGCGGAGGCGCTCGAGAGAATGCACGATCACCGCGCCGCGGGTCGATTGGTGTGTCTGGTTTCGTCCTCGCCCGAGGAGATCGTCGAGCCTCTGGCGAAAATGTTGCGCGTCGATCGATGGATCGCGACGAAGTCAAAGATAGAAGATGGCAAATACACCGGCGAGCTCGACTTCTACGCGTATGGTCCTTACAAGGCCGAGGCGATGCAGGCGCTTGCCGAGGAAGAAGACATCGACCTGAAGGGATCCTTCGCTTACTCCGATTCGATCACCGATCTGCCCATGCTCGAAGTGGTCGGCAATCCGGTAGTAGTGAATCCCGACAAGGATCTTCGTCGCATCGCCATAGAACGCAGCTGGCCCATCGAATCGTTCCGTAACCCAGTATCGCTGCGCTCCCGGTTGCCGAACCTCCGTAGGGCGGCATTAAGTCGGGAGGTTGCGGTCATCGGTGGGATATTGGCGGTGGCGCTGTTTATGTGGTGGCTCGGGAGGCGCTCCGCAAGAGACGGCTGAGCCAAACTTTTGCTCCTGCGTCCTCCCGCGCATACATTGTCATTCGTGCAAAAGGCTCTCAGGACCGCCGCGTCACGGGTCGTGGTCTTGATACTCCTCATAGCGGTAACACTGCCGCCTTCCGCGCTGCGCGCCCAGACCCGTTACGACGATCTCGACGCGGCCAAGGCACGCCTCATGGAACTCGAACGCGATTTCGAGATCGTCGTCGAGGACTACAACCTCATCCACGACGAGCTCGTTTCCATTCAGGTTCGCATCGGCCTCATCGACAAAGAGGTCGACGGACTGCGCGAACGGATGCATGTAAAGCGGACGAGCGCAGTCGCGTTGGCCCGAGAGCTGTACAAAGCCGGGCCATCGCTTGCGATCGAAGCGGTTTTTGCCGCTAAGGACCTCGGACAACTCGAGGCCGGCCTTCAATACCTTCAGACGTCGCGCTCTCAACAGTCACGTGTTTTCGAACGACTCGCGGCGGATCAGAGTTTGCTCGACGACAAGCTCGTCTTGCTCGAGCGAGCGCAAGCACTGGCGCTCACCAAGGAACAACGACTGGCTCAACTTCGCCGCGAAATCGAGAGCACGGTCGCGGAACAGAGAGATGAGATCACCGCACTCAACGAGGCAATCGAACGAGCCGAGGCCAGACAGGCTGCGCGGCGCGCCGCAGCAGCGCAAGCAGCAGCAACCGCTCCGATCGACATCGGAGAGATCGCGCGACGTGCCAATCCGTCGGCCCGAGTCGCGGTCGAAGCAGCTCTTTCACAACTTGGAAAGCCTTATCAATGGGGAGCTGAGGGACCTGACTCGTATGACTGTTCGGGCTTGACGATGTGGGCCTGGGCGCATGCGGGGGTGTCGCTCCCCCATAACTCGGGCGCGCAATACGCGGCTACTCCGCGCGTGGCTGCGGACGACTGGCAGCCCGGCGATCTCTTGTTCTTCGGAAACCCGATCCATCACGTCGGCATGTATATCGGGGACGGCCAGATGGTTGAGGCGCCGTACACCGGTAGTCAGGTGAGGATCAATTCGGCTTCGCGCTCCGACTACGTGGGAGCCGGTCGCCCGGGCGTCTAAATTTCCTTTTTCTTGTTCCTAACCACGACGGACGTGGTTTCCAGCAAAGAAAACGACAATTGAGGGATCTGTCACACCCTCATGGTCAGGTTTCTATGTGCTTTCTCGACCGGATGCAGTCGATCAACTAGGCGTGGGGCCCGACATCGCTTGTCTGAAACTTGCCGAATGCCAGTTCGGAGTCATGACTCGCTCGCAGGCGTTGGCGACAGGAATGACGCGCCGGGGGATCGAGTGTCGGCTCGAACGTGGTCAATGGGAAGCGCTATATCGCGGCATCTATCGGCTAGTAGGCGTGCCAGTGACCTGGCGCCAGCGGCTCATGGCTGCCTGTCTCTGGGGTGGTCCCGACGCGCTTGCCTCGCATAGGGCAGCAGCTGCTCTCTGGAAAATGCGAGGAATTGAGGAAGGCGCTCTCGAGATAACCCTGCTTCAGTCTCGGCGGCCGCCTGATCGGGATCTGCAGCTGCACTGGACGAGGTCATGGCCGATTTGCGATGTCGACCGAGATGGCCTAATCCCCATGACAGATCCCAGCAGGACTCTGCTTGATCTAGGAGGAGTCTGCGATACGCGCGCCGTTGAGATAGCTCTCGATGACACGCTGCGTCGCGGCCTCACATCGATTCCCAGGCTGGAATGGCGGCTTCACCAGGTTGGCCGTCGAGGACGGAATGGAACTGCGGTGCTTCGGGCGTTGGTAGCGGATCGGGCACGAAGTTACGTCCCTCCAGAAAGCCCTCTTGAGGCCGATGTGATTCGAGTCCTTCGGCGAGGAGGCCTCCCGGCCCCAACGAAGCAGTTCGTAATCCGCGATGGCAGCCGATTCGTTGCCCGTGTGGATCTCGCCTACCCCGACATTGCCCTTGCGATCGAAGTCCAGAGCCACGAATATCACTCCGGCCTTGCAGCGTCGCGGCGCGATAAGGACCGTTTCAATCAACTTGCGGGTCTTGGCTGGCGGGTGTTGCTTGCAACCGTGGAAGACGTCAGACGGCCCAGCCAACTGATTGCACAAGTTCGTCGTGCGCATCAGCGGCGAGGCGGTACTGCAGCGGCCGGCTGACCTTTTCTTACTCCCGACCACGCAGGATGTGGGTCCAGAGCAAAAAGAAGGTGTGGGAGCCGGTCGCCCGGGCGTCTAATTCGGGTACGACCGAGCTCCTCCCGGGCCGGTGAGCTGGACGTCGCCGCGGGTCGTAAGCACGAAGACTTCCCAGAAGTAATAGAGATAGAAGTTGCGCTCGTCGCGCTTCATGTAGCGGGCGTAGGTCTGGATCGCGTCGACGTAATCGAAGCTTCGGTTATACGTATATAGAGCCGCGCGCAGGTCGTCTCGCCCGCCCGAGGCAGCCAGATAGCGGGCGGCGGCCAAGATCGAGTCGTGTGGGTCGTCGATGTCCCCGCGCCCGTAACCATCCCAGGTCGAGGGTATGAACTGCATCGGACCGCGCGCTCCCGCCGAACTGGGGCCGAGAATTCGACCAAACCGAGATTCGACCAGATTGATGGCCGCCAGCGTCTCCCAGGGAATCCCGAACCGGCGCTCGCCGAGCTCGAAGAAGGACCGCAGCTCCTCCGGCGACGCGGGACGTCGAAGCATCCACCCCGGAAGTCGTTCCAGTGGAGTCACAAGACGCAGGAGTCGTTGATTCGCGCGCACGTGGTCGCGCACCCGGGCCGCGAATCCCCTCGGCAGCCGATCAATGACACGTGCCGCTAGAGCGCGATGCCTAGCTAGAAAGCGATAGATCTCCTGGAATCGCAACGCGCTTCGCTGCACCAAGAAACGCCCACGGCTCCCCGGATCAAGGCCGCTCTCGAGCCAAGCGTCCACTGCGTGGTACGCGGGATTGGAGAGCATCCCCAGCTCGCGAACGAGTCCATTGGCAGATCGCGGGATCGAGCCCCCCGGCCGCGGTATGTATCGGCCGGGCGACGCCGGTACAAGCGCGGGAGACTGCACGCGGGGGCCGAGATCTCCTCTAGTAGACGAAACCTCGGGGCCGTCGGGCGAACATCCCACGGCGGACAAGAAAAGGATTGCTCCGACAACAGCTCGTCGCATTGCCAAACAGCTTGCCCTATGTCGCGGTTTAGACCACCTCGGCGACTGGGACTGCCGATACGTCCCCCGGAACGGAGGGCGCAGGAACTCTCTCGTCTGAAGACTGTGCAGCTTTTGCTGCCTCGGCAAAGCGGGACTCACCCGTAACGGTGAATGCGACGGACGCGATCACGACCGCGGCGCCGACGATCATCATCCCGGTGAGGGTCTCCGAGAGAATGAGCCATCCCAGCAGCATCGCAACGACCGGATTGACGTAGGCGTAGGTCGCGACCTGCGAGATCGGCGCGTTCTGCAGCAACCAGACATAAGCCGTGAAGGCGAGTAACGATCCCGCGACGATCAAATAAAGCAGCGCGATGCCGGAGCTGAGCGACACGTCACTGAAGTTCAAGCCTGAAGCCTCGCCTCGCAGCAACCCACCCAGCAGCAACGCTCCTGCACCGCCGAGCATCTGGTAGACGGTCGTCACGAATGGATCAGTGGGAAGCGGAAGCTTGCTCGAGAAGAACGACCCGGAGGCCCAAAACAACGCCGCCGCGACCAGCAGCAGGGGGCCGAACAGGCCAACTCCGGCGGGCCTATTGCCGGGCAGGAGGAGCAGCCCCACGCCGGCGAACCCCGCGGGAACTGCAAGCAAGCTCGTGAGGGGCACCCGGTCGGAGAAGAGCTTGCGCAGCAAGATCACCCACAGCGGAACGGAGGCGATGATGAGCGCCGCAAGTCCGGATGGAACCTCGACCTCCGCGATTGTCACCAGACCGTTGCCTCCGAGCAGCAACAAGGAGCCAACGAGCGAACTGGCCAGCAACTCGGGAACGGAGATGCGCAGACTCGAGACCCCTCTTCTGATCGCGAGGAACAGCCACATCAGAGCGCCCGCGATGAAGAAACGGACGCTCGCGCTCAAGAGCGGGGGCATCGTCTCCACGACCACGCGGATGGCAAGGTAGGTCGACCCCCAGACCAGATAGATGGTCGCAAGGGCCAACCACACCCGCCAGCGCGGCGAACTCGGAATTAGGTCGATTGGCGATCTCATATAGAGGCCAACTCAGATCCGCTTAAGGGTTATTCCGGCCCGCGGAAACTCCGAAGAACCAAAGGTAAGGAGCCTTTTGGAAGGCCGTTTCGGCCTCGCCCGATGAAGAATCGAAGGTCGTCTATGTCAGTAGGTCTCGAGGGATGCCCGGCGACGGGCCTCGACCTCCAGCATTCGGAACAGGAGATAGGCACCGGCCGCATAGAGAATGCCGACGGTGAGCTCGCCCCAAACCAGATGCGCCACCTGAGCAAAGGACTCGTTGTCGATAGCCATACCGCGGGCCGCTTGGATCCCACGCGTGAGCGGAAGGCCGTAGGAGATCGCTTGCATCCATCCAGGTAGAGCCTCCGGCCGGATGTTGACGCCGCACAGGAGAAGCATCAGGAAGTACACGAGATTGGAAATGAAGAAGACATCTCGGGCTCGGAGTCCGATGGAGCCCAGAAGGAGCCCGAACGAAGTGCAGGCGAAGGCGGTCACGACGAGGACCAGTCCGAGACCCGGCAGACCCTCCGCGGGCAAGACGAAGTCCAGCAACAGACTGCCGACCGCGAACCCAAACAACGAGATAAGAAGTCCGTTCGCGATGAGGGGGACGGCCCTGCCGAGAAATAGCGCGAGTCGGTTGGCCGGGGTCGCCAGTAGCGATGAGAGGGTTCCGAAGTAGCGCTCGTTTGCGATCGTCATCGTCATTCCGTAGATGCCGGCCATAGCCGACACTTGGAGCGCATTCCCCACCACGAAAAAAGCGTCGTTCTCCACCCCCGCGTAGTCGCCGAGCTTGGCGAAGAAAATGATCTGGAAGAGTGGGCTGCCCAACATCGTCGGGATGTAGATCTCGGGGCGTAGCCAGTTGAACAGAGCGCGGTAAGAGATAAGACCGCCCACCCAAAAGACGCGCAGAGCGTTCACGTCAATGCCAGCGTGGCGCGCCCCCGCGCTAGACGCTCAAAGAGTCGGAGCAGTCGGGCCCCAAGGGCGAGATAGATCACTCCCAATACGAGGCACATCAGAATGGGGCCGAGCGGATCGCCTCCCAGAGCCGCGGTCTGGATCGCCTTGGCCCCCCACGTCGGCGCGAGAAGCCAACTGAGCGGCTCGACCCACCCGGGCAGGAGTGACACGGGAACGAGCAATCCGGTGATCAGCCAGATGGGATATTCGAGCAAGTTCGACAACGCGTTGGCATGCCGGTACAGGACAAAGGTCGACGCCAGGACGAGACCGAGGAGGCCCAGGGAGATCACGGTCGTCGGGACCGCAAGGGCAAACAGCCACGGATGCACAAGATCGAATGGGATCCCGAAGAACACGACGCCCCAGAACAATGTCGCGGTCAGCGAGTAGATGCCGATCGACGAAGTAGCCAGCGAAAGAGGCAGAAGGACGAGCAGGAAGGGCGCCGGTGCCGTCACGAGCAACTCGAGAGTCCCCTGCCAGCGTTGCCACTGGATCGCGCCGCCCGACCCGAACAGCACAGAGGACCAAATCCCCATCAGGCCCGCACCGAGGGCCGCGTACAGTAACGTGCCCTCGCGTCCTCCAACGCGGAACATGAAGAACGCGATGCTCGCGAAGATGATCGGCTGCAAGATAGAAGTGAGGATGAAGAAACTCGATTGCGTCAGGGTCTTCAGGTGGAATCTCCAACCCATGACGATCAAGCGCCCGACCCGACGGTCGAGCAGCGCAGCCTCGCGCTTCACGAGGTCTCGGTAACCAACGCCACGTAGGCATCCTCCAAGGTCGGCTCGCGCACGGCGACGCGACCCACCTTCACCCCGTCGAGCATCCCGAGAATCGTCTGGGTGAGCTGCACCCCCTTATCCGACTGGACGAGCAACGTCTGCGTTTGATCACGCTCTTCTACCGACACGGATGCCACACCGGGGATGCCGCGGAGGCCTTCCACCGTCGGCGCGGGCACTCCGAAGGCTTCGATCTCGACGACGGTACGGTCGGCGACGATTCCTTTGAGATCGCGCGGCGTGCCCATCGCGATGATGGTCCCGTTCGCGATAACTCCGATTCGGTCACATAAGGAATCGGCCTCAAACATGTAGTGGGTGGTCAACAAAACCGTCTTTCCTTGCTCCGTCAACGCAGAGATCGTGGCCCGAAGCTCGCGCGCGCCGACGGGATCGACCCCGATTGTCGGCTCGTCCAGAAACACCACGGGAGGGTCGTGCAGCAACCCGCGCGCGACGTGCAGGCGCTGGCGCATTCCTCGGGAGTAGCCCTCGACACGTTCCTTCTCTCGACCCGTCAGGCCGACGAGGTCCAAGACGTAGCCGATGCGGGACTTTTGAATCTCGGGACGCACTCCGTACAGCTCGGCGAAGTATCTGAGGTTGTCGATCGCAGGGAGGCGTTCGTACAGACCTCGCTCACCTCCAAAGACATAGCCGATTCGTTCCCGCACACGCGGAGCGTCCTTGACGACGTCGTAGCCGAGGACCCGCGCCGTACCGGATGTAGGAAGGAGAAGCGTTATCAACATCTTGATCGTTGTCGTCTTGCCCGCCCCATTGGGACCGAGAAGGCCGAATAACTCTCCCTCTGCGACCTCGAAGCTCACTCCTTTAACCGCTTCCACATCGAGAGCGCGGCGCCGGAACGCGCCGGTGGTGGTGCGATAGGTGCGACTGAGATCAATGGCTTCAATGACGGGCATCGTTGCTCTCTACACTAGCCAGATGCACCGAAGCGTCGTGCTCGGGCTTTTGCTTCTGGCCGGATGTAATCAAGGAGGTGAGCCGGTGCCCGAGATCACAGGGACTCAGGACCTGGAAGTGACCAGCCGCGCATTCTCCGAAGGGGATCGGATACCAACCGAATACACCTGCGATGGAGATGACGTCGCACCGGCTCTTTCTTGGAGCTCCGTCGATGGGGCTGCCCAATACGCGATCGCGGTCACCGATCCGGACGCACCCGGAGGGACGTTCCTTCACTGGCTGGCTTACGGAATTCCGGGCGAGACGAATGAACTCCCCAAGGGCGAGGTCCCTTCCGGGGCCACCCAGCTCGCGAACGATTTCGGCAACGCCGGGTATGCAGGACCCTGTCCTCCTGCGGGGAAGCCGCACCGCTACATATTCACGGTCTACGCACTGAGTTCCCCGGCCGCCGAGAGCGATCTCGACGCGCGGGCCTGGCTCGATTCGGTGAAAGAGGACGTAATCGCGAGCGGGGAGTTAACTGGCACCTACAGCCGATAATGCGCCCCGGCCGGCCGGGGTGGTCAGCATCTAGGAGAAAGGGGCCGATCATGGCCGAGTCTCGCGGGGTGGAGCGGGTTCGGGAGGGCTTCGCGGCTTTCGAGCGTCAAGACGTCGACACCGTCAGAGAAGGATTCGCCGAGGACATCGTCTGGCACCATCCCGGCGCCAATCCTTTGGCGGGCGATTACACGGGGCGCGACGAGGTCTTTGGCTTCCTAGCTCGGGTGTTTCAGGAAACGGGCGGCACGCTTAGGAACGACATCCACGACATCGTCGGAAACGACCAGCACGTCGTGGCGCTCATAAATCTGAGCGGCGAGCGGAATGGGAAGAAGATGGATCAGAAGGCGGCCAATGTCTTTCACGTCGACGACGAAGGCCGGGTGACCGAGCGCTGGCTGCTGGTCGAGGATACCCCCGCCTTCGACGATTTTTGGTCTTGATAATCCTGCGGCGGGCGTAAATTTCTGACATGAACAAGAACACGATCAAGACGTATGTGCTGCTTGCCGCCCTGGGCGGCGCCCTCGTGCTCATCGGGTCGCGGTTCGGCCAAGGGGGCGCCTTTGCCGGCCTCGCTCTCGGCCTACTTTTCGTCGGTGGGTCGTATTGGTTCAGCGACAAGATCGCGATCAAGGCCGCGCGGGCCCAGCCCGTGACCGAGCAAGAGGCGCCGGGCTTCTACCGCATCATGCGAGAGCTCTCGACGGCCGCCAACATGCCCATGCCCAAGCTGTTCATCACGCCGGACCCGCAGCCCAATGCCTTTGCGACCGGCCGGAACGAACGGCATGCCGCCGTCGCGGTCACTCAAGGCATAACTCAGCTCCTGACCGAAGACGAGCTTCGAGGCGTCCTTGCCCACGAGCTCGGCCATGTGCGCAACCGCGACATCCTGATCGGCTCCGTGGCCGCCGCGATCGCCATGGGCATCACTTTCGTGGCCCGGATGGCGCTGTGGTTCGGTGGAGGCAACGACGACGAGGGCGCAAACCCGCTGGCGCTTCTCGGAATGATGATTCTCGCCCCCGTCGCCGCAATGCTTTTGCAGATGGCGATCTCGCGCGCGCGCGAGTACGAGGCCGATCGGACGGGCGCGGCGCTGTCGGGATCCGGCGAGCCATTGGCGCGAGCGCTCGAGAAGATGCAGACCGCGGCCAAGCAGATACCGATGGATGTGCACCCCGCCCAAGCTCAGGCCTACATCGTGAATCCCTTGACGGGACGACGCGTGAGCTTCGCCGGTCTGTTTTCGACACACCCACCTACCGAGGAACGCATCGCGCGCCTGCGCGGCTACCGCGTCTGACCCTCGACTTTGCAATCAGGCCCGCTATGCGAGCGTGATTGCAACCTCGACGACTAGAGAAGCCGAAGCTGTTCGGCTTCCGCCCGAGGCATCGGCGGAGGTTTGCGCCGCGTCCGGCGCCGTGGGGGCCGGCGGTCCTTTCCGAGCTCGACCTCGAGCTCGGCGGTAATCCGAGACATCGTCTTCGTAAGCGCGGCACGATCGGCGGACGGCGCGTAGGCCTTTGGATACATCTGCTTGTAGCGAG
Organism: Actinomycetota bacterium; assembly: GCA_046263155.1. GTDB lineage: Bacteria > Actinomycetota > CADDZG01 > CADDZG01 > WHSQ01 > DATADF01. Next base: position 24,241 of record JBHELF010000102.1, read on the forward strand.
GAACTAGATCTGGGTAAGTCTCGGCGAGCCACTCCAGATAGACCTCTTTGACGCCGGGACGAAGGTGCAGAAGGATCGGCGAGACATGCGTGGCCCCCGCATCGAGCGCGGCAGCAACGACCTCGCGCAACTTCTTGGGGTCGTCGCTGATCCCCGGCAACACCGGAGCGACCATTACTCCGCACGGGATCCCCGCGGAGTTGAGTTTCGCTACAGCCTCGAGCCGCTTGCGTGGGTGCGGAGTTCCCGGTTCGCTCCGCCGCCAGACTTCGTCATCGAGAGTCGCGACCGAAAACGCGGTACTGACGGGAGCCACTGCGACGGCGCCTTGAAGAAGATCGAGATCGCGCAGGATCAACGTGCCCTTGGTCAGGATCGAGAACGGGTTTCGGAAGTCGGACAGCGTCTTGATGATCGAGCGCATGAGCTTGTAACGGCCCTCGGCGCGCTGGTACGGATCGGTCGCGGTACCCATTGCGATGTGATCGCCCTTCCACTTCTTCGCGCGCAATTCCTTAGGAAGTAATTGAGGGCCGTTGACCTTCACGACAATCTTGGTCTCGAAGTCCTTGCCTGCGTCCATATCCATGTACAGATGCGTCGAACGAGCAAAGCAGTAGGAGCACCACATCGTGCATCCTCGGTAGGGATTGATCGTGTAGTTAAACGGGAGATAGCTACCGGGGACGTGATTGATGATCGTCTTCGCCTCGACCTCGATGAACTCGATGCCGCGAAAGTGAGGCGTATCGAAGGTGCGGCGGCGGAGCTCGAAGAGCTTTCCGGTCTCCATCTCGGCATCATAGAACGTATGTTCGACAAGAGTTACAGCCCTGCAATTCGCCCCTAGGGGGCGGGGTTGGCCTCCAGCAGGACGCGGCGCAATTCCTCTGTTTGATCCGGCGGAAGCCAGCGCGCGACGGAGTCCGCGATCGCCGCGGCCGTCACGGCCACCCCGGCGCGCTCCAGTTCGAGCACGGTCTTGTACACAAACCCGCGATAGCCCTTAGGCACGCGCACGCCACGCACCATGCCGGTCGACGACCATTCCTCCTCGAGATGTTTCAGGTCCTCGTCGTCCCACCACGCATCGGGGCCCGTCATCTCGAAGTCGGCCACTCGCAACGGAACGATGTTCACGGGTCGGGATCCCGCTCGCCGCCAGGTCGGTGCTTCGTGGAAGTCTGGCTCGAAGCCCAATCGTCTTGTCTGCAGCCCTTTGAGATCCTCCGGTGCGCGCACATGAAGGATCAACCTCAAACTGCGGTCGTGCTCGTCGGGCAGGTTGCCCGAGTTCCTATAGGCAAGGGCCTCCGCGATCGAGAGCTTCTTGAGCGCGGGTCGGATTTCTGAGTTCGCCGCGCGGCGAAGAACGCGTTCCAGTTCGGCCGCGCTCATCAGATACCAGCCTTCCTCGACAACTGGTGGCAGGGGAGCCGACTTCAAGCGAGTTATCCGAGAGTGGGTTTGGGGGGCCGCGTGCGCAGAAAACCGAGAAACATCAGGCTCACTCCCACGAGGAGGCCCAGAGCAAACGGCGCGCCATGACCGTAGCGTGCAAATCCACTTCCCACCGCCACAACAAGGGTCCCCGTCGCGATAAGGAGGTTGGCGAGAGCCAGCCGGCGAAGTGCCGACTCGCGCCTGCGGGCAAGACGCCACGCCGACCACAACGCTCCACCGACGACCACAAAGAAACCCGTAAACGAGTAGTAACGCGACAGCGTGCGCACGCTACTCGGCGCGACGTCCCGGCTCGAAGGGATGCCGGACACTTCCAGCCCCGACAGGTTGATCCGTGCGTTCATCACGACAACGACGGCCACTACGGATGCCGCAACGACAAACAAAGCGCAGGCGTCGGAGAACTTTCGGGGAGCCAGAAGGTAGATGGTCCCCAAGGCGAGCACGGGTACGTTCAGGATCGCTCCAAATAAGTAATAGAGACGAAAGGACGCGGGCGTCCAGCCCCCGTAGAGCGATGCCCCCGCGGTTAGCGAAGCGAGGGCGAACATCGTCAGCGCCACCGCCCAGGCCAGGAGGTGTGGGCGGGGCCGGGCCCTCCAGTGGACCGCGAGCGAATAAGCGAACACACCGCTGATCAGGCCGGCAGCTGCCGGCAGAACCCACCACAGGCCCCCGGTCATCCGAGGCTCTCGGCGCCGTCGGCCCCTCGAAAAACGGACAAAGCGCTCGTCCCGGCGCCCTACGAGGCGCCCAGAAGGGCAACTGGAAAAATTTTCAAGAAATTCTGGCTAAACTGCTTCAACATTTGGCAGAAATTGCCGATAATGGTCCTCTTCGGTAGTTGAGCGGTAACAGCAAGTGACATGTAGGGCGGGCTAGTAAACGGAGGCGGGAAATGGCTAGGAAATTCTACGCAGCGGGCGTGTTGGTCGCGGTCTTGCTGCTCGCGCTCCTTTCCATAACCCCCGTTCTCGCCGATCCCGGGAACGGGAACGGCAACGGACAGGGCCAGGAGCAGGGCAACTCCGAGGGGTCGAACGGCGGCGGAAACTCGGACGGCGCCGGCAATTCGGAGAATTCCAACGCCGGCGGAAACTCCGAAGAAAACGGAAACTCCGAAGAAAACGGCAACTCGGAGAATTCGAACGCGGGCGGCAACTCCGATAACACGGGCGCCAACGAGAATTCGAACGGCGGTGGCGACAAGGACAACGACGGCGACGCCGACAACGATCCCGACACCGAATACACCGAAGACAACGACACCAATGATGGTGGCACGCCGAACAACGTTCCCGACGAGGGCGACAACGAGCATCCGTCGGGCAATGACAAGTCGGAAGAGCACGGCAACTCCGGCAACCAAGGCAAGTCAGAGTCGGACCCCGACGGAAACAGCAACGGCGGCAAGGACAAGCCGAACGGCAACGGGGGGAACGACAAGGCCGACCAGGACGGCAACAACGGGTGTGGGAACGACGATGACTTCGAGGACGACAACAAGGGCAAATGCCTCGGCAAGAAGAAGCCGCCGACGACTCCTCCTCCCCCTCCTTCTCCGCCGTCGCCTCCGGGCAACCCACCCCCGGGCCCTCCGGGCAACCCCAACAACCCGAACAGCCCGCCCCCGGTCGTACTCGGTGAAGTGATCACCAACCCCGACACGCCGACGACGGTCCCTGAGGTGCTGCCGGAAGTGACCCCCGAGGACGACGTTCCGGAGGAAGTGCTCGGCCTAAAGATCAAGAAGCAGTGCCCCAAGCCCGAGAGCCGCACCGGCGAAGCCGGCAGGGATGTCCGCAGCAAGGGATCCGGTAGCTGCGTGGTCGACATCGCCCCCGCGGCCACAACGAACGTGGCACCCGCAAGAGTTCTGGGAGCCGCGCTGCCCTTCACGGGTACGAGCCAAATGCTCCCCCTGCTCCTGGTGGGGGCGGCCCTGAGCCTGCTCGGCGGACTGCTGCTGCAGGCCGAGCGGCGCCGACGCCTTGTGCTTATACGTCGCGAGCTCGTCGTCATCTAAGCAACAACCCGCCCGACCAAAGAGAGCCGCTTCGGCGGCTCTCTTTGCGTTCCGGCTGGCTACCTACGGAAATCTTCTGAAAAAGTTGGCCATCGAGGTTTAGCCACGCTCCGTCAGGAGATAACTACGTCCTGTGAGAAGGCATGTAGCTATTTGGCTACGCAACGTAGCCATCAAGGGAGGGAATGCCCGATGACCTCACGCCGGACGGCCGTACTTGCTATTGCTTCGTGCCTCCTGTTGATGCTCGTCATGGCCCCCGCGTGGGGCAATCACGACAACGGCAAGGGGAAATCGCAGGACCACCACGCCTCTGACCAGGAGGCGCAGGGGAACAAGGCCGAGAACTCCGACGACGGTGAGAAACCGTTCGATGAGGAACCGAACGACCACCCCTCCGGCAAAGACAAATCCGAGGAGCCCGGCGGCTCGGACACGCAGGGCAAGAGCACGTCCGATCCGGATGGAGACGCCAACGGGGGTGCCGACAAACCGTGTGAGCTGCTCGACGACTGCGCCGCGGAGCAAGGCGGCTTCGATTCTGACCACGACGGCAACAACGGGTGTGGCAATGACGACGACTTCGAAGATGACAACAACGGCTGGTGCGGTAAGCCTGAGGAAGTCGAGGTAGAGGCCGTTACCGTCGAGAAGAAAGAGGTTCCCACCACGGTCCTCGGCGCGCGCATCTCCCGTCCCGAGGTTGCCCCCGCGGTAGCAGAGAGGGCTTCACTGCCGATCGGAAGCGTGCTGCCTTTTACCGGCCTCGCGAACGTCTTTATCTATGTCGCTCTTGCGCTGATGCTGCTTGTTATGGGCACGCTGGCCATAGTTGTGGCGGGAGAGCGTCGGGCCTGAGGGGACCCGCGCTCTCCGTCGCCCCGCTCTAATAGTCAGGCTCGATCTCACGAAAGGACGCGCGCCCACGTTTCAATAGCGTGATGGTGCCTCCCTTCCAAGCGTTCTTGGACGCGCACAAGAGAGCCGTCTATCGGTATCTCGCCGCCAACCTCCCGCGGCCGGAGGTCGAAGACTGCTTTCAGGAGACGTTCCTGGCCGCCTTGCGTGCGTACCCGAATCTGCGATCGGACTCCAACCTGCGCGCCTGGGTACTTCGAATCGCCGAGAGGAAGGTGCTTGATGCGCACCGCGCTCGGCAGCGGCTTCCGGTTCCTCAAGCAGTCACACCCGACAGAGCCACAACGGACGGGCACACGGACTATCAGCCCGAGGTCTGGGAGGCGGTCCGTGGTCTTCCGGCGAAGCAGAGGGCCGCAGTCGTCTATCGCTACGTAACTTCGCTTCGCTACGCGGAGATCGGTCCACTGATTGGTTCATCCGAGGAGGCGGCGCGGCAGAACGTGCGGGCCGGCTTGCAAAAACTGAGGGAGGTCTTGAAGTGAAGGAGCTAAAGCAGGCGACGGCACGACTCGACACGATCTGGGACGAGGAGGCCGATCAGGCCGCAGAGAGGTTTGCCGGGGCAGCCGAGCCCGCGGGTCTTGTGGATGTGGCCTACGCCGAGGTCGGTTCCCCTATCGGCGACCTGATCGTCGCCAGCACCCGCAGAGGCTTGGCCAAGGTCGCTTTCCCCAACGAATCCCCTGACATCGTTCTCGAGAGGCTCGCGAGGGAGGTCTCGCCACGCATTCTCCGGGTGCCGGCAAAGCTGGACGACGTCAGGCGACAGCTCGAGGAGTACTTCGCCGGACGTCTGCAGAGTTTTTCCCTGCGTGTGGACCTGAACCGTCTGGCCCCCTTTCAGCGCTCCGTTCTCAAGGCGACCAAAACCATTCCGTACGGACGGGTTTCGACTTACAGGAGAGTCGCGGATAAGGCGGGAAATGCTGCAGCGGTTCGAGCGACCGGTAACGCGTTGGGTGCAAACCCCGTGCCGATTGTCGTCCCCTGTCACCGCGTCCTTCGCACTGATGGCACCCTCGGCGGATACGGAGGGGGCCTCGAAGTGAAGCGTCTGCTCCTGGATCTAGAGGAGGCGAACGTCTAGCCCCGCACGCGTCCACTTGAAAGTGATAATCATTTTCATCTAGAGTGGGAAAATGGATGTCCCCGGGTCTGTGTGGTTCTTCAGCCTGGTGGCCGTTCTGGGAATCAGTGCGATATCACTGCTCGGAGCGGCTTCGATGGTCTTCTCCGAACGGAGACTTCGCCAGGCCCTTGTGATCCTTATCGCCTTCGCGGCAGGCGCCCTACTTGGGGACGCGTTCCTGCATCTGCTTCCCGAGACCGTCGAGGCTGCGGGGGGCCTAGAACTTGGGGCTTCATTCTCGATACTCGTTGGAGTCGGCGCCTTCTTCATCCTGGAAAAGGGGCTGCACTGGCACCACGCGCACCTTCCGCACCGTGAGACGTTCCATCCTGTAGCGGTAACGAACCTCGTCGGAGACGGCTTGCACAATTTCGTTGACGGCGCCATCGTCGGCGCAGCATTCGCGGCGTCGACCACGCTGGGGGTCGCTACAACGATCGCGGTCGCGCTCCACGAGATTCCTCAAGAGCTCGGAGACTTCAGCATCTTGCTGCACGCGGGGCTGAAGCCGAGGCGCGCCCTCCTGCTCAATTTTCTTACCGGCCTTGCCGCTCTCGCGGGTGCGGTCGTGGCGCTGGCCTTTACGTCCGTGAGCACGATCGAAGGTCTATTCGTTCCCTTCACCGCCGGGGCATTTATCTACATAGCGGGCACCGATCTGATGCCTGAAATCCACAAGGAGCCCGAGCCGTTGAAGTCGGTGCTCCAGCTACTCGCCTTTGGCGCCGGCGTGGGCACGATGGCCGTTCTTCTAGTTCTGGAATGACCTCCCCCCGGAGTACACGTCAGCGAGCGGCCATCGGCGCGGCCCTAAAACGGGCAAAGGGTTTTCGCAGCGCTCAGCAACTTCACGAGGAATTGCGGGCCAAAGGTCACGGCGTAGGACTCGTCACCGTTTACCGCACGCTGCACGAGCTCACGGAATCGGGCGAGGTCGACGTACTCAATGCAGAGGGAGAGTCAATTTTCAGGCTGTGTGAATCGAGAGACCACCACCACCACCTCGTCTGTCGCTCGTGTGGGCGCTCGGTTGAAATCGCCAGCGATGAACTCGAAGCGTGGGCCAAACAGGTCGCGCGACGCCACGGGTTCTCTCAAGTAAGCCACGTCACCGAGCTCTTCGGTCTCTGCTCGAAATGTCGCTAGTGGTCCTTCGATAGGGTCGCCGCGTGGACCAGGGCGAGGAAGTTATGGCCGTGAGCGCCATCGGTGTGGACCGCCCGGGGATCGTGGCGGCAGTGACGAAGGTCCTCTACGAGCATGGCTGCAACCTCGAGGACGCGACGTCTGCGATCCTGCGCGGTCACTTCACCATGACCTTGATCGTCAAGGCATCCCCGCAGACCGACCGCGCAGCCCTAGAGAAAGATCTCGAGGCAGTCGGACGCGATCTCGAGTTGCTCGTCAGCGCGCGCCTCGTCGACGAAGCCACGAGCGAAGTCGCCCCGCCCACCCACATGATCTCGGTGTACGGCGCCGACCGGCCTGGGATCGTCTACAGGGTCGCGACGGCTCTCGGTGAGCTCGATGCGAACATCACCGACCTCACCTCCAGGGTGATAGGCGATGCCGGCAATCCCGTCTACGCCTTGATGCTGGAGGTTCGAATTCCCGAGGGAAAAGATCTCGATGCGGCGCTCGCCGGTCTCCGCGATGAACCGGGTTTGGAGGTGCGCGTCAGCCCACTAGAGGCGGACGTCCTCTAGTTCGTGGCCGTACGCACCGTCGTCTCGCTCCCGCACCCACTGCTCTCGGTGCCGGCGAAAGAGATTCTTCTCGAAGAGGCACCGGGGCTGCTCGACGACCTCGTGGACACGATGCGAGCTTCGCCGGCCTGCGTTGGCCTGGCCGCCCCTCAGATAGGCGTCGCCCGCAGAGCGATAGCCGTCGACGTGAGCCAACATCCAAAGACGACGACATCCCACGGCCTCGTCCTCTTGATGAACCCAGAGATCATCGAGGCCCACGACCGTGAGCTAGGGCGCGAAGGCTGCATGAGCGTGCCCGATCTGACCGCGAATGTCGCGCGCGCCAAGGACATCGTCGTCAGAGGCCTCGCTCCCGACGGAAACACACGCTTGATTGCGACTGAAGGCTTCGAGGCCCGCGCCTTCCAGCACGAGATCGATCATCTCGAGGGGAGATTGATCCTGGACCGCGTCGCCTCGCTGACGACAGACGTCTTTCGTCGGCGCATTTATCTCTAAAGAAGCAGCTCACGCCTATTGCGAATAATTCCGCGTGATTCGCGGTATAGCTCCCACGCGAGGCGCGTTTTGCCTTCCCTTTTTGCGCGCTCATGATCGACTGAAGGTGCGCCGGCTTCGCGCGCGTTGACGGTTGCGCAACGCGGCCAAAAATGTCACCGCTAATTGGTGATCGAGCAACCGCTGCTGCACGCAGTCGTTTTGCTACTACCGGTCAAGGGTAGTGCCTATATGGCCCTGATGAGAGGGCTTTTTTTACGGATGCGTTGCCGTTTATCGGCGAGCAAGTCACCGGGATGCGCATCGCAAGAGCAGAAAGGAGCGACGTCATGGACGAAGTGTCTCTAGGTCGCTTGACGACGGAGGAGATCAGCGCCGAAATCGGAACATTGCTCCCCTCGAAAGAGGTGCTTTCCTTGCTCGATCTCCTGGTCGATCTCGACATCGCACTAGATCTGGCGGCCCCGATTGATCTTGCCGTTGCAGCAAATGCGAACGTAGCGGCGCCGATCAATGCCGCGGTGGGCGCTAACGTGTTGTCGGCGCTGTCGAATGCAGCTGCCGTAGGAGACCAGAACGTCACGCTCGATCAGGTCATCTCCGGCGAAGCGATCGCCAATGCGCCTCAGACGAGCATCATCGATCAGTCGAACGATGTGATCGATGGAGGAGGGACCAGCGACGGCACCTCCGGCGGCGATAGCTCCACGAGCACGGATTTGACCGATCTCACGGAGACGGACGTCGGGTCGATTCTTGACGGCGACCTGTTGAACGTCGACGTGCAGGCGTCTCTGGACGCTGACCTGGCGGCACCTGTCGCTGGTGCGGTTGCGGCGAATGCCAACTTGGCGGCGCCGATTAACGCATCGGTGGCGGCCAACGTCGCCTCGATCGGGTCGGAAGCGGTCTCTGTCGCTACGCAGGACGCCACGATCACTCAGAACCTTGACGATGTCGTGGCGGAGGCCACTGCCGAGCAGGACTCAACGATCACGCAGTAGCTGAGTCCTAGGCACAAATGAGCACCACAGCTGAGAGCGTCGCTCTCCCGGGGATCCGGACCCCAACGGTCCGGGCTCCGGGTAGCGACGCGCTTGCCCCGCCTCTGACCCCGGCCGGAAACCTCGAATTTCTCGGCCAGTTCGAACGATCGGGACATCGTCGTGCCCCCTCGCTCGTACGGCGGGCGGACGGCCAGACCATCCAGCTGACCCCACTTCTTTACGAAACGCTGCGGCAGATCGATGGACGCCGCGGCTACGGCGAGATCGCCCGTGCGGTTGGTGCTCGGGTACGCAAGACGATCACAAGCGAGGACATCCGCGTCCTGACGGAGTCCAAGCTACGTCCGCTTGGGCTCCTCCGCGGCGCCGATGGAGCTGAGCCGGTCACTAAGAAGGCCAATCCGCTTCTGGCTCTCCGTCTGCGCATGGTGGTCACCAACCCACGCGTAACAGGTCACATCGCTGCTCTTTTCTCCTGGCTCTTCCTTCCGGCGCTCGTGTTCGCCTTCACATTCGCGTTCGCGCTGACGACGGGATGGGTTCTCTTCGAGAGAGGGCTCGGAGCGGCGACTCGTAACGCCCTCTACGAGCCCGGACTCTTGTTAATGGTATTTGCCCTAACGACGCTGTCGTCGGCGTTCCACGAACTCGGCCATGCGGCAGCATGTCGATACTCGGGTGCGAAACCGGGGGCGATGGGCGTCGGGCTGTACCTGGTATGGCCCGCGTTCTACACCGACGTAACCGATTCCTATCGACTCGATCGGAGAAGCCGTCTGCGAGTCGACCTCGGCGGCATCTACTTCAACGCAATCTTCGGCATGGCGGCGTTAGGACTGTGGGCATTCACTCGCTGGGAAGCCCTGCTCGTCGTTATCGCGCTGCAAGCGCTACAGATGCTGCGTCAACTCATTCCACTCGTGCGGCTCGACGGCTATCACATCCTGGCCGACCTGACGGGGGTGCCGGACCTGTTCGCTCATATCGGACCGATCTTTCGCAGCCTCATCCCCACGCGCTCGCGCCGGGCCCAAGCGAGGACGCTCAAGCCTTGGGCTCGAGTCGTGGTGACCGCGTGGGTCCTCATCGTCGTTCCGCTACTCGCAGCCATCTTCGCTCTGCTCGTCGTCACGCTCCCCCGCGTGGTCGCGACCGCATGGGACAGTCTTGGCCAGCGCTGGGCCGCTCTCGAAGAAAACCTCGCAGCAACGCATCTGGCCGCTGCGGGGACGGAGGTGCTCGCGATCTTGGCGCTCGCCATTCCGCTATTGAGCGTCGGTTATCTGATCGCCCGCGTCGTTACTCGAACGAGCCAGCGCGTCTGGCGAAGGACCGCCGGCCACCCGCTCCGCCGGGGCATAGCGCTGGTGGTCGCGGTCGGCTTGCTGGCGGGCGTGGTTACGGCGTGGTGGCCGGACGGACAGTACCGACCGATCCAGAAACACGAGCGTGGGACGCTGTTCGCAGCTCCGGAGGGCCCAGGAGTGATCGAAGGGCTTCTCGCCAACGTCGACCCATCGTCCGCGCTTGGCAGCTACCAGGCCCCGCAGGACCCACTCGACACGACGAACGTGGAGACGATCACCGGGACGCCGACGCCTAGCGACGAGACACAGGTTGCAGGAACTGTTACTCGGCAAGAGGCATTCCAGTTCCCGACGCCGGCCCCCCCCGGTGAAGGCGATAACCAAGCACTCGCCCTAAACACGCGCGATGGGGCCGTGCTGGTGACGTTGGCACTTTCGCTGATCTTTAGTAGCGACGAGCTGGTGGACAACAGCAACGAAGCGTTCGCACTGGCCAGCTGCATCAAATGCGTCACGGTCGCGATCGCGTTCCAGGTCATTGTGGTCGTCGCCGAGGATGTAGGTCTCATCCCCCAGAACTCGGCCCTGGCGGTGAATGTCGAGTGTGTGGCGTGTATTACTTATGCCGCCGCGACACAGCTCATCGTCAGCCTTATGGAACCTTTGAGCGCTGACGAAGTAAAGGAACTCGGAGAAATCTGGGACAGGCTCCTGCGCCTCAAGGCCAAAGCTCACACGCTGAGCCTGAAGGAGCTCAATCGTCGCTTGGCCGCCTTGGAAGAAGAGATAGTTGACGTCCTCGAGGCCGATCCGGACGACCTGGACTCGGAAATCGATGACACGACGTCGACTTCCGAGGAGGAGAGCAGTCCCTCACCCAGCCCGTCTCCCAGTTCGTCTCCGAGTTCGTCTCCAAGCCCGAGCCCCTCGGAATCGCCCTCCTCCGAACCATCTCCCAGCCCCTCTGGGAGCCCCTCACCGAGCGGGGAGCCGACGCCCACCCCATAAGACAGGCAGACCTGAATGATGGATGTCTAGCTACAGATCCTTGGGGTCGCCCTTATCGGCCGAGGGGCGGTCCGGAAGCGGTCCCAGCTCGTTGAGCCGATCGACGAGAAGACGAAGGCGCCCTACGTGCTGGCGGTCGAAGGCCAGTGCAATCCGTGGCAAGGCGACGACGTCCTGATCGCGCCGTTCAGACGACGAAGCATCGACGACGGCAATCGGTTTGCTCAGGATGTCGGCAAACTCCTCGGACAATTTCGCAAGAGTGTCTTCGTCCGGCATAACGTTCAGCCGAAGGATCAATTTCCGTCCCACAATCCTCTGCGAGTGGAAGACGCGATGGAAATGGTCGATCTCGGCCACAGCTTCTTCGGGATCGTCGAACCGGCGGTAGAGATACAGGTCGTCTTCGCCGAGGTAACCGCGCCCAATGAGCTCCGTGCGGATGAAGGCATCAAAGTTCGACCAGTAATCGCCTCCCGGTGGATCGAGCAGCACAACGGGATGTAGATCGGTTTTGCCGGTCTGAATAAGAGTCAATAGCTCGAAGGCCTCATCCAGCGTCCCGAAGCCTCCCGGCAAAAGAACGAATGCGTCGGCCTCCTTCATGAACGTTAGCTTGCGTGTGAAGAAATACTTGAAGTTGATGAGCTTTTGATCTTCGGCAATCACCGGATTCGGTTTCGCTTCGAACGGAAGCAGGATGTTCACGCCGAAGGATTGAGCCCCTCCGGCTCCTTCGTGTCCCGCCTCCATGATCCCGGGTCGGGCACCGGTTATGACCATCCACCCCTTGTCCGCCATCCGCCGGGAGAACTGACGTGCCGCGACGTATGCGGGGTCGCCCACTTCGATGCGGGCCGACCCGAAAATCGAAACCTTGCGGACTCCTTTGTACGGAGCGAAGACACGAAAAGCGTGCCGGAGTTCCTTGAGCGCGGCGTTCACGATCTTGCGGTCGAGGCGACTGACCTGCTCCTCGCCCATCTTGAGGGCCGTTATGACGATCTCGCGCGCGAGCTCCTTGTCGGGGCCCTCGAGGTGGCCCGTGTATTGCTGCAACAACGCGTTCAGCTGAGGCGAACTCCGGACCGGAGCCATCTCTGAATGGTGGCACTCCTGGCCCGTCGCTAGAGAATCGCTCCCGTCCCAAGGTTTTCCCGGACTTCTCGATGGTGGACCTGTGACATGTGGTGTGCGCCTGGGGCACGTGAGCCGTCACAGAACACCCTTGGATAAGTAAACCTTTTCTCGAATGAGAGGTCATCTGCACGTCCTCTGCCCTATTCGAGACCCCGCCTTCACAAGGATTGGCCACCCCTCCAATCCGTTCTCGATGTTGCATTCGAATCGCCGGCATGCGCCCAAGAGGGAAATACGTCGCCACGATTCTTGTCCTCCTAGCCCTTGGGCTCGCTGCGTGCTCTGACGACGCGTCGCGGGATACAGCGGAGATAGAGGTAATCAACATCGCCTTCGAGCCTGCGACCTTGCGCATCTCTGCCGGCGCAGAGGTCACCTGGACGAATCTGGATCAAGGCGTACGTCACACAGCGACTTCGGGCGTGCCTGGCGACGGTGGCGTACCCGGTTTGAGTGAAGAAAGGGCGGCACAACCCGACGGCACGTTCGATGGTGATCTACCCCATGCGTCGTCGTCATTCAGTTTTGCATTCGACGAGGCAGGGTCGTACGCGTACTTCTGTCGCGTCCATCCATCGATGACCGGCGAGATCGTCGTCGAGTAATTCCTCCTCTACCCATCCATCTTGCGAACCACCACCGAACACGTCGCGAGGCGAGAGTCGCTTCGAGAACCAGACAGTAGGAGGTATCCATTGCGCAGAACATGGCTGCTCAGATTGACGGCGGCGCTTATGGCGTTCGCGCTGATAGGTGCCGCGTGCAACTCGGACACGACCGAGACCACAACTGGTGCCGAGACGGAAGCTCCTGCGAGCGATGAAACAACAGATGAGATGACGGAAGTGGACGTCCCGAGTGTGGACACGGCGGCGGCGACGCTCACGCGTGATCTCGCGGGGCTACTCGCAGATCACGAGTACCTCGCCGGTCTCGCCGTGCTCATGGGTGTGACCGCAGGGGCCGATTCGGCTGAGTTCGAGGCTGCCGCGGGTGCGCTCGACAAGAACTCGGTCCAGCTCTCCGAAGCCGTCGGTTCGGTCTACGGTGATGCCGGCGCCAAG